>NZ_JBBCKX010000006.1:0-241754 GCF_037153115.1 Pantoea sp. USMM079
CATCACTGGCGCAGCATAAGCCTGTTGCATGACCGGATAGCCAGCGTTCGCAGGTGAACGGCTGATACGAACTGACTCTTCGCCTTCAGAGATTTCCAGCTCGGAGATGCCAGACTCTTCAACCAGTTCGATCAGTTTCTTAATTTTACGAATATCCATGAGTGTGGTTCCGTACTCTGTTTAATTGGAATGTGACAGGCGTTTTACTGCCGTTTGTAAAGCCCATGAGTATCCATCAGCGCCCAGTCCACAAATGACGCCAGCAGATACATCAGAAAGATAGGAGTGATGTCGGAACGGCTCACGTGCATGCACGTTCGAGAGATGCACCTCAATAAAAGGGATGCTAACCGCCAACAGGGCATCACGCAGTGCAACGCTGGTATGCGTGAATGCAGCCGGGTTGATGATGATGTAATCCACATTGCCACGGGCCTCGTGAATACGATCAATCAACTGAAACTCTGCATTCGATTGCAAATGACTCAATTTCACATGATGCTGATCGGCCTGCTGGGTCAAATCGCTGACAATTTCTGCCAACGTGATGTGCCCATACTTCTCAGGCTCGCGCGTTCCCAACAAATTCAGGTTGGGGCCGTTTAAAAGCAGTATGTGAAATTCGTGCGCCATCTTGCTGCTATCTCCTGCAATCAGTAAGGCATCGCGTAAAATACCGCGACATCTGTCGTTTGTCACTCCTGAGAGTGAAAAAGACGACTTCGCTTGCAATAAAGCCGGGCATTATATCCGTTTCGTCGCAATTCGCAGCAAAATACTGGTCTTATCTGCGAAGTTGATCGGATGCGGCCCGAAGGCCACACCTTTTATCAGATTTCACAGCAGGAAGACAACCATGCGGGGATTATCGATGCAGAAGTTTACGCAACTTATTGTAACGCCAACCTAACAGCACTAAAGCCACCAGCGCATAAATCCAGGGCTGCGGGGAGAAGACTTTCACCGACCAAAGATAGTGGATAGGTGCGAGGATCGCGACAAGATAGATGCCGTTGTGCAGGGTTTGCCAGCGACGGCCAAGCTTACGTTGGGCACGTTGAAATGAGGTGATGGCGAGGGCAAACAGCACCAGCCAGCAGATCATACCCAGTAACAGATAAGGACGTGAAACGATCTCACTACCCAGCAGTTGCAGGTGGTTATAACCCAGTTCCAGCAGGTAATAGCTGGTCAAATGCAAACATGCCCAGGCAAAACACCACACGCCGAGCAGGCGGCGGGTGCGAATCAGCAGAGGCTGTTTCAGGTAACGCGTGAGTGGGCTCACCAGCAGCGTCGCCAGAAGCAACTTTAACGCCATTCTGCCGGTAAAATGCTGGATATCTTTCGCCGGATCGGCACTTAACCAGCCCTGGCTGGCTGCCATAAACAGATACACAAACGGCAGGAAAGCCGCGAGATGCAGCACCACTTTTAACAGGGTGATATGGCGTAACGTCAGTCGCACTCAGTAATTCTCCCGTAAATCGAGCCCGCGATACAGTGAAGCCACCTCTTTAGCGTAGCCGTTAAACAGCAGGGTTGGCTGGCGTTCGACATTCAGAATGCCGCCGGAACCAATAAAACGCTCGGTGGCCTGCGACCAGCGCGGGTGATTCACATGGGGGTTAACGTTGGCATAAAATCCATATTCGTTATTGGCGATTTGGTTCCATGTGGTAGGAGGCTGGTCGCGCGTCAGGGTGATTTTAACGATGGATTTGATGCCCTTGAAACCGTATTTCCACGGCACCGTCAGGCGAATCGGGGCGCCATTCTGTGGCGGCAGCGCTTTACCGTACACGCCGGTGCTTAATAGTGTGAGAGGGTGCATCGCTTCATCAAGACGCAACCCTTCCACATACGGATAATCCAGCCCACCGCCAATAAAGCGATCTTTCTGACCTGGCATCTGGTCCGGAGCATATAACGTCTGAAAGGCGACAAAGCGGGCATTGCTGGTGGGTTCAGCCAGTTTGAGTAATTTATTCAGCTCAAAGCCCACCCAGGGGATCACCATCGACCACGCTTCAACACAGCGCATGCGATAAATACGCTGCTCCATGGCAAAACGTTTAAAGATGTCGTCCATATCCAGCGTGATCGGTTTCGCCACTTCACCTTCAATGCGCAACTGCCAGGGCTCAGTTTTCAGCGTGCCGGCGTTGGCAGCTGGATCGGCCTTATCCAGACCAAACTCATAAAAGTTGTTATAGCCAGAAACCTTGTCAAACGGTGTCATCGGCAGATCGGCCTGATACTGCGCGGGTTTGGTAAATTGCAGATCGCGACCTGCGGGGGCAGGTGGACGGTCATTGCCTTTAAACCAGCTCAGCACATCTGCCTGCGCCGCGCCGGGTAAACTTGCCGCAGCGGCGCCTAATCCCAGCGCTTTCAACACCTGACGGCGGCGCATATTAAAGATGCTCTCGGGCGTCACGTCGGATTCGGTAAGGTATTGCTTCAGCTTCATGGCATTCTCCGGCGAAAAAGGTGGTGTTGTACTCAGCATGATCAACTCGCGCTGGACACGCCACTTTGCCCGGAAAAATATGAAATTTCCTGGCAAGCGGGCTCTGTTGAGAATAGGACGAAAAAGTCCGTGTGAAACGCAAGCCATCACACTTTGCGGCTATACTCGCGCCGCAGGTCCGATTAGCATGGCGCACCGCCTAATTTGATGCGCGTCTGGCGCTGATTCAGACGATGTTTTGTGCTATTTTGCTCAGGTTTACGCCAATGAGCAGGTTGGCGCCGTCGGATGGCGACCGTTTAGAACCGCAGTGATACAGGCACAGGGATGCGATTAACAACTAAGTTTTCTGCGTTTATTACATTATTAAGCTTACTGGCAATGTTATTGATGCTGGTCGGCTGCGCTTTTAGTTTTATCTGGCTATCGCAACAGCGCGTTGAAACACGCGTCAATACGCTAGCGACCGAAGTCGATAAAGCGCTGACAACGCAATCGCCACAAGAACTGACGCAGTGGTTGACGCGCATCATGCCGGTGATCAATGCGGAACAGATTGAGATGCATAACGGCAATACCGTGGTGTTTCAACTCGCTCGCCATGAAAATCCTATGCTCGAAGATGAGCCGAATCGTTTTATTCAGTTCGATCTTCCGTTAGTGCACTCTCCCGGCCTTGAGCTGCGTGTAGTGGTACTCGATCCTGCGAAAACCTGGTTCCGTTCCTTTACCGGTGCCTATACGCTGATTGTCCTGCTCAGCGTGGTGGCGATTATGTCGGCTTTACTGGTGATGACGCATCGCTGGATCAATCGTCGCTGGCAGCACATGGAGCGTTTAGAAGCTCGCTCCGAGCGTATTCTGGCGGGTGAGCGCGTGCCCTACGTCGGCCATTATGCCGAATGGCCGCCAAAAGCCAGTCGCGCCATTGACACTTTGCTTAACGATCTTCAGGAAGCGGGCGAGCAGCGCTTGCGCATTGATACGCTTATCCGTACGTTTGCCGCACAGGATTCACGCACCGGCCTGAATAACCGCCTGTTCTTCGATAACCAGTTAGCCACGCTGCTGGAAGATCAGGAAGATGTGGGCACGCATGGCGTGGTGATGATGGTGCGCCTGCCCGATCTCGACACGCTGCATGAAACGCTGGGCCAAACGCTGGTGGATGAATACCTGTTTGACCTGATTAATATGCTGTCGACATTTGTTCTGCGATATCCAGGCGCTTTACTGGCACGCTACTTCCGCAGCGATTTTGCCGTGTTATTGCCGCACCGCACGCTCAAAGAGGCCAACAGTATCGCCGATCAGTTGATCAACGCGGTCGACTCATTGCCGCCGATGCGTATGGTCGATCGCGATGATTTAATCCACATTGGCATCAGCGCCTGGCGCAGCGGAGAAACCGTGCCGCAGGTGATGGAAAATGTCGAGATGGCGACCCGTCGTGCCGCCTTGCAGGGCGGTAACAGTTGGTCAGTCGGTGAAGGCAATACCTTAGACATGGGACGTGGTAGTGTGCGCTGGCGAACGCTGCTGGAAAACACGCTTAATCGCGGCGGCCCACGTCTTTACCAAAAACCGGCTGTGTTGCTGGATGGCAAAGTGCACCACCGTGAAATGCTGGCGCGCGTGTTCGATGGCGACAAAGAAGTGGTGTCGGCCGAGTTTATGCCACTGGTGCTGCAACTGGGTTTGACCGACAGTTGGGATCGCCAACTGGTGACGCGAATTGCGGCCCTCTCTGAAGTGTGGCCTGATGAAACGCTGGCTTTACCCGTCAATATTGACTCCTTATTACAGCGTCCATTCCAGCGCTGGCTGCAAAAGCTTTTGCTGCAATGTACAAAATCGCAAAGAAAACGTTTTTTATTTGAACTTGCTGAGGCTGATGTTTGTCAACACATCAATCGCTTAGTGCCGGTTTTCCAAATGTTGACCGCGTTTGGTTGCCGTGTGGCGGTGGATCAGGCGGGCATGACCGTGGTGAGCAGTGCTTATATCAAGCAGTTCCCAATCGAAGTGATCAAACTCGATCCGGGGCTGGTACGTAATATTGAACGTCGTACTGAAAACCAGTTATTTGTGCAAAGTTTACTGGAAGTGTGCAAATCCACCTCGACACAAGTTTTTGCTGCAGGCGTGCGCACGCGCGCGGAGTGGCAAACGCTGGCGAATCTGGGCGTGGCAGGTGGGCAGGGCGACTTCTTTGCCCCATCATTGCCGGTGAACAGTAACGTGAAAAAACATTCACAACGTTATCGAATTTAGGTCTTCAGCCAGTAAAGTGGCGCTGAGGGGCCTTTTTCTGCCCTTTAGTGGATTACGTCCGCGCTTATGATGGCTGGAAATGTTAGATTTTATGTCGAAATTCGCCCGGTGATTGAGGGGGAATTTACGTTTAATAGGGCGGCTTAGCGCTATTTAACGGCGGCCAGGGATAAGCGAATCGGCCCAAAAAATTATTCAGCGTATTTTTTCACCGAAGCAGAACGTTTTTGCGCCTTGTAGCGGCTTCGCGTGGTTGGTAAAGTAGGCGGATTTTATTTTCCGCCCCCAGCTTGCAGGATTATCCCTTAGTATGTTTAAAAAATTTCGTGGCATGTTTTCCAATGACTTGTCCATTGACCTGGGTACCGCGAATACCCTGATTTACGTAAAAGGACAAGGCATCGTGCTGAACGAGCCTTCCGTGGTTGCCATTCGTCAGGATCGTGCCGGTTCGCCAAAGAGCGTTGCGGCCGTAGGTCATGACGCCAAGCAGATGCTGGGTCGTACTCCAGGCAACATCGCGGCCATCCGTCCTATGAAAGATGGCGTGATCGCCGATTTCTTCGTGACTGAAAAAATGCTCCAGCACTTCATTAAGCAAGTGCACAGCAACAGCTTTATGCGTCCAAGCCCACGTGTGCTGGTCTGTGTACCGGTTGGCGCCACTCAGGTTGAGCGCCGTGCTATCCGTGAATCTGCACAAGGTGCAGGCGCGCGCGAAGTGTTTCTGATTGAAGAGCCGATGGCTGCCGCAATTGGTGCAGGCCTGCCGGTATCTGAAGCAACCGGTTCGATGGTGGTGGATATCGGTGGTGGTACCACTGAAGTGGCCGTTATCTCCCTGAACGGCGTGGTCTACTCTTCTTCTGTACGTATCGGTGGTGATCGCTTCGATGAAGCTATCATTAACTATGTGCGCCGCAACTACGGTTCACTGATTGGTGAAGCCACTGCGGAACGTATCAAGCACGGCATTGGTTCTGCCTATCCGGGTGATGAAGTACACGAAATTGAAGTACGTGGTCGTAACCTGGCTGAAGGTGTACCGCGTGGCTTTACCCTGAACTCCAATGAAATCCTCGAAGCGCTGCAAGAGCCGTTGACCGGTATCGTGAGTGCAGTGATGGTCGCGCTGGAACAGTGCCCACCAGAACTGGCTTCTGATATCTCCGAGCGCGGCATGGTGCTGACCGGTGGTGGCGCATTGCTGCGCAATCTGGATCGTCTGCTGATGGAAGAAACCGGTATTCCGGTTGTCGTTGCAGAGGACCCGCTGACCTGCGTCGCGCGCGGCGGTGGTAAAGCGTTGGAAATGATCGACATGCACGGCGGCGATTTGTTCAGCGAGGAGTAAATCCTCATCGGCTGAGACCGTGGTCAAATTGCGCAGGGAGTCGCGCCTATCGACGCTGCGCACGACGGCGAGATGCGTCCAGCCCTGGAGGCGTTAGTCATAAGACTGGCGCTTCTTCCCTGATGTCGAGGAACACGCAGAATTTATGAAGCCGATTTTTAGCAGGGGGCCTTCCCTGCAGTTGCGTCTCTTTCTGGCAGTCATTGTGGCTATCGCGATTATTATCGCAGACAGCCGCGTGAGCTCCTTCTCCCAGATCCGCAACTACCTGGACACGTCGGTAAGTCCATTTTATTTTCTGGCCAATGGGCCGCGACAGCTTCTTGACGGCGTCTCAGAAACGCTGGCTTCACGCCAGCAGCTCGAGCTGGAAAACAAAGCGCTGCGCCGTGAGCTCTTCCTGAAAAACAGTGACCTGCTGATGCTGGGGCAATACAAGCAGGAAAACGCACGTCTGCGTGAGCTGCTCGGCTCGCCGCTGCGTCAGGATGAGCACAAGATGGTGACCCAGGTGATTTCAACCGGCACCGATCCGTATACCGATCAGGTGGTTATCGATAAAGGCAGCGTAAACGGTGTTTACGAAGGCCAGCCGGTGATCAGTGATAAAGGTGTAGTGGGTCAGGTGGTGGCTGTGGGTCAGGTGACCAGCCGTGTACTGCTGATTTGTGATGCTTCGCATGCGTTGCCGATTCAGGTGTTACGTAATGATATTCGCGTGATTGCGGCGGGTAACGGCTGCAGTGAAGATTTGCAGCTGGAACATCTGCCGGGCAACACCGACATTCGTGTCGGCGATGTGCTGGTGACGTCAGGCCTCGGCGGGCGTTTCCCTGAAGGCTACCCGGTTGGCGTGGTCTCTTCCGTGAAAGTCGATACCCAACGTGCCTACACCGTGATTCAGGCGCATCCGACGGCAGGCCTGCAACGTCTGCGTTACCTGCTGCTGTTGTGGGGCGCGGATAAGAATGGCGACATGCCAATGGCACCAGATGAAGTTCACCGCGTGGCGAATGAGCGTCTGATGCAGATGATGCCGCAGGTCTTGCCGCCAGCAGGCGAAATGGGCCCACCGGCACCGGATATGATGCAGCCTACGCAGCAAATGGGGCCGCCGGCACCCGCTAACAGCAGTCGTTCGCAAGGGATCCCAGCGAACACACGCGGAGGCCAGCCTTGAGTCGATATCGCAGCCAGGGCCGATGGGTTATCTGGCTGTCCTTTCTGATTGCCCTCATTCTGCAAATCATGCCCTGGCCGGAACAAATCTACATGTTCCGGCCTTCATGGCTTTTGTTGATCCTGGTTTACTGGGTTCTGGCATTACCGCACCGGGTTAATGTTGGTACAGGCTTCTTTTTAGGGGCCGTGATGGACCTGGTGGCCGGTTCGACGCTGGGGGTGCGCGCGCTGGCGTTCAGCATCATCGCGTATCTGGTGGCCTTCAAATTTCAGCTATTCCGAAATCTGGCGTTGTGGCAGCAGGCATTAATGGTTATGGTGCTGTCGCTCGCGGTGGATGTCATTGTTTTCTGGGCTGAATTCCTGGTCATCAACGTCTCATTCCGCCCGGAAATCTTCTGGAGCAGTGTGGTCGACGGCATTCTATGGCCCTGGCTATTCTTATTAATGAGAAAGATTCGCCGTCAGTTCGCTGTTCAGTAAGGAAGACTATGATAAGCCTGTATCTCGCATCCGGTTCACCGCGTCGACGTGAACTGCTCACGCAATTGGGTCTGCAGTTTGAACGTCTGATTACCGACGTTGAAGAGCAGCGCCAGCCAGAAGAAGCGGCGGAAGTGTATGTTCGCCGTCTGGCTTTGGACAAAGCGCGAGCTGGCGTGGCGGTCGCGCCGCAGGATTTACCGGTGCTGGGTGCAGATACCATCGTGGTACTCAACAATGACGTGCTGGAAAAGCCGCGCGATGCTGCACACGCAGCGCAGATGTTGAGTCAACTCTCCGGGCAAACGCATCAGGTGATGACCGCCGTCGCGCTGGCTGACAGTGCACGCGAGCTGGATTGCCTTGTCACCACTGACGTGACATTCCGCAATATCACGGCAGAAGAAATCTCGCACTATATTGCCAGCGGCGAGCCGATGGACAAAGCCGGCGCGTACGGAATACAGGGTCTGGGCGGCAATTTTGTCCGCAAGATTAATGGAAGCTATCACGCCGTAGTGGGATTACCGCTGGTTGAAACCAATGAGTTGCTGAGCCACTTTCAGTCACTGCGTGCGTTAAGGGGACAAGATGACGGCTGAGCTGCTGGTTAACGTTACACCTTCTGAAACCCGTGTTGCCTATATTGATGGCGGCATTCTGCAGGAAATTCACATTGAGCGCGAAGCACGGCGCGGTATCGTAGGGAATATCTATAAAGGTCGCATTAGCCGCGTGTTGCCCGGCATGCAGGCCGCGTTTGTTGATATTGGCATGGATAAAGCCGCCTTTCTGCATGCTTCTGACATCATGCCGCACACTGAATGCGTGGCGGGTGATGAGAAGAAAAACTTCGTCGTACGCGATATTAGCGAGTTGGTGCGCCCCGGCCAGGATTTAGTGGTGCAGGTGGTGAAAGATCCGCTCGGCACCAAAGGCGCGCGCCTTACCACCGATATTACGCTGCCTTCACGTTATCTGGTGTTTATGCCAGGCGCATCGCATGTGGGTGTTTCCCAGCGTATTGAAAGCGAAGCGGAGCGTGATCGCCTGAAAGCGGTCGTTTCCGCCTACTGCGACGACCTCGGCGGCTTCATTATTCGTACTGCTGCCGAAGGCATCTGTGAGGAAGATCTGGCGCAGGATGCCGCCTTCCTCAAGCGTCTGTGGACCAAAGTCAGCGAGCGCAAAAAACGTAATCAGACGCGCTGTCTGCTGTACGGTGAATTAGCGCTGGCACAGCGCGTGTTGCGCGACTTTGCCGGCGCAGCGCTGGATCGTATTCGCGTTGATTCACGTCTGACCTGCGATCTGCTGGTGGAATTTACCGGCGAATATATCCCGGAAATGGCCAGCAAGCTGGAGCTGTACAGCGGCAAACAGCCAATCTTCGATCTGTTTGATGTTGAGAATGAAATCCAGCGCTCTCTGGAGCGCAAGGTTGAACTCAAGTCGGGCGGCTATCTGATCATCGATCAAACCGAAGCCATGACCACCGTCGATATCAATACCGGTGCATTTGTTGGGCATCGTAATCTCGACGAAACCATCTTCAACACCAACATTGAAGCCACACAGGCGATTGCTCGCCAACTGCGTCTGCGCAATTTGGGCGGCATTATCATCATCGATTTTATCGACATGAGTAATGACGACCATCGTCGCCGCGTACTGCATTCGCTGGAAAGTGCGCTGAGCAAAGATCGAGTGAAAACCGGTATCAACGGCTTCTCGGCGCTCGGTCTGGTGGAAATGACGCGCAAGCGTACGCGTGAAAGTATTGAACATGTGCTCTGTGCCGATTGCCCGGTATGCAAAGGGCGCGGCACGCTGAAAACGGTCGAAACGGTCTGCTACGAAATCATGCGCGAAATCGTGCGTGTACATCATGCTTATGATTCGGATCGCTTCCTCGTTTACGTTTCCCCGGCGGTGGGTGAAGCATTAAAAAGCGAAGAGTCACATGCGCTGGCTGAAGTGGAAATCTTTGTCGGTAAGCAGGTTAAAGTCCATGTTGAGCCGCTCTATACTCAGGAGCAGTTTGACGTCGTCATGATGTAAGTCGTGAGGTTGAACGCCGTTATTCAACGGGTAGCAAGGAGAGGTGTGTGAGGCGGTTGCCGAGGATTTTGTTACTGCTGCTCGCCGCAATCATCGTTATTGTGGCGCTGCTGGTCAGCGGGTTGCGCCTCGTTATGCCGCATCTCAACAGCTATCGCAGCGACATACTGCAGACGATTTCACGCGTCAGCGGAGTGACGGTGGATGCCAGCGAGCTGCAGGGTAAATGGGAGAACTTCGGCCCAACCCTGCAGGTGCGTAATCTCAACGTTGTGATGCCGGAAGATGGCAAACTCACCATTGGCCGCGTAAATCTGGCGCTTAACGTCTGGCAATCGCTGCTGCACTGGCGCTGGCAGTTCCGTGATCTTACCTTCTGGCAACTGCGTCTCGAAACCAATCATCCACTGCTCACCAGCGATCAACAAAAAAACAGCTTTAAGCCGGCGCAAATCAACGATCTGTTTCTGCGCCAGTTTGACCACTTTGATCTGCGTGATAGCAGCATCCGTTTTCTCACGCCCTCTGGCCAGCACGCTGAGCTGGCGATTCCGCGCCTGACCTGGCTCAACGAAAGCACGCGTCACCGTGCGGAAGGGGAAGTCAATCTCTCCAGCTTTACCGGTCAGCATGGTGTAGTGCAGGTGCGACTCGATCTCAACGATACCAACGGATTACTCAACGATGGCCGCATCTGGATGCAAGCGGATGACGTCGATGTGCGTCCGTGGATCGGTCCGTGGCTGCGCGACAACACCAGCCTCGAAAGTGCCCGTTTCAGCCTGGCGGCATGGGTGAATCTGCGTGATGGCGATGTCTACGCCGGTGACCTGTTGCTCAGTAAAGGCGGTGCACGCTGGCGCGGCGAACAGGGCGATCACCAACTGCAGGTTGATGGCTTAACCGCGCATCTGGCGCGTTTCCAAAATGGCTGGAGTTTGTCCGTCCCGCAAACCCGACTCAGCACCGATGGCATCGCCTGGGCACCGGGACACTTCTCATTGCTGTGGAAGCCGGAAGACCAGCAGATGCTGGGCGCCAACAGTGGTGCGGAGGTGCGTGTGCGTGCCACGCAACTGGATCTGGAGCGTCTGGCACCGTTGGTGCCGCTGTTCAAACCCTTATCCCCTGCGTTACTGGATAACTGGCGTGCATTGCAGCCGCGCGGCAACATCGATGCGCTGGCGCTGGATATTCCGCTCAATCAGCCCGAACAAACCCGCCTGCAAGCCAAATGGCGCAACCTGGCGTGGCAGCATTGGGAGCTGTTGCCAGGGATCAGCAATCTAAACGGTACCGCCAGCGGCAGCGTGAGTAACGGTCGGTTGGATGTGGCGATGGGACAAGCGGAAGTGCCTTATGGCGACATGTTCCAGGCGCCACTGCAAATTCAACAGATCACTGGCAAACTGAACTGGCAGCGCGATGCCAGCGGCCTGACGCTGGACGGTCAGAATCTTGATGTTCAGGCACGTTCCCTGTGGGCGCGCGGTGATTTCCGCTATCAGCAGAATATCGGCAAAGCGCCACAGCTGAATATTCTGGCGGGCATTCGCGTCACCGATGCGGGTGATGCCTGGCGCTACTTCCCGGAACCGCTAATGGGCCATGATCTGACCCATTTCCTCAGCGAGTCGATCAAAGGCGGGAAGGTGGACAATGCCACGCTGTTGTTCGCCGGTAATCCCAGCCTGTTCCCGTTTAAGCACAATGACGGCATGTTTGAAGTATGGGTGCCGCTGCGTCAATCCACCTTCCAGTTCCAGCCCGGTTGGCCCGCGCTGGAAAACCTCGATATCGACCTCGATTTTGTTAACGACGGCCTGTGGATGAAAGCCGAGAAAACCAAATTGGGAGAAGTGGATGCGCGTAACGTCAGCGCGGTGATCCCCGACTATCTCAAAGAGAAGTTGATTATTAATGGCGATCTTAGCGGTCAGGGCAAGCAGATTGCCGATTACTTCGAACAGACGCCTCTGAAATCGACGTTGGGCGCGGCACTGCAGCAGTTGCAAATCGGTGGCAATGTGCGCGGTTCATTGAATCTCGATATTCCGCTGGATGGTGAATTGGTACATGCCAGCGGTAATGTGGTGATGAACAATAACAGCCTGCACATTAAGCCGTTAAACACCACGCTGGAAAACCTCACCGGACGTTTCCGTTACAACAACGGCAATCTCGAAAGTGAAGAGATGCAGGCCAACTGGTTTGGTCAGCCCACTGGCGTCAGTTTTACCACTACCGAAAACCCTGACAACTTCGGTGTCAATGTGAAGCTGCTGGGCGACTGGCAGCCGTCGAAACTGAAAGTGTTGCCGACCAGCGTTAGCAGTCAATTGAGCGGCAGTCTGCCGTGGCAGGGCAATGTCGACATCACGCTGCCACACAAAGGGGGCGCGACCTATAAAGTCGATTTGCAGGGCGATGCAAAAACAGTAAGTAGTCACTTACCTTCGCCACTGGATAAGCAGGCGGGCGAAGCGATGCCGATCGCCATTAACGCCACCGGTGACCTGAAAGGATTTACGCTAAGCGGCAGCGTGCGCGAGCATAACCGTTTTAACAGCCGCTGGATTCTCGAACCTCAGCTGCGCGTGGATCGCGGCATCTGGCTCAACGATGCGAAAAGCACGCCGAAGCTGCCAGAAAAACGCGGGATGGAACTCAATTTACCGCCGCTGGATGGTGAAGCCTGGATGGGGCTATTGGCGGGAAGCAGTGGTTCGCGTAATGCTCAGGGCGAAACGGAAGTCGGCGGCGCGCTGTTACCAGGCGATGTAACTCTGCGGACACCGGCACTTATGCTCGGTGGCCAGCAGTGGCATGACGTTAATGCCACCGTCACGCAAGGGCCGACCGGCAACACACAACTCCAGCTGGAAAGCCGCGAAGCGCTAGGCAGTTTGCAAACCGCACAGCATGCGCCATGGCAAATCGACCTTAGCTATCTTTACTACAATCCAGAATGGGCGAACAGCAGCGACAACAACGCCTCGCCGTTGGGTGACAACAGCAGCACAGTAGACTTCAGTAACTGGCCAGCGATGCAGCTAAACTGTGATGAGTGCTGGCTGCGCGGGCAGAAGTTTGGACATATGCAGGCCAGATTACAGCCGCAGGGAGATACGTTAGCACTTACTAACGGTAGCGTGGATTCCGGCAGTGCGAAGCTGAAGATCAACGGAGAATGGGTCAATAAGCCGGGCAATCAGCGTACCTCATTAAAAGGAAGTCTGAGCGGTAAAAACATCAATGATGCCGTTAACTGGTTTGGGATGAATACCCCACTTCGTGACGCCCCGTTTAACGTGGATTATGACCTGCACTGGCGTTCCGCACCGTGGCAGCCTTCAGCGGAAACGTTGAGCGGCACGCTGAAAACCCATTTTGGCAAAGGCCAGATTGCGGATGTGAACACCGGGCGTGCGGGGCAGTTGTTACGCCTGATGAGTTTTGACGCCTTGCTGCGCAAGCTGCGCTTCGATTTCAGTGACACCTTCAGTGAAGGCTTCTATTTCGATTCAATTAACGGCACGGCGTGGATCGAGAACGGTGTGATGCACACGGATAACCTGCTGGTCGATGGCCTTGAAGCGGATATCGCCATGCAGGGGCAGATCGACCTGGCAAAACGCCAGATTGATATGGAAGCGGTCGTTGCCCCTGAGATCTCCGCTTCGGTGGGGGTGGCGACGGCCTTTGTGGTCAACCCGGTGATCGGGGCCGCCGTATTTGCCGCCAGTAAAGTATTGGGCCCGCTGTGGAATAAGATCTCGCTACTGCGTTATCACATTAGCGGACCGTTGGATAAACCGGAAATCAATGAAGTGCTGCGCAAACCGCGCGAAGACGACAAGAAGTGAATTTGACGCCGTCGGGGAATTGCCGCAGGCTATGACTATCCGAGCACATAATGAGTGAGAAACGATGACTCTGAATCTGGTAAGTGAGCAGTTACTAGCTGCGAACAGCATTAATCAGCAGGACCTTTTTTCCCTGTTAGGGCAGCTTTCAGAACGTCGTCTGGATTATGCCGACCTCTACTTCCAGTCCAGTTTCCATGAATCCTGGGTGCTGGAAGACAAAATCATTAAAGATGGTTCTTACCACATCGACCAGGGTGTCGGTGTGCGTGCTATCAGTGGTGAGAAAACCGGTTTCGCTTACGCAGACCAAATCACCCTGAACGCCCTGCGCCAGTCTTCTGAAGCCGCGCGCAGTATTGTGCGTGAGCAGGGCAATGGCAAAGCGCATACACTTTCAGCTGTGATCAACCGTTCGCTATATGCGCCGGTGAATCCGCTGGACAGCCTGACGCGCGAAGACAAAATTGCACTGCTGCATCGTGTTGATACCGTGGCACGTGCGGCCGATCCGCGCGTGCAGGAAGTCAATGCCAGCCTGACTGGCGTGTACGAGCAGGTGCTGGTGGCGGCGACCGATGGTACGCTGGCTGCGGATATCCGCCCACTGGTGCGTCTGTCGATCAGCGTGCAGGTGGAAGATCAGGGTAAACGTGAACGCGGCTCCAGCGGCGGCGGCGCGCGTACCGGTTATGAGTTCTTCTATGCCGATGAAAACGGTGATGTGCGTGCCGATGCATGGGCGCGTGAAGCGGTGCGTCTGGCGCTGGTGAACCTGTCTGCCGTGGCCGCGCCTGCGGGCACCTTGCCGGTGGTATTGGGCGCTGGCTGGCCGGGCGTGCTGCTGCATGAAGCAGTCGGTCATGGTCTGGAAGGCGATTTCAATCGTCGTGAAACTTCGGTCTTCAGCGGAAAAATGGGGCAACTGGTGGCCTCTGAACTCTGCACCGTGGTTGACGATGGCACCATCGAAGGGCTGCGCGGCTCACTGGCAGTGGATGACGAAGGCGTGCCAGGCCAGTATAACGTCCTGATCGAAAACGGCGTGCTCAAAGGCTACATGCAGGACAAGCTTAACGCGCGTCTGATGGGCGTACCGCCAACCGGTAACGGGCGTCGTGAATCCTATGCGCATCTGCCGATGCCGCGTATGACCAACACCTATATGCTGGCAGGTAAATCCACGCCGCAGGACATCATTTCCAGCGTTGAGTACGGGATTTATGCACCAAACTTTGGTGGCGGTCAGGTAGATATCACCTCCGGCAAGTTTGTGTTCTCAACCTCAGAAGCCTATCTGATTGAAAACGGCAAAGTCACCACGCCGGTGAAAGGTGCCACGCTGATTGGTTCGGGTATTGAAGCAATGCAGCAGATCTCAATGGTTGGTAACGATCTGGCGCTGGATAAAGGCGTTGGCGTGTGCGGTAAAGAGGGGCAGAGTGTGCCGGTCGGCGTCGGCCAGCCAACCCTGAAGCTGGATAAAATCACCGTCGGCGGAACTGCATAATCATTGCTGGTGCGCATCAATGCGCACCTTCCGAATGACAGTAAAGTCTGATGTCCCCATGACGCACCATTTCGAATGGCCGTGGAGTCTGATGATTCCACGGCGGCCTCTACGAATGACCGTAAGTCGATGTTCGCATGGCGGACTCTACAGATTATCGAACCGTCTGAGTTTCCCTATGGCGCACCTTACAAATAGTCGTTTCGCGCATCGTAGGGACACCCTGTATGGCGCCCAGACCGTTAACTCTTACGATGCTGCTGATACTGTTGCGCCACCTGCTTAAAGTACTCGGTCAGATAATCGATACATACCTGCACCTTCAACGGCATCTTGTCTTTCTCGGTATAGAGCGCATACACCGGACGCGGTTCTGAGTGATATTGCGGGAACAGAATATCGATCTCCCCGGCGTTAATCTCATCAATCACCCACATCAGGGGGACATAGGCGATGCCGCAACCGGCTTTCAGCCAGCGAATCAGCGTCTGTGAATCATTAGTCACGAAGCGCCCTTGTGGCGTCAGCCGCGTCACCAACCCTTCCGGCGCGACCAGTTCAAAGGTGTTATCCGGGCGTACGCTGTACTCCAGCCATGAAAAATTATCGATTTCACCCGGTTTGTCTGGCGTACCATGCTGTGCCAGATAACTTTTTGCGGCACAGACCACCATCGGCATCGCGCCCAGTCGGCGTGAGAACAGGTTTGAATCTTGCAACGCGCCTACGCGGACTACGAGATCCAAGCCGTTAGCGATCAAATCTGGCGCGGGAATGCCGGTAACCAGATTGACGCTCAGGCCAGGATATTCGCGCAGCATATCGCTGGTCATTGCAGACAACACGTTTTGCGCCATGGTGGAAGAGCAGCCGATACGCAGAATACCGATCGGCGTATTATTAAAGGCATAAAGCTGTTCGTGCACCTGAGACGCTTCAGCCAGCATGCGGCGGCAGCCCTGATAGTAGATCTTACCTGCTTCGGTCAGACCAATACTGCGGGTGCTGCGATTTAACAATTTGACCTGCAACTCATCTTCCAGTTTGGCGACAATTTGGCTGATTGACGAAACGCTAAGATGAAGCTGACGTGCCGCGGCGGTAAAAGAACCTAATTCAACCACTTTGGCGAAAATGGACATGCCTTTAAGTCGTTCCATTGTTTACTCTGGCTAAAAAGTGATTTAGCTCACAATATGTAGAAAACGTATAGTTATGCGCGTTACTATACGCACGCTGGGTCTGTTCACCGCACCTTAACACGGCTGTGTTTACACGATGATACGCTATCATTAGCTCAACGCGGCCTGAATGTTGCCATCAGTCTCCCAATCATCCCCTGATTCTCAACCCGACGTGCCATGCGGCATGAGGGCAGGTATCGGTGCAATCCGGCAAGGTCGAACTAAGGAACCGTAATGAGTGTGCTTCCGGTATTTGTCGTATTCGGGCTGAGTTTTCCGCCCATCTTCATTGAACTACTGGTTTCTCTGGCGCTGTTCTGGCTGGTGAAACGCGTGCTGACGCCCAGCGGAATTTATGACCTGGTGTGGCATCCGGCACTTTTTAACACAGCGTTGTATTGCTGCGTGTTTTACCTTGTATCCCGTCTATTCGTCTGAGGTTTTTAAGTGAAAGCGCTCATAAGAAAAATCGCGCGTTACGCGATTACTATCCTGCTGGTTATCATCGCAATCGTGATCATCTTCCGCGCCTGGGTGTTCTACACCGAATCGCCCTGGACGCGTGACGCCAAATTCTCCGCTGATGTGGTGGCGATCTCGCCGGACGTGACCGGCCTTATCACTGACGTGCCGGTGCACGACAACCAGCTGGTGAAACAGGGGGATACGCTGTTTGTCGTGGATCGCCCGCGCTACCAGAAAGCGCTGGATGAAGCCCAGGCGGATGTCGAATATTATCAGGCATTAGTCAATGAAAAGCGTCGTGAAGCGGCGCGCCGTAATCAACTCGGCACCAGTGCCATGTCGCGTGAAGCCATCGACCAGGCTAATAACGATCTGCAAACCAGCGAACATCAGCTGGCAAAATCGGTGGCAACGCGCGATCTGGCGGTGATCGACCTGGATCGCACCACCATCAAAGCGCCTTCAGATGGCTGGGTCACTAACCTGAACGTTTATCAGGGCGAGTTCATCACCCGTGGTTCCGTTGCCGTGGCATTGGTACAGCAGCACTCATTCTATGTGCTGGCTTATATGGAAGAGACCAAGCTGGATGGCGTGCGTCCGGGCTTCCGCGCTGAAATCACCCCGCTGGGCAGTAATACCGTTTTGCGCGGCACGGTGGACAGCATCGCGGCGGGCGTGACCAACAGCAGCAGCAGCGTGGACAGCAAAGGTATGGCGACCATCGATTCCAACCTCGAATGGGTACGACTGGCACAGCGCGTACCGGTGCGTATTCGTCTTGACGATCAACCGGGCAACCGCTTCCCGGCGGGCACTACCGCCACGGTGGTGATCACTGGTGATAAAGATCGCCAGACCAAAGTCTCGCCGTTGACGCAGTTCTTTAACCGCCTGCGCGAGTTTGGTTAAGCGAGGGCGTTATGATTGAGTTTTTGCGTTTCCCGGTGAAGCTGACATTTGCGCTGGTTGCGGCGCTGATGATTGGCTTTCACTTTAATCTGGAAACGCCGCGTTGGGCGGTGATGACCGCCGGCATTGTTGCCGGCGGTACCGCCTTTGCTGCGGGGGGCGATCCCTATTCTGGCGCACTGCGCTATCGCGGCATTCTGCGCATCATTGGTACATTTATTGGCTGTATTGCCGCCCTCACTATCATGATCGCCACGGTGCGTGCACCGGTGGTGATGCTGCTGCTGTGCTGTTTATGGGCGGGGATGTGCGTCTGGCTCTCTTCGCTGATTAAGGTCGAGAACTCTTACGCATTGGGACTGGCGGGTTACACTGCACTGATTATCGTGATTACTGCCGATGCCAGTGGCGGTTTAACGCTGGCACCGCAGTTTGCCGTTGAACGTTGCAGTGAAATCGTCATTGGGATTCTGTGTGCGATTCTTGCGGATATGCTGTTTTCGCCGCGCTCGATCAAAAAAGTGATTGATGCTGAAGTCGATTCGCTGCTGGTGGCGCATTACAAACTGCTGCAACTGTGTGTCGCCCACGCGGATAAAGATGAGGTGGATCGCACCTGGAGCGCGCTGGTACGTCGCACCACGGCACTCAACGGCATGCGCAGCCAATTGCTGATGGAATCTTCGCGCTGGAAAAATACCAGCCGCCGGTTACAGATGCTGAATACGCTGTCGCTGACGTTAATTACGCAAGCCGCTGAAACCTTCCTGATTCAAAACGCTCGTCCGGATTATATTCCGACGCAGTATCGCCTGCTGATTGAGAAAGACGTCCATAACGTCGATGACGTGCATAAGCGTATGAAGGTGATGCGTCGTTTGATCAGCGTCAGCAACAAAAATGTGCCGATGACGGTGGCAAGTTGGGTCGGCGCAGCAACAGAGTATTTGCTGCTGATTAATGGTGTGCGCAGCAACAGCCGTATCACTACGCTGGAAGAGAGCATCCTGCAGCGCGAAGTGGTGATTCAGGCACGTTCGGCGGAAACCCATCATGCGATGATCAACGGCGTGCGTACCTTTGTGGCGACCGCGCTCGGCTCCCTGTTTTGGCTCTATACCGGCTGGACTTCGGGCAGTGGCTGTATGGTGATGCTGGCCGTCATCACCGCGCTGGCGATGCGTATGCCGAATCCGTTGATGATGGCGAAAGACTTCTTCTACGGTATGGCCTTCGCCGTACCACTCGGCATGCTCTACTTCATCTATATCCTGCCAGCTACCCAGCAAAGCGCGTTGTTGTTGTGTATCGCGATTGGCGCACTCGGGTTTATCGGCGGTATCTTCGTGCAACGACGCCAGATTGGTACGTTAGGTGCGTTGATTGGCACCATCAACGTGCTGGTGCTGGATAATCCGATGAAGTTTGAGTTCAACGTCTTCCTCGATAATGCGTTGGGCCAGTGGATCGGCAGCTTTGTGGCGATGATGGTGATTCTGCTGATTCGCGATAAATCCAAAGCACGTACCGGCCGTAAATTGTTGAATCGCTTTATGTATGCGGCTGTGGCGGCCTTGACCACCAATCAGGCGCGCCGTCGCGAGAATCATCTGCCCGCGCTCTATCAGCAGCTGTTCCTGCTGCTCAATCTGTTCCCCGGCGATATCGACAAATACCGCATCGCGCTGACGCTGATTATCGGTCATCAGCGACTGCGTAATGCTGAAGTCCCGGTTAACGCGGAGCTTTCGGCTTATCACCGTCAGTTGCGATACACCGCCGATCGCGTGATTTCAGCCACTAGCGATGACAAGCGGCGCTACTACTTTGAGCGTTTGTTGAAGGAACTGGAGATTTATCAGGAAAAGCTCCATCACTATTCGGCACCGGAGAGCGTTACCGAACCGGTGAAACGGCTCTCGTTGATGCTGGATAAATACCAAAACACCCTCATCCAAATCTGAAATCGGCCGCTGCACGTTGCAGCGGCCTTTTTGATCCCACGCTGACACAAAACCCGATGATATTGGCATCTATACTTTCCTGACAGGATGCAAACTAGCAGGAGAAGAATAATGTCCACCTCTCTACAACAACACGCGCTGTTCAAAACCGGCTATTTCGCTGCGGGCCAGTGGCACAACGCCAGTGCCACCTTTGACGTCACTAATCCGGCAACCGGCGAAGTGCTGGCAAAAGTCGCACGCGCGGGTAAGGCGGAAACCGAGCAGGCCATCGCTGCCGCTCAGCAGGCTTTTCCGGCATGGCGTGATAGGACCGCGAAACAGCGCGCGGAGATTCTTAATCGCTGGTATCAACTGATCATTGAGAACAAAAGTTGGCTCGGGCAACTGATGACGGCCGAGCAGGGCAAACCCCTGAAAGAAGCCGAAGGCGAAGTCGAGTACGCCGCCAGCTTTATTCAATGGTTTGCCGAGCAAGCTAAACGTGCCAACGGCGAAATCATCCCGCCAGCGAAACCCGGATCACGCATTTTGGCAACACGTGAACCGATTGGTGTGGTGGCGGCTATCACGCCGTGGAATTTCCCGATGGCGATGCTGACACGCAAGCTTGGCCCGGCGCTGGCAGCAGGCTGCACCGGCATCATCAAACCGGCGAACAACACCCCGCTGTGTGCCTTTGCGTTAGTCGCGCTGGCGCAGGAAGCGGGCGTACCCGACGGCGTATTGAATGCGGTGGCGGGCGATACCCATGCCATCAGCGACGCCATTATGGCCAGCCAGGCGGTGCGTAAAATCTCGTTTACCGGGTCGACCGCCGTGGGCAAAACGCTGATGCGCAACGCCGCGGACACCATGAAGAAAGTCTCGATGGAGCTGGGTGGCAATGCGCCTTATATCGTGTTTGAGGATGCGGATATTGAGGCGGCGGTACAGGGCGCAATAGCCAACAAATTCCGCAATGCGGGCCAGGTCTGTGTCAGCGTGAATCGTTTCTATGTACACAACGCGGTCTACGATCGTTTCGTCAATCAACTGGCCGTTGCCGTGGGCAAGCTGAAAGTGGGTAATGGCGTAGAGGAAGGCGTGATAGTCGGCCCGCTGATCGAGCAGTCGGCGCTGGAAAAAGTAGAAGAGCACGTTAAGGATGCGCTGAGCAAAGGCGGTAAGTTGCTGATTGGCGGCGAGCGTCATCCGCTGGGAGGCAACTTCTGGCAGCCGACGGTGATTGCCGAGGCGCATGAGGGGATGAAGCTGGCCCAGGAAGAGACCTTTGGTCCGGTCGCCGCCTGCTTCCGCTTTGATGATGAAGCCGATGTCATTCAGCGCGCCAATAACACGGAATACGGATTAGCCGCCTATTTCTATACGCAAAATCTGCAACGGGTGTTCCGCGTCTCGGCGGCGCTGGAGGCCGGGATGATTGGCATTAATGAGTGCGCCGTCTCCACTGAACTGGCACCGTTTGGCGGTGTAAAAGAGTCCGGTTTGGGACGTGAAGGATCGGTGCTGGGAATGGAAGATTACCTGGAAGTGAAAGCGCTGCATATTGGTGGGCTTGCCTGACGGGCGGCCCTGCCTGCAAGAGGGAATCACGATGAGAACCGAGCGTTTTGATTTTGACGAAATCGTCGATCAAGCCCATTTCTATCGCCAGTTCAGCGATCGTTTTGCGCTGGCGGATCTCGCCATCAGCGATCTTGACGATCTCTGGGATGCGATCCTGGGAGAGCAGTTGCCGCTTCCGCTGGAAATTGAGTTTGTGAATCTGGGGACAGGGCAGAAACGCCGGTATGGCGCATTAATCCTGCTGTTTGATGAAGCAGAAGAGGAGCTGGAAGGCCAGCTCCGCTTTAATGTGAAGTGACAAGCCGAAAAAGGGCCCCGGCGAGCGGGGCCAAAGGGTTCGTCAGAATTGACGAGGAATTATTTATACAGCTCGGCGGTCACGTGATAGCTATCGCCGGTTTTCGCTTCAATCACTTTATAAGCACTGGCACCTTGTGCATCGGCTTTCTGAGAAAGCTCAGAACGGTAATCCATTGGCGAACCGCCGGTACCGCTGATGGTGATAGTGCTGCCGGTAGGTTGCAGATTTTGCGCCTGCTCATCCGTTACCAGTTGGGCTGCTGATGCACCAAAGGCAAACAAGGAAAGAAGGCTGGCGGCTGCGATGGTTGCTTTGATTTTCATGATTTTTTCTCCTCGTTGTAATCAACAACCTGCGGCAAAAGGTGGGTGAGGCGGGTCGTCGATCAATTGTCTGGCGCCGTTCAGGCGCCCGACGTTCGATGTAGTCTTATTTGTACAGTTCTGCAGTCACGTGGAAGGTGTCGCCACGATTATTCTCAATGATGCGGTAATGGCTGGCACCCTGAGCATCGGCTTTCTGCGACAGTTCCTGACGGACGTTGGTCTGATCACCGTCAACACCGCTTACGCTGATGGTTTGATTCAACGGTTGCAGTTGCTCGGCTTGTTCGTTAGAAACCAGGCTGGCAGCACTGGCACCGAAAGACAACACGGAAGCCAGACCTACGATGGCGATAGCTAATTTGGTTTTCATGATTCACTCTCCTGAAATGGGGTTTGGCAACCTGAGAGGCAAATGCGTCTCAAACGGGTCGCCGTTCACACTGCGTCTTGTTCAGTCAACTTATTTATAAAGCTCAGCGGTGGCGTGATAGCTGTCGCCGGTATTCGCTTCGATCACACGGTAGGCTTTAGCACCTTCCTGATCGGCTTTCGCATTCAGCTGCTCATGGATATCCATCGGAGAACCGCCCACGCCGCTCACACTGATGGTGCCGGCAGGTTGCAGATTCGCTGCTTGTTGGGCATTGATAGAATCTGCTGCAAAAGCACCAAATGACAGGACAGATAGAACACTCAGGGTTGCGATAGTAGTTTTAACGTTCATGGTATTTTTCCTCGTCTTCTGTTTTTATCTTTTTCTTTCGTGTGATTTGCATCACGAAAACAAGTATAGATCTAATCACCCATGAAATTAATATCTGGCTAATAATGTTTGGTTGTTATTCTTTATCCTTATGGCACCTTTTTAGAACTGGAAGTTATTAAAACCGGTTAATTCTTAACCATTGGCTGTTATTTATTCGTAAAAACAATGATCTGCATCAAATTATCTTTTCGTGCGAAAGATCATGGTCGATCCCGCTGGCTGATACGCCATAAGAAGCTATAACCACTGAGCACAATATGTGAAGCAGTGTAAAATAGCGCGAATGGTTAAGAAGGGGAAAAGGTCGTACCAATATTTCGTCGGATGCAGAACCGGCAGCTATATCGATAACTTATTATTAAAAAAGGATTTTGTAACAAGCGTGGCGGGTAACGGATCGTCAGGAAGGATGTTACCGGCAGATGATCTGCCGGTTAAGACCAGGGTTTTATAGTTCCTGTTCGAATAAAACCAGCACGGCATCGTGCAGCTGTTTTACGGAGAAACTACGCGCAGGGGTAATAAAGATGGTGTCATCCCCCGCGATAGTACCGAGAATGCCTTCCGCTTTACCGAGTGAATCCAGCAGGCGTGCAATCAGCTGCGCAGCACCCGGGCTGGTGTGAATCACCACTAAGGCATCGTTGTAATCGATATCCAGCACCAGATTCTTCAATGGGCTGGTGGTGGTCGGCACGCCAAGTTCGGCTGGCAAACAATAAACCATTTCCATTTTGGCATTACGGGTGCGCACGGCACCAAACTTTGTCAGCATACGAGAAACTTTTGACTGGTTGATGTTCTCGAAGCCGTCTTCCTGCAGCGCCTGTACGATTTCGCCCTGAGAGCTGAATTTTTCTTCTTTTAATAACGCTTTGAACGCTTTGATCAAGTCGTCTTGTTTTGATGGGTTTCGCATAAGCTACCAATAAAAGAGGGGTGCAGCAGGCAACAGGCCAGCAGCAGATAAATTATTATGCATTTAGATGAATTTTTATGCAATAAGCGTAGTGAGCGAATCGCGCTAATCAACTGCGGACAGGCATCATAGCAGAGTTTTGTGTTGCGCCAAAATCGCGGGCTGACGCGCAAAGCGAAGGTTGCAATGTTGTTATAGTATTGAAGTGGTAACAACTATATCGATGATCATTGCCGTCCATTGTCTTCTGGCTGCGATTGTATCATTCAGGCGACTTCTGAAGTGGAGATGTCTCGGGAGCCGATTGCGGCGTCATGTTATTGCGCGACAGGTTTGTCGCTATCGCCTGAGAAGTTGATTAAACTCGTAACCTGATGGATTTTCGGCATATCTCTGCCCCACCTTCATAAGGAGTTCAGGATGAAAGTTGCCGTTCTCGGTGCAGCCGGTGGTATTGGCCAGGCGCTCGCACTGCTGCTCAAAACTCAATTACCCGCAGGTTCCGCTCTCTCACTTTATGATATCGCCCCGGTCACGCCCGGGGTGGCGGTTGATCTCAGCCATATTCCTACCTCTGTGAAGGTGGAAGGGTTTAGTGGCGAAGACGCGACACCTGCGCTGCAGGGAGCCGATATTGTGCTGATTTCTGCGGGTGTGGCACGTAAACCCGGCATGGATCGCGCCGACCTGTTTAACGTTAACGCGGGCATTGTACGTAACCTAATCGAGCAGGTTGCCAGCACCGCGCCGAAAGCGCTGATTGGCGTGATCACTAATCCGGTTAACACCACGGTGGCCATTGCGGCTGAAGTGTTGAAGAAAGCCGGCGTGTATGACAAGAACCGTCTGTTTGGTGTCTCAACCCTCGACATTATCCGCGCCAACACCTTTGTTGCAGCGTTGAAAGGCAAGCAGCCCACCGAGATCGAGGTCCCGGTGGTGGGGGGGCACTCAGGCGTGACAATTTTGCCGCTGCTGTCGCAGGTTAAAGGCATCAGCTTCAGCGAACAAGAAGTGGCTGACCTCACTAAGCGTATTCAAAACGCCGGCACCGAAGTGGTGGAAGCGAAAGCCGGTGGTGGATCGGCGACCTTGTCAATGGGGCAGGCTGCTGCGCGCTTTGGTCTCTCACTGGTGCGTGCGCTACAGGGCGAAGCCAATGTAGTCGAATGCGCTTATGTTGAGGGAGATGGCGAATATGCGCGCTTCTTCTCACAACCGCTGCTGATCGGCAAGAACGGTATCGTGGAACGTCGCCCATTGGGTCCTTTGAGTGCGTTTGAACAGCAAGCGCTCAGCGGCATGCTGGATACGCTGAAGAAAGATATCGCGCAGGGCGAAGAGTTTGTGAAGTAACGCTCAGCAGAAAAAACAGCGCCCGGTGATTGCCGGGCGTTGTCATTTATAAGCCGCCAGATTTAAAGGTCTGGCTGGACGGTGAGCCATTGCTGGCCGGCGTTTTACGTCCCAGCGTTTCCATACGCACCTGGAACGGTGGGAACGGCATCTCAATACCGTGCTCTTCAAAGCCACGCAGAATCAACTGATGCAGCTCATGACGCAGTGGCATGCGGTGACCCATCTCGGCAGCGTGCACACGCAGTTCAAACAGCTGAATACCTTGCTGCAAGTCTACCAGGAACACATCCGGTGCGGGCATATCCAGCACGTAGGTACAGCGCTCGGCCGCCTGCTTGAGAATGTTGGTGACTTCATCACTGTTGACGTGTGCCGGAGCCGGGATGGTCAGCACCACGCGCGTGACAGAATCCGACAACGACCAGTTAACGAACTGCTCAGTGATAAAGGCCTTGTTAGGCACGATGATCTCTTTACGGTCCCAATCGGTAATCGTGGTGGCGCGGGTATTGATGCGGGTAATGCTGCCGGTCAGATCGCGAATGGTGACGGTATCGCCGATACGAATTGGCTTTTCGAACAAGATAATCAGACCAGAAATAAAGTTGGCGAAGATCTCCTGCATACCAAAGCCCAACCCCAGACCTAACGCCGCCACCAGCCACTGCAGTTTTGCCCACTCAACGCCAATGATCGAGAAGCCGACTAATCCGCCAATTAGCATCAGCACGTATTTGGTCAGGGTAGTAATGGCATAACCGGTGCCAGGTGACAGGCTGATGTGTTGCAGCAACGCCAGTTCCAGCAGGGCAGGCATGTTACGCACCAGCTGAGTGGTGATAATGAACACCAGGATGGCAATCAGCACCGCGCCCAGCGTAATCGGCTGCACGCTCTCCACGCCCTGCACCGTGGTGCTGGCATCCCACAGTGGGATGTTGTCGAGGAAACTAAAGGCCGAGTGAATTTCTGACCACAGTACAATCACCGATACCAGCGCAATCAACGTGAGAATAGAGCGCACCAGACGCAACGACTGCGCACTGATCTCATCCAGATCCAGGCTCGGTTCATCGATCTCAATCGTATCGGCGTTGGCGGGAGTCTGTTGCTCTTTCTCTTCTTCACTGCGCGCGCGGTTCGCCAGCATATCGGCACGGCGTTGGCGGGCGCGATCAAAGGCGATGCGACGGCGTTGGATCAGCATCCAGCGGCGGATAATGTGGTAAATAACCAGCAGGAAGAACCAAATGCCTACCGAAGTTTCCAGGCGCGCCAGCAGCGCCTGCGCGGTCGCCAGATAGCCGATGCAGGAAGCCAACGCTGCTACCAGCGGGATGGCAATCATCAGGTTCCACAGAATACGGTTAACGAAGTTGTCGCCGTTGCCCTCTTTATCCAGATACAGCGGAATGCCTGCACGTTTGAGGCTGACGGTGACAATACTTAACGCACCGCAAATCAAAATGAAGCACAGGCGACCGAGCGTGCCGGAGAACTGTGGATCGTCGAGATTGGCAAAGGCAATCAGCAGCATGATCAGCGGCACAATCAGGCCAACCGTCAGCGAGTAGTAACGCATAGCACGCGCTACCCGCGCCTGCGGCCAGCGGAAGTGCACCACAAATAGCCCATCATGACGCGCAAAAGCAGCACTGATCATAAAGGCCCACAGCAGCGGCAGCGTGGCAGTGATGCCATCTCCAATCGCAACGGCAAACGGATAAGGCCAGGCATGCTGCAAACCAAAGCCCAGCGCGGCCCACAATACCGGCAGCGGCACGGCGACCAGAATCGACCAGAACACGGTGCGCAACGTCAGGCTAAAGCGGTCCTGAGTCACTTTGCCCACTTTGCTGGCGGAACGCGCCATAAAGGCATTGTAATGACGGCGCGAGCTGATGCTAAAGCCCACCAACAGCACTGCGCAGATGATTGGCATCACGGTTTCTTTGCTGGTAAACATCATCGCCAGCGCTTTGCCGAGTTGCCCTAAGGTATCCAGCGACAGCAGGCGGGTTAAGTCACGCGCCACGTCAATCGGATACTTCAGGTCGATGGCGCTGACATCTGCCGTCCAGAACAGATAACGGTGGGTGGCTTCCTTCACTTCACCCAGGGCGTCCTGCAACTGCGTGTTCGACACCTTCAGCTTGGTGATTTCCAGAATCAGTGTATCGCAGCCGGAGATCAGTGAATTGAGCAGCTCGCGCTGGGTTTTCAACTGGGCATCAAGAATACGGGTTTGCTCGCTGGTGAACGGCGTGCCGTCATCCTGCTTCTCTTTGCGCAGATCCTTTTGCCGCTCCAGCAAATCTTCATAATGCAGCCGTTGCACGCGCAGTTGGCCCATCTCATTGTCTATCTGCTGCGACTTCGGCATATCCGGCAATCGGGCGACTTGCGCACGTAAGGCTTCACCCAGCAGATTCGAGGCGCCCAGCCATTGTGATTGTTCGCGCAGCGTGCTGAGCGCCTGACGTACCTGTAGCGTTTGGTTGGTGGCCAGACGTTGCTGCGAAGCGACCAAATCCATACGTTGGGCTTGCGCATTCAGGTCGGCTGATAGTTCACGGTTGACGCGGAATTGATCGCTGATCGAAGCCGGTAAATCGCCACTGTTTTCCGCCAGCTGTTCAGTGCGTTCGAGCGCCAGTTCCGCTTCTCGCTGACGCTGATTATTCAGCTGATTGCGCAACGATTGCAGATAGTTATCCAGCTGCGTCACTTTACGCTGATGCACTTCCGCCCGCATGCGCGCCAGCTCCTGGCGATTATTGGCGGAGAGCTGTGCCAGTTCTAACTCATCCACACGCGCTTTATTGGCGGCATTCTCGGCCAGGCGGGCATAAATCTGCGCCTGAGCCAGCGGCGTAGCGGCCGCAGAAAAGCCCTGAGCACGGCGATCGCTTTCGGTCATCGCCCGGCGTGCGTCAGTCTGCTGCTGCGGTAACTGTGACAGTGAGTCACTGATTTCACGTGCGCGGTCCTGCTCTTGCTGCGCCTGGCGGCCTTCTTCCAGCAGCTGGCTGCTGATTTGCAGGATTTCCTGATCCAGCTCGGCGCTGCTCATGTTGGTGCGCACCGTTTTACTGCTGTCGGTCAGCGTAGCAATCTGCTGACGCAGTTCACGTGCCAGCCGTGGGAAATCATCAATCACCTGCTGATACTGTTTGGCACGCTCCAGCGATTCATCGCGCTCAGTGAGGAAATTGATGGCCGCTTCAATCGCCTGAACTTGCTCGGCTTGAGCGGGAGAGGCTTTGGCGGATTTGGCCGCATCCAGTTCCTGCTTCAACTGACTCGCGGGGGGAACGGTGGCTGCCAATACAGAACTGCTGAGCACCAGGCTCAGCAGTAGAGAGAGAAGAACGCGCACGGGAGAGGTTCCGGTTATTCAGCGAGCGGGGCGCTGACGCCGGGCTGCGGCAGGGCAATCGCCAGCGGTTGGCCAAGGCGGGTTTTGCTCTCAGCTTCGAGACTTTCCGCCAGCTTGACGCGGCCCGGTGCGAACAGGTTAATCACCGTCGAACCGAGTTTGAAACGTCCCATTTCCTGGCCTTTCAGCAGCACAACGGCACCGTCGTGATCCGCTGAAGGATATCGCCAGCGTTTAATCACGCCTTCACGTGGTGGCGTAATGGTGCCCGCCCACACGGTTTCGATGCTGCCCACAATGGTCGCACCCACCAGAATCTGTACCATCGGGCCATGATCGGTATCGAAGACGCAGATCACACGCTCATTGCGTGCAAACAGGTTCGGGATGTTACGTGCTGTCAGTGGGTTCACAGAATAGAGATCGCCCGGCACATAAATCATTTCGCGCAGAATACCGTTACACGGCATGTGCACACGGTGGTAATCGCGCGGGGCAAGATAGGTAGTGATGAACTCACCATCGACGAACTTCTCTGCCAGATCGTCGTTACCGGCCAGCAGGGCCTGCAGCGAATAGTAATGGCCTTTCGCCTGGAAGATCTGATCGCCTTCGATGCGGCCTAACTGGCTCACCGCGCCATCAGCCGGCAGCGCCAGCAGGGTGGCGTCAGGGTCAATCGGGCGCGCGCCCTCTTTTAATGGACGCACGAAGAAGTCATTGAAGGTGCGATAGCTACCAGTATGGGGTTTGCTGGCTTCGGCCATATCCACTTTGTAGTACCAGACAAACATGTCGATGACCGCTTTGGTCAGCCAGCCACCGCGACGACTGGCGCCCCAGCCGGCAAGTTCGGTCAGCCCTTTTTTAGGCAGAATATGATTCAGGCCGAGTTTAAAACGATCAAACACCGTTGCCTCCTGGCTTAATTACGCTTGGTTTACACAAAAGGGGGCGGATTGTAGCAGCGCCCCGGTCAGTTGGCGAATGTGCCGTTGTACCCGTTAATCTTCGCTGGCGGAAAAGTTTTTACGCGTTTTTACCTGCGCCATACTCTCCAGAATCCGGTGGTAGTTATCGAAGCGCGAGATGTTGATTGTTCCTTCTTCTACCGCTTCGCGAATGGCGCAGCCGGGATCGGTATCATGCTTGCAGTCGCGGAAACGGCAACCGCCGATAAACTCACGAAATTCGACAAATCCACGGGTGATTTGTTCCGGCTCCAGATGCCATAAACCGAATTCACGTACGCCTGGAGAATCTATCACGTCGCCGCCGTGCGGGAAGTGATACAGGCGTGAGGCGGTGGTGGTGTGCTGGCCCAGACCGGAGTTATCAGACACATCGTTGGTCAGAATCTCATCGCCCGCCAATTCCAGTCCCAGCAAATTGTTTAGCAAACTGGATTTACCCACACCAGATTGACCCGCAAAAATACTCACGCGATCGGTTAAGGCCTGTTCCAGCTCCGCCAGGCCATCTTTGGCACGGCTGGATACCATCAACACGCGATAGCCAATTTTGCGATAGATATCCATCTGCTCATCCACAAACGCGCGGGCTTCCGCGTCGAGCAGATCGGTTTTGTTCAGGACCAGCAGTGGCTCAACGCCCAGGGTTTCACTGGCCACCAGATAACGATCGATGATATTGAGCGACAGCTCCGGCAGGATCGCCGACACAATGATGATCTGATCGATGTTGGCCGCGATCGGTTTGACGCCATCATAGAAATCCGGACGCGTCAGCACCGTTTTACGTTCGTGAACTGCTTCTACGATGCCTTTGCCGCCGCCAATCGCCGCACGCCACAGCACACGGTCACCGGTGACCAGTGAGCGAATGGTGCGACGGATATTGCAGCGATGCACTTCGCCCACGCCATCTTCCACATCTGCGTGCATGCCGAAACGGCTGATCACCACGCCTTCGCTCGCTTCTCCAAACAGGTTGTCATCCGGTTCCGGCTTTTCATTCCGTTGCTGCAGACGACGCTGATGGTTAGCGCTTACGCGACGTTGTTGACCCTTCGACAGTTTATTTTTGCTCACGCATCCTCTCACGGCTTTCGCCAGGCTTCGCCCCGCTGGGCAAAACGTCTATGATACACCTGAAACGAGTGTAATGACGACTTTGGCAACAGGCGGGAAACGCATGACAGCTGGAAATGAAAATAATCTGATTTGGATCGACCTGGAAATGACCGGATTGGATCCGGAGCAGGATCGCATTATTGAGATCGCCACGATCGTCACCGATGCCAACCTGAATATCCTGGCAGAAGGCCCGGTGTTTGCGGTGCATCAGTCTGATGAGCAATTGGCATTGATGGATGAGTGGAATGTGCGTACGCACACCAACAGTGGCCTGGTAGAACGTGTGAAAGCCAGCCAATACGACGACCGTGCTGCAGAGCTGGCGACCATCGAATTTCTCAAGCAGTGGGTTCCGGCTAACACTTCTCCGATTTGCGGCAACAGCATTGGCCAGGATCGTCGCTTCCTGTTCAAATACATGCCGGAGCTGGAAGCCTACTTCCACTACCGTTATCTGGATGTCAGCACGCTGAAAGAACTGGCGCGTCGCTGGAAACCCGATATCCTGCCGGGCTTCAAAAAAGCGGGCAGCCACCAGGCGCTGGATGATATCCGCGAGTCCGTTGCCGAGTTGGCGTACTACCGCGAACACTTCTTGCAACTTTAATCGCCTAAGGGTGCGCAGGAAATCATCAGGTTGCTGATTAAATCAGCAAACGCACTGAAAGCGCAAAATTTTGCTTTTAGACTCTTGCGACTGAAAGGATTTCTCGTATAATGCGCACCCCGTACCGGTGAAGAATTTATTACGGTGCGCAGCAGTAACACGAAGTTCCAGAATCAAGTATTTCGGTTTGCGGCAAGGCAGCAACTGAACGAATCACAGAGAGCTTACGTCAGTAAGTGACCTGTGTGAGTGAAGGAAGCTAACGCGGCAGCAAATTGAAAGACGAAGATTATGCGGGAATAGCTCAGTTGGTAGAGCACGACCTTGCCAAGGTCGGGGTCGCGAGTTCGAGTCTCGTTTCCCGCTCCAAACTTCGTTAGCAGTAACCTCTTTGCGGGAATAGCTCAGTTGGTAGAGCACGACCTTGCCAAGGTCGGGGTCGCGAGTTCGAGTCTCGTTTCCCGCTCCAAAATCTGTTTTAGTTAGTAGTAACCTCTTTGCGGGAATAGCTCAGTTGGTAGAGCACGACCTTGCCAAGGTCGGGGTCGCGAGTTCGAGTCTCGTTTCCCGCTCCAGATTTTCATATTCACTAATGTTATTTGCTCTCGGGCGTAATCAGACTTAAAACTGCTGCAGTCTTTATCGATCTTATGCGGCCTGGTTTTCTTTCTGGAAATTTTACGTACCGCATTAGCACCAACGATGCCTGTAGTCTGTTGCAGTTATCTTACAGGTTATCCACAATGCGCCTGCAACGTACCGACGGCGTTTTACTCTATCTGCAAAACTGTTTTGAACAGAGTTATCCACAAGCTCTGGACAAGCCCCTGCGCGCAATATTCTACTTAAATGTTTACAGTAATCATTTAACTCATTGATTATTAATGAATTAAAGGTATTTCAGTCTGTGAATAGTCTTGGTAGACGATATAATGATCCTCGTCACTATTCGGCTCTATAATTTTATTCACAGCATGTGGAAAAGGATTTTATCCTGCGCGATTGCTCAATCACGCATCACGGGCCAGGCCTTTCTCGACGGCACGTACCAGGCGCTGTTTCTTCGCGGGCTGAACATCCACGCTCTGTGCCGCACGTCTCTGTAATTGCTGCGCGATGGCCCAGTCAATATGCTCATCCAGCATGGCGTTTTCACCGCTACGCATTTGCAACGCCGCCAGATTTTCTTCTGCCCAGGGCGCATTGCCCAATGCCACTGCGATATTCCTCAGCCAGCGTAAGTGGCCGATGCGGCGAATCGCAGAGCCTTCAGTGACTCGCAAGAATTTCGCTTCATCCCACTTGAAGAGATCCACCAACGGCGGCGCGTGCAGCACCGCGCGCGGCGAGAAATCATCTTCATCGGTCAACTGACCATAACGATTCCACGGACAGATAAGCTGGCAATCGTCACATCCATAGATGCGATTACCAATCAGCGGACGGAATTCTTCCGGTATCGCACCTTCCAGCTCAATAGTGAGATAGGAAATACAGCGCCGCGCGTCAACCACATAAGGCTCAACGATAGCGGAAGTCGGGCAAATAGTGATGCAGGCGACGCAGCGACCGCACTGTTCTTCCTGTGGCTGATCGACGGGCAACGGCAAATCAATCAGCAACTCGCCGAGAAAGAACCAGGAACCGGCTTCGCGATTGAGAATGAGCGAGTGTTTACCGGTCCAGCCCAGGCCTGCTTTGGCGGCAATCGGCCGTTCAAGGATGGGGGCGGAGTCAACAAACGGGCGGAAATTGAGTTCGCCACAATGCGCCTGAATCATTTCTCCAAGCTTTTTCAGGCGATTGCGCAATACTTTGTGATAATCGCGGCCCAGCGCATAGCGGCTGACATAGCCCAGCTGAGGATTTTTTAAGGTGCTGGCAAACGCCGCTTTGGCCGGAAGGTAGTTCATGCGCACGCTGATCACGCGCAGTGTGCCGGGCAGGAGTTCATGCGGACGCGCGCGCATCATGCCGTGGCGCGCCATCCAGTCCATCTCTCCGTGATACTGCTTCTCCAGCCAATCCTGTAATTTGGGCTCTTCAGCGCTAAGATCGGTATCGCAAATACCAACCTGCTGAAAGCCGAGTTCGCGCCCCCACTGTTTAATTTGGTGGGCAAGCTGTTGAAGATCGAGAGGGTATGACATGAGAAACCAGGCAATTGAAGCAAACCCGCGCAGTTTACCACACTCTGTCTGGCCTGCGCAGGCGATAGGGCAACTGGAGCGCGATGCGGCGGATAGCCTGGGTTTAACCTTGTACGAATTAATGTTGCGCGCCGGGCAGGCGAGCTATGAGCGAGTGCGGGCACAGTGGCCGCAGGCGCAGCACTGGCTGATTCTGTGCGGACAGGGTAATAACGGGGGCGATGGCTATGTGGTGGCGCGACTGGCGCAGGCGGCAGGATTGCGCGTCACATTGCTGGCGTGCAGCGGTAATAAACCCTTGCCGGAAGAAGCGCAGCAGGCGCAAGAAGCCTGGCTGGCGGCGGGCGGGGTGATACATGCCCCGGATGCGTCATGGCCGCAAAACATTGATGTGATCATCGATGCATTGCTCGGCACCGGCATCAATCGTGCGCCAGCCGCGCCTTACGCTGAATTGATTGATCTGGCCAATGCACATGCCGCGCCCATCTTCGCGATAGATATCCCATCGGGATTGAATGCTGCCACTGGCACCACGCCTGGCAATGCTATCAACGCGGATGTCACCCTGAGTATGATTGTGCTGAAACCGGGATTGTTGACTGGCAAAGCTCGCGATCACGTGGGTCGTTTACATTGTGATGCGCTTGGCCTGAACGCATTCCTCGCGGGCGAGACGGCCCCCATTCAACGCTACGATGCAGCTGATCTGGCCCACTGGCTGAAACCACGCAAAGCCACATCACACAAAGGTGACCATGGACGTTTGTTGGTGGTGGGAGGGGATACTGGCACCGCCGGGGCAGTTCGAATGACGGCGGAAGCGGCGCTGCGCAGTGGTGCTGGGCTTGTGCGCGTGCTCACTCATGAAGATAATATCGGCCCGATTCTGACCGCGCGGCCGGAGCTCATGGTCGATGTGCTACGTGAAGAAACGCTGGAACAGGCCCTGCAATGGGCAGACGTGATCGCTATCGGGCCCGGACTGGGACAACGTGAGTGGGCTCAGAAGGCACTGAAAAAAGTCGCGTCTAGTGAAAAGCCGATGCTTTGGGACGCTGATGCGCTTAACCTGCTGGCAATCAAGCCGGATTACCGTCAGAATCGCATCATTACTCCGCATCCTGGCGAGGCCGCACGGCTGTTAGGCGTGAAGACCAGTGAGGTCGAGCGCGACCGCTTACAGGCGGCGCAAACGCTCGCTAAACGTTACGGCGGTGTGGTGGTGCTGAAAGGCGCAGGCACGATCGTGGCCAGCGCGGCAGGTGACATCGCGATTGCGGATGTAGGCAATGCGGGGATGGCATCCGGCGGCATGGGCGATGTCCTGAGCGGTATCATTGCGGCCATGCTGGGCCAGAAACTGACTTTACTTGAGGCAGCCTGCGCGGGCTGTGTCGCACACGGTGCAGCGGCAGATGCGGTTGCCCGGCAGCGCGGTACGCGCGGCATGTTAGCCACTGATTTGTTCGAACTGCTGTGGCAGTTTGTTAATCCAGAGATGATCCAACAATAAAGCATGAAAACCTGTGTTATCCCTTTGCCCGATGAGGCGGCAACCCTAAATCTGGGTGCGCAACTTGCCCGCGTTTGCAGCAGCGCGTTGGTGATCTATCTTTATGGCGATCTCGGCGCCGGTAAAACCACGTTTAGCCGCGGCTTTTTGCAGGCGCTTGGCCATCAGGGTAATGTCAAAAGCCCAACCTATACGCTGGTGGAGCCCTACGAACTCGGCTCACGCACGCTGTATCACTTCGATCTCTATCGCCTGGCCGATCCTGAAGAGCTGGAGTTTATGGGTATCCGCGATTACTTCAGCGGGGATGCATTGTGCCTGGTCGAATGGCCGCAGCAGGGCGCTGGCGTATTACCCGAGCCCGATCTGGCATTGACGCTGCGCTACGTGGACGCGGCGCGAGAAGCGGAGATCAGCGCGGTATCTGCGGTGGGTGAAACGTTGCTGGCCCAGTTCCAGCAAGGCAGGGAGTCGGCATGACTTCATGGATGAAAGGGATTCTGCTGGCTGCGCTCTGCATCGTTTCTGCTTCGGCGTTATCTGCCACCTTGTCAGATATCAAAGTCGAAAACGGCGACAGTCAGGCAACCGTCACGCTGAGTTTTAATGGTCAACCCGTGTATGGTTTCTTCCCGCTGCATAACCCCAATCGTGTGGTGCTGGATATTCGGCAAAGTGGCGCGATTAAGGGCTTGCCGCTGAACTTTAGCGGCGAAAACATCGTACAACGCATTCGCAATAGCCAGCCGAAAGATAAACAGAGTATTCGTTTGGTGTTCGAACTGACCCAGGCGGCACACACGCGTGCCAGCACCCAACGTGACGGCAATCAGTATCGCGTGGTGTTTACCATTCGCGGTACGCAACCGGCAAAACGCAGCACTGCTGCCGCACCGGTGACCACCGCTCGCCAGAGCGAGAGTGCGGCGAATCCCTTTAATGCCAATCCGGTGACCACCGTCACCAGCAGCAACACCACGGTACGTCCGGGTGGCGCCGTTTCACGCAATGACACGGTGATTGTGGCGATTGACGCCGGCCACGGTGGTCAGGATCCCGGCGCATCGGGCCAGCATGGCCTGCACGAGAAGAACGTCACCATTGCCATTGCGCGTAAACTGAAAGCGCTGATGGATCAGGACCCGATGTTTAAGCCGGTGCTGACGCGAAACGGCGATTACTTTATCTCGGTGATGGGTCGTTCCGAGGTAGCGCGAAAAGAGAATGCCAATTTACTGGTATCGATTCACGCCGACGCCGCGCCCAACCATTCGGCGACCGGCGCATCCGTTTGGGTGTTATCAAACCGCCGCGCCAATAACGAAATGGCGAACTGGCTGGAACAGAAAGAGAAGCAGTCCGAATTGCTGGGCGGTGCCGGTGATTTACTGGCAAACAGCCAGGCTGATCCTTACTTAAGCCAGGCGGTACTGGATCTGCAATTCGGGCATTCACAGCGCGTTGGCTATGATGTCGCGGTGAAAGTGCTGCAGCAACTGCGCGGAGTGACGCCGTTGCACAAACGTTTACCGGAGCATGCCAGCTTAGGCGTGTTGCGTTCCCCGGATATCCCTTCTTTACTGGTTGAGACTGGCTTTATCAGTAACGCGGCGGAGGAGCGGCTGCTTGGCAGCAGCGCGTATCAGGAGAAAATTGCTCAGTCGATCTATAAAGGACTGCGTAACTATTTCCTCGCGCATCCGCTGCAATCCATCCCAAAGGAGGAAAACCGGCCGCTGGACAGCGCACCAGCGGTTAGCGTTGCCAGCAACCCGGCAACCGGAACTGTGCAATACACTGGCGCGACGCAGCGCCATACGGTGACGCGTGGTGAGACGTTGTCAGGAATTGCCGCCAAATACGGTGTCAGCATGGCTACTCTGCGTGACCTCAATAGCCTGAAACGCGATGTGGTGTGGGTCGGGCAACGTTTGAAAGTCCCGGCAAAATCGGGCGTGAGCGTGACCGCTGCGAGTCGTCCTACCCGACACAAAGTGGTACGCGGTGATTCACTCACTGGGATCGCCGCTCATTATGGTGTCAGCCCCAAAGCCATCATGCAGGCGAATAATATGAAGTCGAGCAACGTGATGCTGGGGCAAAACTTAAAGATTCCACAATCCTGATTGCTGGCGCTGCGGCGCCAGTCTGCTTAAAGGATCACCACCATGCCAATACAGATTTTACCGCCGCAGCTGGCGAACCAGATTGCCGCCGGCGAAGTGGTTGAGCGCCCGGCATCGGTCGTAAAAGAGCTGGTGGAAAACAGTCTTGATGCCGGCGCGACGCGCATTGACGTTGATATCGAAAAAGGCGGCGCGAAGTTGATTCGCATCCGCGATAACGGTTGTGGCATCGCCAAAGCCGAACTGGCGATGGCATTGGCTCGCCATGCCACCAGTAAAATTGCTTCGCTGGATGATCTTGAGGCGATTATGAGCCTCGGTTTTCGCGGCGAAGCCCTCGCCAGTATCAGTTCGGTTTCACGCCTCACGCTAACCTCTCGCACCGCGGATCAACACGAAGCCTGGCAAGCCTATGCGGAAGGACGTGATATGGATGTCACGGTGAAACCTGCAGCACATCCTGTCGGGACGTCGCTGGAAGTGCTCGATCTGTTTTACAACACCCCGGCGCGGCGCAAGTTCATGCGCACTGAGAAGACCGAATTTACCCATATTGATGAAGTGATTCGCCGTATCGCGCTGGCGCGCTTTGACGTGGCAATTTCGCTGACCCACAACGGCAAGATGATTCGCCAGTATCGTGCGGTGGATCAGGAAGCGCAGCGTGAACGCCGTCTTGGCGCTATCTGTGGCACCCCCTTTATGCAACATGCTCTGCGCATTGACTGGCAGCATGACGATTTGGCGTTGCGTGGATGGGTGGCCGATCCCGCCGGGTCACGTCAGGTGACGGATCTGCAATATTGTTACGTCAATGGCCGCATGATGCGTGACAAGCTGATCAACCATGCGATTCGGCAGGCGTATCAGACGCAGTTGGGGGAAGATCAACAGCCCGCTTATGTGCTGTATCTGGAGATCGATCCCCATCAGGTGGATGTCAATGTTCATCCCGCCAAGCATGAAGTCCGTTTTCACCAGTCACGGCTGGTGCATGATTTCATCTGGCAGGGCGTCATGAGTGCGTTGCAGGCGAGCCGTGCCGCAGAGTTGCCCATCACGCATGCGGAAGAGCCCGCGCCAAAGTGGCAGCCAGAGAACCGACAGGCCGCGGGCGCGAATCACTTTGCGCAACCCGCGAGCCCATCACGCAATAGCACCAGCTCCAGCAGCAGCGGTGCGGCAGCGGGAACGCACACGGGTTGGCAGAATAAAGAGCCGGTGTATCGTGCACGTGAAGGTGCCGCCTACCAGCAGTTAATGAAAACGCCTGTGGCCGAAACCCCTCGCGCCGCCGCGCCGCAACCGGCTCCCGTGCGTCAGCCTGAAGCACGCGAAGCGCCGTTGGCTGCACATGCGCAAAGTTTTGGTCGTGTGCTGAGCGTGATGAATGAGCAATATGCGCTGCTGGAACGGGGTCATCAATTACAGTTGTTGTCACTGAATGTGGCCTCACGCTGGTTGAAACAGGCCCAGTTACAACCGGGAGAAGAAGGCTTGAAACCTCAACCTTTACTGATCCCGGTCCGGCTGAAAATTGCCAAAGAAGAGTTGAATGTGATCGATGTTCAGGGCGCGTTATTGAGGCTGATGGGCATTGATTTACAACGAGAAGGTCAGCACGTCACCTTACGCGCCGTCCCTTTACCGTTACGCACACAAAATTTACAAATCTTGATTCCAGAACTGTTAGGCTACTTGGCCCGGCAGCAAGAGGTTTCTGCATCTGCGTTGGCCCAATGGCTGGCACGTCGTGATGATGCAGAACACGCTCACTGGAATCACTCGCAGGCGATTGCACTGCTGGCAGAGCTGGAAAGGCTATGCCCGCATCTGCTCAAGTCGCCGCCTTCAGGTCTGTTACAGACCATTGAGATTGAGAGCGCGATTAACGCGTTGAAGCATGAGTGAACTAAACCAGGCTAGCCGGCCAAAGGCAATTTTTTTGATGGGGCCTACCGCCTCCGGTAAGACGGCATTAGCGATTTCGCTGCGTCAGCAACTTCCGGTGGAACTTATCAGCGTTGACTCTGCCTTAATCTATCGCGGGATGGATATTGGCACGGCGAAACCGTCGGCAGAAGAGTTAGCACTGGCGCCCCATCGTTTGCTGGACATTCGCGATCCGGCGGAAGCGTATTCCGCCGCTGAGTTTCGTCGCGATGCGCTGGCAGAAATGGCGGAGATTACCCAAAAGGGTAAGATTCCGTTGCTTGTTGGTGGAACCATGCTCTACTTCAAGGCGTTGCTTGAAGGATTGTCGCCGTTGCCCTCGGCCGATCCCGAGGTGCGTCAGCGGATAGAGCAAATGGCGGCGGAGAAAGGGTGGGAAGCCCTGCACCGCCAGCTGTGTGAAATCGATCCGGTCGCCGGTAGTCGTATTCATCCGAATGATCCGCAGAGACTTTCGCGAGCACTGGAAGTTTTTTTTATTTCGGGTAAAACTTTAACGGAACTGACAAAAACGTCCGGCGAAGCGTTACCCTACGACGTGTACCAGTTTGCTATCGCTCCGGCGAGTCGTGAACTGATACATCAACGCATTGCGTTGCGTTACGACCAGATGCTAGCGTCAGGATTTGAAGCGGAGGCTCGTGAACTGTTTGCACGAGGTGATTTGCATACGGATATGCCTTCCATTCGTTGTGTAGGTTATCGCCAGATGTGGTCTTATCTCTCTGGTGAAATCGATTACGACGAAATGGTTTATCGGGGAATTTGCGCCACCCGGCAGCTCGCTAAACGCCAGATGACCTGGTTACGTGGCTGGCCAAACGTCCATTGGTTAGACAGTGACGAGCCAGAATTAGCCCGTAATGCGGTGCTTCAGGTAGTTAGTGCGTAGCAGGGATGATTGTGTACAATTGGTCCGTTATCGTGCGCAAATTTTTACGCAGTTTTTCTGAACCACGGTTCTTAAAGTAACAAACAACAAGCATATAAGGAAAAGATAGAATGGCTAAGGGGCAATCATTACAAGACCCGTTTTTGAACGCATTGCGTCGTGAACGTGTACCGGTTTCGATCTATTTGGTGAATGGTATTAAGCTGCAAGGACAAATTGAATCCTTTGATCAGTTCGTCATTCTGTTGAAAAACACGGTTAGCCAGATGGTGTACAAGCACGCCATCTCTACAGTGGTTCCTTCTCGTCCGGTTTCGCACCATAGCAACAACCCGGGCGGTAGCGGTGGCAGCAGCAATTACCACCATAGCGGAAGCAACCAGGGCGCTCAGTCGCAGCCACAACAAGACGGCGATAACGCAGAATAATTTTGCGCTGCCGTAAAGCCAGGGCTGGGGAGCGAAAGCGTTTTCCCGTCCTGGTTATTTTATTTTAGCGAGGTTATAGCTTGTTTGACCGTTATGATGCCGGTGAGCAGGCCGTACTGGTACACATCTGGTTCTCCCAAGACAAAGAGCTGGAAGATTTGCAGGAGTTCGAAACTCTTGTCTCTTCTGCGGGCGTCGAAGCGCTGCATGTGATTACTGGCAGCCGTAAAGCGCCACATCCCAAATATTTTGTCGGTGAAGGAAAGGCAGTTGAAATTGCCGATGCGGTGAAAGCGAGTGGAGCATCGGTCGTATTATTCGATCATGCCTTATCGCCTGCCCAGGAACGTAATCTCGAGCGAGTGTGTGAATGTCGCGTTGTCGACCGCACTGGCTTAATTCTCGATATTTTTGCTCAGCGCGCCCGTACCCATGAGGGTAAATTACAGGTCGAGCTTGCACAGTTACGCCACATGGCAACCCGTTTGGTGCGTGGATGGACGCACCTTGAGCGCCAAAAAGGCGGTATTGGTTTACGTGGTCCCGGTGAAACGCAGCTGGAAACGGACCGCCGCTTACTGCGTAATCGCATTAGTCTCATCCTTTCTCGCCTTGAGCGTGTGGAGAAGCAGCGCGAACAGGGCCGACAAGCACGCGCCAAAGCCGATGTGCCGACCGTTTCGCTGGTGGGATACACCAACGCCGGCAAATCTACCCTGTTCAATGCGGTGACGTCAGCCAATGTATATGCGGCCGATCAGCTGTTTGCGACCCTCGATCCGACACTGCGTCGCCTGAATGTGGCAGACGTGGGTGAGGTGGTTTTAGCGGATACCGTTGGGTTTATTCGCCACTTACCGCATGACTTAGTGGCGGCCTTTAAAGCCACACTGCAGGAAACACGTCAGGCGACGCTCTTGCTGCACGTGATTGACGCTGCCGATTTGCGCGTCAACGACAACATCGACGCCGTTAATGAAGTATTGGCAGAAATCGAATCGGATGAAATTCCCACGCTGTTGATTATGAATAAAATCGACATGCTGGACGGTTTTGTGCCGCGTATTGATCGTGATGAAGAGAATAAGCCGACACGCGTCTGGCTTTCTGCTCAGAGCGGTGAAGGTCTACCCTTACTTTGGCAGGCGCTGTCTGAACGCTTAGCCGGTGAAATTGCGCAGTATGATTTACGTCTGCCGCCAGAAGCGGGCCGTTTGCGCAGCCGCTTCTACCAACTGCAGGCGATTGAGAAAGAATGGAATGAAGATGATGGTTCTGTAGGTATGCATGTGCGAATGCCAATCGTTGACTGGCGTCGTTTGTGCAAACAGGAACCGTCATTAGCCAGTTATATTGTTTGATATTGCCCTAACGCCTTTACCTAACTTGTTGAAAATTGCTGCAATTATTTCTCTGGGCCGCAATTCGAAAGAGGAAGGGTAAAAAACGTAAATACAATAAATGGAGTAGAAACATGGCGTGGAATCAGCCCGGAAATAACGGACAGGACCGCGACCCGTGGGGAAGCAGCAATAATCAAGGCGGCAACTCTGGGGGAAATAAGGGAGGGCGCGATCAGGGGCCTCCTGATCTGGATGATATCTTCCGTAAGCTGAGTAAAAAACTCGGCGGACTGGGCGGTGGCAAACAGAGTGACAACAATGGCCAGCGCGGCGGCGGTAGCGGTGGCAAACTGGTTGGCATCGTTGCCGTAGCCGCAGTGGTCATCTGGGCTGCCAGCGGTTTCTACACCATCAAAGAAGCAGAACGTGGCGTTGTGACCCGTTTTGGTAAGTTCAGCCATCTGGTTGAGCCGGGCCTGAACTGGAAGCCAACCTTTATCGATCAGGTGCGTGCCGTTAACGTTGAAGCCGTGCGTGAACTGGCCGCCTCTGGCGTGATGCTGACTTCGGACGAAAACGTGGTGCGCGTTGAAATGAACGTGCAGTACCGCGTGACCAATCCTGAGCAATATTTGTATGCGGTCACCAGCGCTGACGACAGTCTGCGTCAGGCCACCGACAGTGCACTGCGCGGGGTGATTGGTCGTTCTACCATGGATCGTATCCTCACTGAAGGTCGTACCGTGGTGCGCAGCGAGACGCAACGTGAGCTGGATGAAACCATCCGTCCTTACAACATGGGTATTACCCTGCTTGACGTCAACTTCCAGGCGGCACGTCCACCGGAAGAAGTGAAGGCCTCGTTTGACGATGCCATCGCCGCACGCGAAAACCGTGAGCAGTACGTGCGTGAAGCAGAAGCCTATTCAAATGAAGTGCAGCCGCGTGCGAACGGTCAGGCGCAGCGTATTCTGGAAGAAGCCCGCGCTTACAAAGAGCGTACGGTGTTAGAAGCTCAGGGTGAAGTGGCACGCTTTGCTTTACTGCTGCCGGAATACAAAGCCGCACCGCAAATCACCAAAGAGCGTCTGTATATCGAAAGCATGGAACGCGTGCTGAGCCATACGCGTAAAGTCCTGGTTAATGACCGTGGTAACAGCCTGATGGTGCTGCCGCTGGATCAACTGATGCGTGGTGGTCAGATTTCTGGCAGCCAGGCAGGCCAGAAAAACACTAATTTGATGAAGCTGCCTTCGTCTGGCAGCAGTGCCAGCAATGATGACTCTTCGTCTTATAGTCCGAGCAGCATCATGGACCAGCGTCGCGCCAATGCGTTACGCAACGATACCCAGCGCGCAGGGAGGGAGTAATCGATGCGTAAGCCAATTATTGCCGTAATTATTGTCGTCCTGGTGGCGCTGTACGCATCGCTGTTTGTGGTGCAAGAAGGTGAGCGCGGTATCGTGCTGCGCTTCGGTAAAGTTCTGCGCGATAGCGAGAACAAGCCGCAGGTTTATGAGCCGGGTCTGCATTTCAAGATCCCATTCATTGAAACTGTGAAGTCGCTGGATGCACGTATCCAGACCATGGACAACCAGGCCGATCGCTTTGTTACCAAAGAGAAGAAAGACCTGATCGTTGATTCCTACATCAAGTGGCGTATCAGTGATTTTAGCCGCTACTACCTGGCAACTGGCGGTGGTGATGTTTCTCAGGCTGAAGTGTTGCTGAAACGTAAGTTTAGTGACCGTCTGCGCTCTGAGATGGGTCGCCTGGATGTGAAAGACATCGTGACGGATTCACGTGGTCGTTTGACCACCGACGTGCGTGATGCGTTGAACACCGGTACCGCAGGCAGTGATGACGAAGTGCAGACGCCAGCCGCAGATGATGCGATTGCCAGCGCGGCAGCCCGCGTAGAGCGTGAAACCAACAGCAGCGAGCCAGCACCGAACCCGAACAGTATGGCTGCCCTGGGTATTCAGGTGGTTGACGTACGCATTAAGCAGATCAACCTGCCAGCTGAAGTGTCTGATGCTATCTACAACCGTATGCGCGCTGAGCGTGAAGCGGTTGCCCGTAGCCAGCGTTCACAAGGTCAGGAAGAGGCTGAAAAACTGCGTGCTCAGGCGGATTACCAGGTCACACGTACTTTGGCTGAAGCCCAGCGTCAGGCATTGATTTCACGTGGTGAAGGTGATGCGCAGGCAGCAAAACTGTTTGCAGATGCTTTCGGTCAGGATCCTGATTTCTATGCCTTTATCCGCAGCCTGCGTGCTTACGAGAACAGCTTCTCTGATAACCAGGATGTGATGGTGTTGAGCCCGGATAGCGATTTCTTCCGCTTTATGAAGGCACCGACTAACACCGCGCGTTAAGAACTGATATAACCTTGAGGCCGACAATGTTGTCGGCCTTTTTTTTGGGAAAAATAGAATGAACACAACCATCTGGATGGCGCTGGCATTAGTTCTGGTGCTGGAAGGGCTGGGTCCGATGTTTCTGCCGCGTATCTGGCGCCGCATGATTCTGTCTATGGCGCAGTTGCCCGATCGCATCCTGCATCGTTTTGGTGGTGGATTAGTGGTAGCGGGCGTGGTGATTTATTACATGCTGAGCGTGCACGCGAGCGCATAGCGTTAAATTTGAGCGATAACGCACGGCTAAATTGTGTCTTGCAGTCGATGTTTCCCCCAACATGTTGTATTGATCAAAACGCGGGCAAAAAACCGCGCAATCGTATGCTAAAAGTGCTGAAAGTGAGCAAAACCGATGGTAGAATCCATTTTTAAGCAATCGGTGATTTTGAAAAAATGGGTAAGAACGTCGTCGTACTGGGCACCCAATGGGGTGACGAAGGTAAAGGTAAGATCGTAGACCTTCTGACTGAACGCGCGAATTTCGTTGTGCGTTACCAGGGTGGCCACAATGCAGGCCATACACTTGTCATCAACGGTGAAAAAACCGTCCTCCACTTAATTCCATCTGGCATCCTGCGTGATAACGTAACCAGCATCATTGGTAATGGTGTTGTATTGTCGCCTGAAGCGCTGATGAAAGAGATGAAAGGTCTGGAAGAGCGCGGTGTGCCGGTACGTGAACGTCTGCTGATCTCTGAAGCATGTCCACTGATTCTGCAATATCACGTCGCGATGGACGTGGCGCGCGAAAAAGCGCGTGGCGCCAAAGCGATTGGTACCACCGGTCGTGGTATCGGTCCAGCTTACGAAGATAAAGTTGCACGTCGCGGTCTGCGCGTGAGCGACCTCTTCAACAAAGAAACCTTCGCCGTTAAGCTGAAAGAAATCGTCGATTTCTACAACTTCCAGCTGGTTAACTACTACAAAACTGATGCGGTTGACTACGAAAAAGTGCTGAGCGATACGTTGGCTGTGGCTGACATTCTGACCAGCATGGTGGTTGACGTTTCTGACCTGTTGGACGGTGCGCGCAAGCGTGGCGATCTGATCATGTTCGAAGGCGCACAGGGTACGCTGCTGGATATCGACCACGGTACTTATCCGTATGTGACCTCGTCTAACACCACCGCAGGTGGCGTGGCAACGGGCTCCGGTATTGGCCCACGTTATGTTGATTACGTGCTGGGTATCGTTAAAGCTTACTCAACGCGTGTTGGTGCGGGTCCATTCCCTACCGAACTGTTTGACGAAACTGGCGAGTTCCTGTGTGCACAGGGCCACGAATTTGGCGCGACCACCGGTCGTCGTCGTCGTACCGGCTGGCTGGATGCGGTTGCCGTTCGTCGCGCAGTACAGATCAACTCCCTGTCAGGTTTCTGCATGACCAAACTGGACGTGCTGGATGGCCTGAAAGAAGTGAAAATCTGTGTGGCTTATCGCATGCCGGATGGCCGCGAGATGACCACCACGCCACTGGCAGCGGAAGGTTGGGAAGGTATTGAGCCAATCTACGAAACCATGCCAGGCTGGAGCGAAACCACCTTTGGTGTGAAAACGCTGGAAGGTCTGCCACAGGCCGCGCGTGACTACATCAAGCGTGTAGAAGAAGTGACCGGTGTGCCGATTGATATTATTTCAACTGGCCCGGACCGTAGTGAGACCATGATTTTGCGCGACCCGTTCGACGCATAATCTGACATGGCCGGACACTGTCCGGCCTTTGTTTATCCGCTCTTTGACTCCGCTCACTCTCTTTTTTCTTGCAATTATCGATACTTGCTTAAGAAAAAACGCACCGGCTTCCACGCTCTGGTTTATCATCATACTTAAATACCACGCCGACCGGCGCATAACCCTAACGCCCGATGATTCACCGAGGTATATGTGCAGCTAACGAGTTTCACCGATTATGGTCTGCGTGCGCTGATTTACATGGCGACGTTGCCGGAAGGTAAGCAGACCAACATTACCGAAGTCACCGATACCTACGGGGTGTCGCGTAACCATATGGTTAAAATCATCAACCAACTCAGCCGGGCTGGCTTTGTCGCCGCGACACGCGGTAAAAACGGCGGAATTCGTTTAGGCATGGACCCGGAAAAAATCGTGATTGGTCAGGTTGTGAGAAAAATGGAGCCTTTGCAGCTGGTGAACTGTGAAGAGTGCGCCATCACACCGGCCTGTCGTCTGCGCAAGGCGCTGCACGATGCGGTCCAGTTATTCCTCAAAGAGCTGGATAACTATACGTTGGCCGATCTGGTCAAAGATAACGATTCACTGTACCAAATTTTATTGTCCGAACCGCCGGTGGCAATCCAAATTAAATGACATCGGAGGAACCGTAATGTCAAAAGATCCTTACCAGGATAGAGAAGCAGAAAAGTACGACAACCCCATTCCAAGCCGCGAATTTATTCTGGCGCTGTTAGAAAAGCGTGAGAAACCCATCAATCGCGATGAAATTGCCCAGGAATTGAATATCACCAGCGAAGAGCAGCTCGAAGCGCTGCGCCGTCGTCTGCGCGCCATGGAGCGTGACGGTCAGCTGGTGTTTACCCGTCGTCAATGTTACGCCCTGCCAGAACGCCTCGACTTACTGCGCGGCAAAGTGATTGGCCATCGTGATGGCTATGGCTTCCTGCGCGTCGAAGGCCAGAAAGATGATTTCTATCTCTCTGCTGAGCAGATGAAATTTTGCCTGCACGGTGATGTGATTCTGGCACAGCCAGGCAGCGCGGATCGAAAAGGTCGTCGCGAGGCACGCGTGGTGCGCGTGCTGGAACCCCGTAACAGCCAGATCGTTGGCCGTTACTTTACCGATGCCGGTACTGGATTTGTGGTGCCGGATGACAGCCGCCTGAGCTTCGACATTCTGATCCCGCAGGAAGAAACCCAGGGCGCGCGTATGGGCTCGGTGGTGGTTGTAGAGATCGTCCAGCGCTCAACCCGTCGCACCAAAGCCATCGGTAAGGTCACCGAGATTCTCGGCGATAACATGGGCACCGGTCTTGCGGTCGATATGGCGCTGCGCACCCACGAGATCCCACACACCTGGCCAGAAGAAGTTGAGAAAGAGATTTCGAAACTGCAAGAGCAGGTGCCTGAAGCCGCTAAAAAAGGTCGCGTCGATCTGCGTGAGTTACCGCTCGTCACCATCGATGGTGAAGATGCGCGTGACTTCGATGATGCCGTTTACTGCGAGAAAAAACGCGGTGGCGGCTGGCGTCTATGGGTGGCGATTGCTGACGTCAGTTATTACGTGCGCCCAGGCACAGCGTTAGATAACGAAGCGCATCAACGCGGCACCTCGGTCTACTTCCCATCGCAAGTGGTGCCGATGCTGCCGGAGATCCTCTCCAACGGACTGTGCTCGCTGAACCCGCAGGTTGATCGCCTCTGCATGGTATGCGAGATGACCATCTCTTCCAGCGGCAAGCTCACCGGCTATAAGCACTACGAGGCGGTGATGAACTCCCATGCGCGTCTGACCTACACCAAGGTGTGGAACATTCTGCAGGGCGATACCGAGCTGCGTGAGCAGTATGCCGCGCAGGTGAAACACCTTGAAGAGCTGCATCACATGTATCAGGAGCTGGAAACCGCACGTGAGCAGCGTGGCGGCATCTCCTTCGAAACTGAAGAGGCCAAATTTATCTTCAATGCGGAGCGTCGTATTGATCGCGTTGAACGTACCGTGCGTAACGATGCGCACAAGCTGATCGAAGAGTGCATGATTCTCGCCAACATCGCCTCGGCGCGTTATGTTGAGAAGCATCAGGAACCGTCACTGTTCCGCGATCACGATCGTCCAACCGAAGATAGTATCAAAAGCTTCCGCACCGTATTGAACGAGCTGGGCTTGAGCCTGCCAGGTGGCGCGAAACCGCAGCCTGTCGACTATGCCGAATTGCTCAAGCAAGTAGCCGATCGCCCCGATGCAGAAATGCTGCAAACCATGTTGCTGCGCTCAATGAAGCAAGCGGTGTACGATCCTGAAAACCGTGGTCACTTTGGCCTGGCGTTGCAGTCCTATGCGCACTTCACCTCACCGATTCGCCGTTACCCTGATCTGCTGCTACACCGCGCGATCAAATACCTGCTGGCGAAAGAGCAGGGCACGCTGAAAGGTAACACCACGCCAAACGGCGGCTATCACTACGATATGCAGCAAATGTTGCAGCTCGGTCAGCACTGTTCGATGACCGAACGCCGTGCTGATGAAGCCACGCGAGATGTCGCGGACTGGCTGAAATGTGACTTCATGCAGGATCAGGTTGGCAACGTGTTTAGCGGCGTGATCTCCAGCGTGACCGGTTTTGGCTTCTTTGTGCGTCTCAACGATCTGTTTATCGATGGCCTGGTGCACGTCTCTTCGCTGGACAACGATTACTACCGTTTCGATCCAATTGGTCAGCGTCTGATTGGCGAATCTGGTGGCCGTACTTATCGTTTAGGCGATACGGTGGAAGTGCGTGTGGAAGCGGTGCACATGGATGAGCGCAAAATCGACTTTGCGCTCATCTCCAGCAAGCGCGTACCGCGCGGCGAGGGTAAAACCGAGCGCGAACGTGAGAAGCGTGGCGGCAAGCCGCCCGCAAGACGTCGTCGTGATGCGGGTAAAAAGGGCACCTTCGAGCCAGATTCAGCGTTCCGCAGCGAGAAGAAGCAGCATGCGCCTGCTGAAAAATCGGCAAAAACTGAGAAAAAAGGCAAAAAAATCTCTGAGAAAACCCGTAAAATCGCCGCCGCCACCAAGGCCAAGCGCGGGTCGAAGAAGAAACCTAACGAAGCCTGAGGGTTGGCTCGCGAAGCCTGAAGACCTGATCGCACTTTGAAGCTGGGGTCGCCTTAAACGGCGCCCCAAAGTTAGGCCAGCGTGCTGTGATGGCGCCCGCGCGACAGATCATGGATAAGTGCGTAGTGATGGCGACGTTAAGTTAGTTCAGCGTGTTTGACGACGAGCGTACGTTAAATCAGCGCGTTTTGTAGGGTGCGCAGTTATGTGCACCGAAATTAATACTCAAATTTTCAAATCGATACATCCAACCTTGAGCAAACAAATGAGTGAAATAATTTTTGGTATTCATGCCGTGCAGGCGCTGCTGGAACGTGATCCTCAGCGTTTCCAGGAAGTCTTTATTCTCAAAGGCCGTGACGATCGTCGCCTGCAGCCGCTGATTGCCGCACTGGAAGCTCAGGGAATTGTGGTTCAGGTGGCTAACCGCCAATGGCTCGACAGCCAGGTGGAAGGCGGTGTGCATCAAGGTATCGTGGCACGCGTCAAACAGGGTAAAAACTATCAGGAAGGCGATCTGCCGGATCTGCTGCAAAGCCTGGAAAAACCGTTTCTGCTGGTACTGGATGGCGTTACCGATCCGCATAATCTCGGTGCCTGCCTGCGTAGCGCCGATGCTGCGGGCGTGCATGCCGTCATCGTGCCGAAAGATCGTGCCGCCCCGCTGAATGCCACCGCGAAAAAAGTCGCCAGTGGTGCAGCTGAGAACGTGCCACTGATCCGTGTCACCAACCTGGCGCGTACTCTGCGTTTACTGCAGGAGTACAACATCTGGGTAGTTGGCACCGCAGGTGAAGCCGATCACACCGTGTACCAGAGCAAAATGACCGGCCCGATGGCGCTGGTGATGGGCGCGGAAGGTGAAGGTATGCGTCGTCTGACCCGTGAGCACTGCGATGAGCTGATCAGCATCCCAATGGCGGGCAGCGTCTCTTCACTGAACGTCTCTGTCGCCACCGGCGTCTGCCTGTTCGAAGCGGTACGTCAGCGTTTGGCGTGATCCCCACCGCAAAAGTGTTTCTGAGCCAGGCATAACTGCACATCCCCCTCATACTTGAACCATGCGTTTTATGAGGGAGATGCCACATTATGACCTGGACGACCCACAGCGTTTTCAATCAGCCCCATCCTCTCAGTAACAGCAATTTATTCACCCGCGATATCGCTTTGTGCGAGGCCGTGGCACGTGAGGGTGCTGGCTGGGACCGCGAATGGCTGGCCTCTGTCGGATTGCAACTGGGCAGCGCCGAATCACTGGAGTTAGGCCGGCTGGCGAATACCCAACCGCCGGAACTGCAGTGCTACGACGCACGCGGTGAGCGGCTGGACGAGGTGCGCTTTCACCCGGCCTGGCATCTGTTAATGCAGGGGTTGTGTGCCAGCCGTTTGCATAATCTCAGCTGGCAGCCCGATGTGCAGCCCAATGCGATGGTGGCGCGTGCAGCGCGATTTATGCTGCATGCTCAGGTCGAAGCGGGTTCGCTCTGTCCGGTGACCATGACCCACGCCGCCATTCCGCTACTGCAAAACCATCTGCCGGAAGCCTACGCGGATTGGCGCGAGGCGCTGCTGAGCGATCGCTACGATGCGCATCACCAGCCGGGCAACAAAAAGCGCGGCCTGTTGATTGGCATGGGTATGACCGAGAAGCAGGGCGGAACCGATGTGCTCAGCAACAGCACGCGCGCGGAGCCGATTGGTGTGCACGGCACAGGCGAGCCTTATCGCATCACCGGTCACAAATGGTTTTTCTCTGTGCCGCAAAGCGATGCGCATCTCATTCTGGCGCAGACTTCGCAAGGGCTGAGCTGTTTCTTTCTGCCGCGTCTACTGCCTGATGGCACGCGCAACGCGATTCGCATCGAGCGCCTGAAGGACAAGCTCGGCAACCGCTCTAATGCCAGCGCCGAAGTGGAATTTCAGGATGCGATTGGCTGGTTGATGGGCGAAGAGGGCGATGGCGTGCGGCTGATCCTGAAAATGGGCGGCATGACGCGCTTTGATTGCGCATTGGGCAGCCATGGCTTAATGCGCCGCGCCTTATCGATTGCCCTGCATCATGCGCAGCAGCGTCAGGTGATGGGCAAAAACCTTAGCGATCAGCCATTAATGCGCACCGTGCTGGCGCAGCAGGCCTTGCAGCTGGAAGGGCAAACCGCGCTACTGATGCGATTATCACGCGCATGGTCCACGCCCGCCAGCGAGCACGAGCGTTTGTACGCACGACTGTTCACCCCCGCCGCCAAGTTTGGCATCTGCAAAGCGGGCATGCCGTTTGTGGCAGAATCGATGGAAGTGTTGGGCGGCATCGGCTACTGCGAAGAGAGTGAACTGCCGCGTCTGTACCGTGAGATGCCGGTTAATAGCATCTGGGAGGGTTCTGGCAACGTGATGTGCCTCGACGTGCTGCGCGTGCTGGGTCGCCAGGCGGACGTCATGACCATGCTCAACGATGAATTTGAAGCGGTAAAAGGCAGCAATCGCCACTTTGATCGTCGCTGGCGCCAGTTAAGGCTGCAGCTCAACCATGTGCGGGAAGGTATGGCACGTGAGGTGACGCAGGAACTGTTACAACTGGCGAGCGCGGCGATTCTGTTAAAAGTGGCAGAACCGCCGTTGGCTGATGGCTGGTGCGATCAACACCTGGATATGCGGGGGCGGCGTTCGTTGAGTGACGACCTCTGCACGCGCTTACTGTTGCGCGCCAGCGCTGGCTGAAGGCGCACCATAGAGAATCGCAGTACCGTACCAAAAACCGGGCAGCGTGGTTTCATCCAGCATCAGGATTTGGTAGTAAACCGCGCCCGCCTGATTCGCGCGTGCGACCAGTGCGCGCTGGGCATCATCCGGTGAACCACGGGTAGAGACCGTAATATTGCCCAGCTTGCGCAAGCCATAGCTTTGCGCGCGGCTGATTTCCTGCGCGTGGCTGGTGGGCGGCGGTGGGGCTTCCGGCGTGGTTTTAAACGCAGCACATCCGGTTAGTAATAGGCTCAACACCAGTAAAAAGCGACGCATAACACGCTCCTGGAAAGGAAGATGGCTCCAGTTTAGGCCATCTTCCTTCTTCACATCAGTCTTTAAGATGAAAAACACTCACCAGCTGCGTCAAATGATGACCTTGCTGGCTTAGCGTCTGCGCGGTGGTTTCCGATTGGGTGATCATATCGCTGCTTTGGTGCGTCGCCTGGCCAATATGATTCATCGCCAGATTAACCTGACCAATGCCCGCTGCCTGCTCTTGTGCGGCGATATTGATCTCGCCCATCAGCGTTTTCACCTGCTCAATATGGCTGACGATATGCTGCATTGCATCGCGCGTTTGCTCGGACAGCGCATGGCCAGCCGCTACTTTATCTATGGAGGTGGCGATCAAGTTATCGATCTCTTTAGCCGCATTGGCACTGCGTTGCGCCAGCGCACGGACTTCCGCTGCGACCACGGCAAAGCCTTTGCCATGCTCACCGGCACGCGCCGCTTCCACCGCCGCGTTCAGCGCCAGAATATTGGTCTGGAAAGCAATGGATTCAATCACATGGGTGATATCAGCAATGCTTTGTGAAGCCACTCGGATCTCCGCCATAGTTTCGACCGAGCGTGCCACCGTACTGCCGCCTTGATCAACGGTGTTGGCCGCTTCACCGACCAGCGCCATCGCCTGACGCACGTTGGCCGCGGTTTGTGCCACGGTGGCACCAAACTGCTCCATGCTGGCAGAGGTCTCTTCCACGCTACTCGCCTGGCGGCTGATCTGTTCACTGATGCTGGAGCTACTGGCAGCGATGGTGTCAGTGCCACGGCTGATATCGCGTGCCGCATAGCGAACCTGACTCACCACTTTTTCCAGCCCATCGCCGATGCCGTTAATCGCCGCTACCAGTTGACCAATTTCATCACGGCGGGTGGAATCAAGATGCGCCTGCAAATTACCGGCCGCATACTGCTCCGCCAGATGAATCACCTGCTGCAACGGGCGCGTAATGGCGCGTCGGCTATACCAGATAAAGCCCACGGCGAAAGCGATCACCAGGGCAAGCCCAATCACGATAAACAGGTTACGGCTCTGGGTTATCGGGGCCAGCAGGCTGGCACGACTCACTTCTCCGGCAATAATCCAGTTCCAGCCCGGCAGTTGCTGCCACGCCAATAACTTAGTCTCGCCATCGAGCTCAATACTCATTAACCCTTTTGGCTGGGTTAACAGTTGCTGCTGGACGGTCTGATCCCAACGCGGCAATTTGCCTTCTGATTGACGATCAAACAGATACTGTCCCTGCGTGCTGCCGGCGGCACCGTTCAACACAAAGAAATTGCCACTGTCGCCGAGATGGCGCGCCAGCACTTTGTCGCGCATCAGGGCGTATTGCGTATCGATCTGTACGCCAACGAACAGAATAGCGATCACCGCGCCGCTCTCATCCTGCACCGGCTGATACTGGGTGATATAACGATGGCCAAATAGCGTGGCCAGTCCGCGATAAACTTCGCCCTGATTGACGCTGCGCCATGCCGCGCTGCTGCGATCCAGTTTGGTGCCGATGGCGCGGTTACCGTCCTGTTTTTTCAGCGAGGTAGCAATACGGACATAGTCTTCACCGTCACGCACAAAGATGGTCGACACCGCACCGGTGCGATCGAGAAAATCATCCACCGCGATTTGATCGAGGTTGAGGGTTTTCAGCCCGGCGCGCAGCGTAGGCGTGCTGAATTCGCCGACCTGAATGCGATCGTTCTCATCACGACTAAAGCGCTTGGGCAGGAAGCTCTGGAAAAGTTTGGTGTAGTTCGCCACTTCTTCAGACAACGTGGCGTTAAACATGGTGGCCATTTCATTGATGCCCAACACCTGATTTTGCATATCGTCAGTCGCCAGCTGCTCCAGTTGACGGGCCGCGTTATGACTCAGGGTTAGGGTCAGGGTAAACAGCACAATCGCCACGCTTAAAGACGTCAATACAGACAGTTTAATGCCGAGACCCATGGCGCTGAGAGAGAGACGCTTCATAAAGTACCTATTTCAAGACTATTGGAGGGGTACAAGATCAACGGCAAATGCGGCAAAAGGTTTAGTACAGAAATTATTCTGATTAAATGTGAAGTCGCTCGCGTTTTGTCGCTCAGCGCTTACACTGTGACGGGTGATAATCATTCTCAACGGAGGCGGTATGATTGAGTTGGCAACGGAGAACCTGGCAGGTATTGAGTGTATTCATGCGGCTCCTGCCGGGCAGCGGCAGGCACGGTTACCCACCATCCTGTTTTATCACGGCTTTACCTCATCCAAAGAAGTGTACAGCTACTTCGCGGTGGCGCTGGCGCAGGCTGGGTTTCGCGTCGTGATGCCGGATGCCGACATGCACGGCGCGCGCTACAACGGCGATACCGAAGCGCGTATGACGCACTTCTGGGAGATCCTCAAACAGAACATCGACGAAGTACCACAGTTAGAAGCGGCGCTGCGTGAGAAAGATTTGATTGCCGATGAGCGCTTTGCAGTGGCTGGTGCTTCGATGGGCGGCATGACCGCGTTGGGCGCGATGGTGCGCTATCCGCAGATTCATAGCGTCGCTTGTATGATGGGCTCCGGTTACTTTATGCAGCTCAGCCATACGCTGTTCCCACCGCTGGTGGCGCGCACGCCAGAACAGAAAGAGGCCTTCGCTGCTCGCCTCGCGCCGCTGGCACCTTACGATCCCAGCCAGCAACTGGATAAGCTGGCCAATCGCCCGCTGCTGTTGTGGCACGGTGAAGCCGATGAAGTGGTGCCGTTCGCTGAAACCGTCCGGCTGGAGAAAGCGCTGCGTGAAGCCGCGTTGAATGAAAAAATGACTTACCTGTCGGAAAAGCACATCGGCCACAAAATCACGCCTTCAGCCCTGACTGCACTGGTGAGTTTTTTCAAACATCAGCTGTAGAAACAACTCGGGCTGGCAAAGTGAGCCAGCCCGTTACGTCATCCGATTTACAGTTGTGAAGACAGACGATCTGCTGCACTGGTATTCGCACTGACTGGGTTACTGCCAGGCGCATCCAGCCGGTTGACATAGACATAGCCTGAAGCCGCATTGCTGCTGTTACTTCTCATCTGCTGCGCGTAGTCAGCGGAGCTGGCGAAAGCGGGTGGAGACAGGAAGAGACCCAGTAAAGTGGCGAAAATGATGGTTTTCATATTCGACTCCTCACTCCAGGGATTACACTCTCAGACGCCGCGAATAAGCCAAACCGTTGCGCCTGTAAATAGTTTAGTTCTTCGCCACATTGATGCCAGATCGCCCTGTTGAACGCCTCCATCAGCAATTTTGAATAAACCCTCGCTAACCTGCTGAATCTTAATCCTTAGCACAAAAGGTGCGCTTAACTGGCACGACCCACGCGATTTGATGAATTGTGCGCTTGAGTTTCCAGGGGGACGCCAGTATGATTACGCGTCAATTTTTCAGCTGCATTCAGAGGTGTGTTTCATTTAAATGATTCACAACCTATAACGTTCCTTGCTTCCATGGGCCGCAGCTGACCCCGACAGGAGGCTGAATAATCCGTAAGGAGCTATCGATGCGTCATTACGAAATCGTATTTATGGTCCATCCTGACCAGAGCGAACAGGTTCCAGGTATGATCGAGCGTTACACTGGTGCTATCACCGGTGCACAGGGCACGATTCACCGTCTGGAAGACTGGGGCCGCCGTCAGCTGGCTTACCCAATCAACAAACTGCACAAAGCTCACTATGTTCTGCTGAACGTAGAAGCACCGCAGGAAGTGATTGACGAGCTGGAAACTAACTTCCGCTTCAACGACGCCGTTATCCGCAGCATGGTTATGCGCGTTAAGCACGCGGTAACTGAAGCATCTCCGATGGTTAAAGCGAAAGATGAGCGTCGTGATCGTCGCGAAGACTTCGCTAACGAATCATCAGATGACTCAGATGCTGGGGATTCTGAAGAGTAATCCGACATGACGGCAAATCGACTGCGCCTGTCAGGCACTGTGTGCAAGACGCCAGTTCGAAAAGTCAGTCCGTCAGGGATTCCTCACTGCCAGTTCGTGCTTGAGCACCGTTCTGTGCAGGAGGAAGCCGGTTTTCACCGGCAAGCCTGGTGTCAGATGCCGGTGATTATCAGCGGCAGCACCCATCAGGTGATTACTCAACATATAACGGTCGGTACGCAACTCGTTCTCGAAGGTTTCATTAGCTGCCATCAGGCACGCAATGGTCAGAGCAGAATGGTGTTACATGCCGAGCAGATTGAATTGATAGATTCTGGAGACTAGCCAAATGGCACGTTATTTCCGTCGTCGCAAATTCTGCCGTTTCACCGCGGAAGGCGTTGTAGAGATTGATTACAAAGACATCGCTACACTGAAAAACTACATTACCGAAAGCGGTAAAATTGTCCCGAGCCGTATCACCGGTACTCGTGCAAAATACCAGCGTCAGCTCGCTCGTTGCATCAAGCGCGCTCGCTACCTGTCCCTGCTGCCATACACTGATCGTCATCAGTAATTGGTAGTTGTCCATTAACGACTTTAAGAGGATAAGGTAATGCAAGTTATTCTGCTTGATAAAGTAGCAAACCTGGGCAGCCTGGGTGATCAGGTTAACGTTAAAGCGGGCTACGCTCGTAACTTCCTGGTTCCACAGGGCAAAGCTGTTCCTGCTACCAAGAAAAACGTTGAGTTCTTCGAAGCGCGTCGCGCTGAACTGGAAGCCAAACTGGCTGACGTTCTGGCTGCTGCTAACGCACGTGCAGAGAAAATCAATGCACTGGGCACCGTTACCATCGCGTCTAAATCAGGCGACGAAGGTAAACTGTTCGGTTCAATCGGTACTCGCGACATCGCTGATGCAGTGACTGCAGCTGGCGTTGAAGTGGCTAAGAGCGAAGTGCGTCTGCCAAACGGCGTTCTGCGTTCTACCGGTGAGCACGAAGTTGACTTCCAGGTTCATAGCGAAGTATTCGCTAAACTGGTTGTGAATGTAGTGGCTGAGTAATTTTTTACTCGGTAACGCGAAAACGCCGGCCATGTGCCGGCGTTTTTGTATCGGCGATTTACTGAGCGCGGATAAAGCTGCCGTCTGGCTGGCGAGTAAATAACACCGGGCCGTTGCTGCCATCCACCGTTAATCCTGTCACCACGCCTTGCGCGTTCTGACGAACCTTCACCTGCTGGCCATTCTTCAATGCGCTAAGCGGCTGATCTTCACCCTCGACGCGTGCCATCGCGAACACATCATTCACCGGCAGATTATTGTCGCGGAACAACTGTGCCAGCGTCTGACCTGATGCCACCGTGTAGTTGTGCCACTCACCCTGAGAATCGGTTTTCGGTTGGGTGTTCTGCGGCTGCTTGTTGTCGTAAATCTCCGCCTGCAACGGCACCTCTTTGCTGCTGTTATCTGCCGGGCGCTCAATCGGATATTGCGGCGTACTGCTTGGCCAGAGAAACGCTAATAGCAGAACCAGCAAGGCAATCACAATGCCACGACGATGGAAGGCCGGCAGTGGGTTCATCCAGCGCACATCATCCAGCAGATGCCAGACGCGCAGCAGCACGGCGGGAACGCGGGAAGGGGTATCAGAAGCCATTCGTGAATCCTCCTCGCTGGCGGCCTTGCGCGGAAATTGCGGCAGCCAACGTTGCAACCTCGATAAAGTAAAAGCACGCGGTGCGCGCGTCCTGCGGCGTCGTGGGGCAATCTGGCCCATGTATTCTCTCTTTCTTAGCGCTGTACGACGAAAACGTTGCCACAGCTATAGTATGGGCAATGCGGGCACGAAGTGCCTGCCAGCATTGAAAAATTTGACCTGTGTATTGTTTCTCTTTCGCTGAGAAATGTCATCTGCGGCGCTGCAGATTTTACGCGAGCCGCCTGCGCTGTTATGCTGCCGTTTCTATTTTCTCCGGGATTAAGGAATCAAGATGACCACCCCTTCATTCGACAGCGTCGAATCACAAGCAAGTTACGGTATCGGTTTACAGGTCGGCCAGCAGCTGCAGGAATCTGGACTGCAGGGTCTGCAGCCGGAAGCACTGCTCGCAGGTCTGCGCGATGCGCTGGAAGGGAACTCACCGGCTGTGCCTGTTGATGTGGTACATCGCGCGCTGCGTGAAGTGCACGAACGTGCAGAAGGCGTTCGCCGTGAGCGTGTGGAAGCCATGGCGGCTGAAGGCCATAAATTCCTGGAGCAGAATGCGCAGCGTGAAGGCGTGAGCAGCACTGAATCTGGTCTGCAGTTCAGCGTAATCGCTCAAGGCGATGGCCCAATCCCATCGCGTCAGGATCGTGTTCGTGTGCACTACACTGGCAAGCTGATCGACGGTACAGTGTTTGATAGCTCAGTGGCACGTGGCGAACCGGCTGAATTCCCGGTAAGCGGCGTGATCGCGGGCTGGATTGAAGCCCTGACCCTGATGCCAGTGGGTTCTAAGTGGGAATTAGTGATTCCACAAAACCTCGCTTACGGCGAGCGCGGTGCTGGCGCATCCATCCCGCCATTCAGCACCCTGGTGTTCGAAGTCGAGCTGCTGGAAATTCTGTAAGCATTCAGCAATTCATTAAAACCGGCGTAAATGCCGGTTTTTTGTTTGTAAATCTGACTGATCTTTACCCAATTGGCTAATACAATGAGCGAATCGAACGATTTAAGCGGAAGGTGCGAAATGTATTTACTCTCTGCCAACGAAGCTAAAACCCAATTTGGGGATATGCTTCTCAAAGCTCAGCGTGAACCGGTACAAATCAGTCGGAACGGAAAACCTGTCGCTGTTGTCATATCTGCTGAAGAGTTTCAGGCAATTGAACTCATGAAGCAGCAGTTTTTGCAGGAAAAAATTGCCCGAGCCAGGGAAGACGTTGCCAACGGACGACTGACCGACGGTGAAACATTTTTCAATCAACTACTGGATTAAATGGCCAAATTTCAGCTCACGGATGAAGCGCGGCAGGATCTTGTCGATATTCGTCAGTTCACCTTGCAGCACTGGGGCGAAGCGCAGTCTCATCAATACTTGAGACGTTTGCAGCGCACATTGCACACGCTGTCTGAACTACCGACGATGGGGATCAGCAGAGCGTCCGATCTCGCCGAAGGTGTACTCAGTTTTCCCTTTGTGAGTCATATGATTTATTACCAGGCAATCCAACAGGGAATTATTGTGCTCGCGGTGATGCATCAAAGCCGGGTGCCCTCCCTTCATTTGGCAGCCCGGCTATAGCCTGTTACTGCTTCTGCAAATCCACCCGCCAAATCGCAAAGCCGATCTCGTCACTGCCCACGGCTTTCATCGGATAATCAGCGTACTTCTCAATAAACTGCGTGGCTTTCTCGCCCGGTGCCGTTTCAAAGCGAATATCCAGCGGCGTATCACTGTGAATCGGCGCTAGACGCCAGTTATGATCGGCCTGCGGTTTCACGTCGCCGTGTACTTTGGTTTCGCTGCTGATATAAGCCGCGACCACTGAACGGTTCTCATCTGGTGAAGCAAACGCCACGTATTTATCGCCGGTGCCGGCAAACTTCCCGCCGTAAGCACGATAGTTGTTAGTGGCGACGAGGAATACCGCATTAGGGTCGATGGGCTTACCCTGCCATGTCAGATCCTTAATGCGTGAAGCGTCTTTATTAATCAACGTACATTCGCCGTCATAGCGTGCAGGCTGCGTGACATCGATTTGGTAATCGACGCCATCAATCACGTCGAAGTTGTAGGTGCGGAAATCCCAGTTAATCAGCGCTTGCGGTTTACTGCTGTGCGGATCGATCTGATTAAACTGCGCGGCTGAGCATTCCAGCCACTCTCTCACCTGTGCACCTGTGACTTTCATCACCACCAGGGTATTCGGATAAAGATACAGGTCGGCGGCATTGCGGAAGGTCAGTTCACCTTTCTCTACTTCGGTGTAGCTGGCGGGATCGTTTTTACGGCCACCGGCTTTAAACGGTGCGGCAGCGGAAAGCACTGGCAGGCGACCAAGATCGGGATCGCCCTGAATAAAGTGCTCAACATAGGCGCGCTGCGCATTATTGACGATCTGCACAGTGGGATCGTCCTGCACCAACGACAGATAGCTGTACATCACATCGGCGGATTTACCGATCGGCTTAGCAACGAACTCACGCGTGGCGCGATGATCCTGCTCCAGCACTTTCACCAGATTAGTGTCTTCTGCCGCCAGTGACTTTTTGGCGACGGGATCATAGATAGGCCGTGCTTCAGCTTTACCCTGGGTGACCTGCCATTTCCCGCCTTCGTTATTCAGCACCAAATCGACCACGCCGAGATGATCGCCCCACATGCCGGGCATCACTGCCGGAACACCGTTCAGCGTGCCTTGAGCAATGTCAGCGCCTTTAATGGCTGCGAACTCTTTGCTGGGGAACACCGCATGCGCGTGACCAAACATAATGGCGTTAATCCCTGGCACCTGGCTGAGGTAGTAGACGGAATTCTCTGCCATGGCGTGATAAGGCTCACTGCTTAAACCTGAGTGCGGGATGGCGATGATTATTTCAGCACCTTTTGCGCGCATTTCCGGCACATAGCGCTTCGCTGTTTCCGTGATGTCATCAACGCGCACTTTGCCCTGCAGATTGTTGCGATCCCACACCATAATCTGCGGTGGAACGAAGCCGATGTAGCCAATTTTTAAGCGATGCGGGTTACCGCTGCGGTCGGTAACGGTGGTTTCTTTGATGAGATAGGGGTTAAACAGCGGGTTTCCGCTCTTTTCATCGATAATGTTGGCATTCACATAGGGAAAGCGTGCCCCGGCAATCGCTTTTTGCAGATAGGGTAAGCCGTAATTGAATTCGTGATTGCCTAAGTTGCCCACGGCGTAATCCAGCGTATTCATCGCTTTATATACTGGGTGCACATCGCCTTTTTTCAGCCCCTTAGCGGCCATGTAATCGCCTAACGGACTGCCCTGAATGATGTCGCCGTTATCGACCAGCACACTGTTTTTTGCTTCTGCGCGTGCCTGTTGAATCAGCGTGGCGGTGCGCACCAGGCCAAATTTCTCAGTTGGTGTGTCTTTGTAGTAATCGAAATCCATCATATTACTGTGCAGATCGGTGGTTTCCAGAATGCGCAGATCCACTGTAGCGGCTTGCACCGTGGCCGCCGTCACACACAGCGCCAGTAACGACATGCTCGCTTTGAACATAATTTGCTCCTTGTCTGATCTAATGGGCCTCTCAAAATAATGTAAAACAATGACGAATTATCATTTCAATTTGTGATGAAGCTCGGACTTTTAAGCCTTGATTGCCACAGTCGCGTGGTGAAAAGGGAATCAGCATCGCGCCATAGCCGTCATCTATGAACTATGGTATTGATAATCATATAGATTGCCGTTTCAGACAGCTCAGCCGCAGAGCATCGGAACACAACTGCTAAAATGTGTAGAGGTGAGCTGTTGATGTCTGACAGGCAGAATCAGCGGAAAAGAGGTGAAGAATGTTAGATAAAATTAGCCAACTGGCGCGTGAAGCAGGTGATGCCATTATGCATGTCTATGCGGGTGAGCAGCCGATGGATGTGACGCGCAAGTCAGATGACTCCCCGGTCACGGCTGCCGATCTCGCGGCGCACAAAGTCATCGTGGAAGGGTTGGCCGTGCTCTCCCCAGAAGTGCCGGTATTATCAGAGGAAGATCCGCCGAGCTGGGCTGTGCGCCAGAACTGGAAAAAATATTGGCTGGTGGATCCGCTGGATGGCACCAAAGAGTTCATCAAGCGCAACGGTGAATTCACCGTCAATATTGCCCTGATTGAAAACGGCAAACCGGTGTTAGGTGTGGTCTATGCGCCCGCGTTGGGTGTGATGTATTCGGCCGCTGAAGGCAAAGCCTGGAAAGAAGAGGGCGGCCATAAAACGCAGATTCAGGTGCGCGAGGCGCGTCCACTGCTGGTGGTTGTCAGCCGTTCGCATGCGGATAAAGATGAAGAGCTGAAAGAGTATCTGACGCAGTTAGGCGAACATCAAACCACGGCAATTGGCTCTTCACTGAAATTCTGTCTGGTGGCGGAAGGTAAAGCGCAGCTCTATCCACGTTTCGGGCCAACCAACATTTGGGATACCGGAGCAGGTCACGCGGTGGCGATTGCGGCGGGAGCCCACGTGCATGACTGGCAAGGCAAAACTCTCGACTACACGCCGCGCGAATCCTTCCTGAATCCGGGTTTCCGCGTCTCGCTTTTTTAGTTCCTGACGCGCACCTTGCGAAAGCAGCCTGTGTTTTCGTTGCTCATTCCGGGATGAACAGAGAAATTCGCAGCCTGTGTTTTCGTTATTCATTCCGGAATGAACACAGAAAACAAGCCGGGCAACACAGGGTCGCCATTGATGGCGACCTCCGTTTTTACTGCAACAACTCACGAATCAACGTCATCGCCTGCTGCACTTCATCCTGCGTGAGTGCCCCTTCTTTGGCATATCGCACATGCCCGGTCTTATCCAGCACCACAATTGCCGAACCCCTTTTCTCCAACTGCCAGACCTTACGCACGTTGCCGTTACTGTCGACGATAAACTGCGACCACGGATATTGCTGCTTGTTGCTCTCAATACTGCTGCGCACAAACATCCCCGTACCGGGAATCGCATCGTCGGTGTTCACAATGGTGGTAGTCTGGTAACGGTCATGCGGGAATTTCGCCGCTTTGATCGCCTCAATCAGCGCGGCATTCTGTTCTTTGGCCGAAGAACGCCCGGCAATATGTAAGATGACACGCACTTTTCCACTCAGCTGCGCGCTATTCCACGGTTGGTAGCTAAACTTATCTTGTTGATAAAGCAGTTCGCCTCTGTCGCTCACGCCCACTGGCGGAACACGATCGCCGATCTTAAAAGCATGGGCTGAGACAAGGCTGGGAACCAGCAGTGCCAGGGCTAACACAGAGTGTGCCAAACGCATGGTGATACTCCTTAGTGATCCGACCAGTTATTCATGTTTTTGCAATATTAGGTGTGGATGATGCGCCTGTCGCGATGAGTTAACAGCTTTGCAACCCACGCCACAATTCCTTAATGAGTGAAGGTTTATACTGGGTTTTGTGAACGGCATAACAGAGTGTTCTGTAATAATGTGTCAATTCAGTAAAAAATTCACCTTTTCGGAACATACGTAACGATTGGTGTTCTATAGTTATGCCTCATTTGCGCTTCATGGGTTCGTACCGGATTTGGCAACGACGAAGCGTAGTACATCTGTTCAGGAGTTAGACAGTATGAAAATCTTCCAGCGCTATAATCCGCTGCAAATTGCGAAATACGTAAAAACGCTTTTTAAAGGAAGGTTGTATATCAAGGATGTTGGCGCGTTTGAGTTCGATAAAGGCAAAGTGATGTTGCCCCGCGTCAAAGATAAACAGCACCTTAGCGTGATGTCCGAGATCAACCGGCAGGTCCTGCGTTTGCAAGCCGAGTACAACTAAGCAGTAAAAAGAAAGGGCGCCATGCAATCAGGCGCCCTCAGTAGCGGCGCGAGAAATCGCGCCTTGTTTTTTTCTGCCGCCCGGTACTATGGCGACTCCAGCTCATCAGTGGCGCTCTTCGTCACACTCAGCACCGGCGGACGATCGTCAATACGCGTCACCAGCAGCTGATCGATGCGATAACTGTCGATATCTACCACTTCAAACTTGTAACCTGAGAACTTGACGAAATCAGTGCGTTTCGGGATTTTGCGCAGCATGTACATCATGAAACCGCCAATGGTTTCATAGTTGCCGGACTGTGGGAAATCATCGATATCCAGCACGCGCATCACGTCATCAATCGGTGTGCCGCCTTCAACCAGCCATGAGTTCTCATCACGCGCCACTATCTGCTCTTCCTGACCCTGGCCGACCAAATCACCCATCAGCGTGGTCATCACGTCGTTGAGGGTAATGATCCCCACCACCAGCGCGTATTCATTCATGATTACCGCGAAGTCTTCGCCAGCAGTTTTAAAGCTTTCCAGCGCTTCAGAGAGCGTTAACGTGTCCGGCACAATCAGCGCAGAGCGAATCTGCACGCCGCTGCTCAGGGTCAGGCTCTGATTGCCCAGCACGCGCAGCAGCAGCTCTTTGGAATCGACATAACCGACGATATGATCGATGTCGCCATCACATACCAGGAATTTAGAGTGCGGATGCTGGGCGATTTTGGTTTTGAGGCTGTTTTCATCTTCGTGCAGATCAAACCACACTACGTTCTCGCGTGACGTCATCGAAGACGGCACGGTACGCGATTCCAGTTCAAACACATTTTCGATCAGTTCGTGTTCCTGTTTACGCAGCACCCCAGCCAGTGCACCGGCTTCCACCACCGCGTAAATATCGTCGGAGGTGATGTCGTCTTTACGCACCATCGGCAGCTTGAAGATGCGGAAAAACACGTTGGCCAGCCCGTTAAACAGCCACACCAGCGGACGCATCACCAGCAAGCAGAAGCGCATCGGGTTGATGATGCGCAGCGCCACCGCTTCCGGCGCGATCATCCCCACACGCTTCGGCGTTAAATCGGCAAACAAAATAAACAGGCTGGTGACCACGGTAAAGGAACAGATAAAGCTGAGCTGATCGGCCAGTTCAGGGGCCATAAAGCGGCTAAATAAACTGCTGAAGGCGGGGGAAAACGCGGCATCGCCGACAATACCACCGAGGATGGCCACGGCATTGAGGCCAATCTGCACCACGGTGAAGAACATGCCAGGCTGTTCCTGCATTTTCAGCACGCGCTGCGCATTAATGTTGCCTTCATCGGCCAGCAGTTTAAGTTTGATCTTACGGGCAGCCGCCAGCGAGATCTCAGAAAGAGAAAAGAATGAACTGATCACAATCAGTAAAAGAATGACAAGTAAGCTATCGAGCATAAAAGATCCGTTGGGTTAATCACTTGTCATTTTTGGCCTGGGCAGCGCAGGAGAACATCCAGTATTCGCCTGTCATACAGGGCTATCCGTGCCAAAAATGTCTGCGCCATTTCGACAAGGAACGTTAACGTCGGGGCAGAAAGGAAAGCAGGTCATGCCTGCTGGGTGCTGATTATAGCAGCAGCGCTTATGCCGCCGCCAGAGGCGCGCACAAGGAGGTCAGAATAATCCGAGTGCGCTCCCCTCAGTCGCAGAAGTGCGGCTTCGGTGTTGTATCGCCACCCCCATTTACCGACAATAGGAAATGATTTGGCTTAGTGACCATTTTTCCTCAGCCATCCGCCGAAAAGAGCGGCTATGCTGATGGGTAAGCGAGTGGTGGTGATAGCCTCCGATGAGAAATAACGCCCCTGCGGAATAAGGGGCAGGCATTATTAACAGGAGTACGCGTGCCGCGATTGCATATTTATTGTTTGGCCAGCCTGTTGCTTGCTGCACCTGCCGTTGAGGCAGCGAAAGTGCGCTTGCAGCTGGAAGGGCTAACCGGGGATTTACAGAAGAACGTCAGGGCGCGCCTGTCCACCATTGGAAGTGACGAAGTGTCGAGTGATGGGCGCTTCCAGGCGCGTGTCTCGCAGGCGATTAAAGAAGGCTTGCGGGCACTCGGTTATTACGAACCCGAAATCGATTTCGAATCACGTCCCGCTCCGCCGCAGGGCGGTCGACCGGTGCTGATCGCCCACGTTAAGCCGGGCGAACCGGTGAAAATCGGTGGCAGCCACATCGTGGTCGAAGGTGCCGCGAAGAACGATGATGATTATAAAGCCTGGGTGAAGCAGGGCACGCCGAAAGTCGGCACCCAACTCAATCACGGCGAATACGACAAATTTAAAAATGGCTTCTCCAGCCTGGCACTGCGTAATGGTTACTTCGACGGTGACTTTAAGCAAAGCCAGCTTGGCGTTTCGGTCGAAAGACGCGAAGCATTCTGGGATATCGATTACGACAGTGGCCCGCGCTACCGTTTTGGCGATGTCAGCTTCCAGGGCTCGCAAATCAACGAAGCCTACCTGCGGAATCTGGTGCCGTTCAAAAAGGGCGACCCTTACAGCTCGCGCGATCTGGCGGAATTAAACCGCCGCTTGTCAGCCACGGGCTGGTTTAACTCGGTGGTCGTTGCCCCGGAATTCGACAAAGGTCGTCAGACCAAAGTGCTGCCGCTGAATGCCGCCGTTTCGCCACGCGTTGAAAACACCATCGAAGCCGGTGTCGGCTATTCCACCGATGTCGGCCCGCGCCTGAAAGGCACGTGGAAAAAGCCGTGGATCAACAGCAGCGGTCATAGCCTCACCGCCAGCTCCTATATTTCCGCACCTGAACAACAGCTCGATCTCAGCTATAAAGTGCCGCTGCTGAAGAGCCCGCTGGAGCAGTATTACACCTTCTCGGGTGGTTTGAAGCGTACCGATCTCAACGACACCAAAGCCGACACCACCACGTTGGGCGTGTCGCGTAACTGGGACAGCAGTTCCGGCTGGCAGCGTGCGGTAAACCTGAAATGGAGTCTGGATCACTTTACCCAGGGTAGCGTCACCAACACCACTATGCTGCTCTATCCGGGCGTGAGCCTGAGCCGCACCCGTTCACGTGGCGGTTTAATGCCGACCTGGGGTGACTCGCAGCGCTACTCGGTGGATGTCTCTGATACCACCTGGGGATCGGATGTCGACTTCCTGATCCTGCAGGCGCAAAACGTCTGGATCCGTATGCTGGGCGACAAAAATCGCTTTGTGGTACGCGGTAACCTGGGCTGGATCGAGACCAACGACTTCGACAAAGTTCCGCCGGATCTGCGCTTCTTCGCCGGGGGCGACCGTAGTATTCGCGGCTATAAATACAAAGATGTCTCGCCGCGCGACAGTGACGGCAAGCTGACCGGTGCCTCCAAAATGGCCACCGGCTCGCTGGAGTATCAATACAACGTAACCGGTAAGTGGTGGGGCGCGGTGTTTATCGATTCCGGTGAAGCAGTGAACGACATCAAACAGAGTGATTTTAAAACCGGTGCCGGTGTCGGGGTGCGCTGGGCTTCTCCGGTGGGGCCGATTAAGTTTGATATCGCGCGGCCGATTGGCGATGACAAGGAACATGGTTTGCAATTCTATGTAGGACTGGGGCCTGAACTATGAAGCTGTGGAAAAAGGTCCTGATTGGATTCGGTATTTTTCTGGTGGTGCTGTTTGGCAGCGTGGCGTTTCTGATTGGCACCACACCCGGATTGCATCTGGTGCTGAAAGGTGCCGATCGCTGGGTGCCCGGTTTATCGATAAACAAAGTCGAAGGTGGCTGGCGTGATCTGACGCTGAGTGGGGTGAAGTATGAGATGCCGGGCGTCAGCGTGGATGCTGGACGCTTCCATTTGGCGCTCAACCTGAACTGCCTGCTGCACTCGTCGGTGTGCGTGAATGACATCGGCTTGCAGGATGTCAGCGTGGTGGTCGACAGCAAGAAAATGGCCCCGGCCGCTGCACCACCGCCGCAGGAAGAGAGCGGTAGCACCAACCTGACCACGCCGTATCCGATAACGCTCAGCAAGGTCGGGCTGCACAACATCAACGTCAAAGTGGATGACACATCCATCTCGCTGCTGGACTTCACCACCGGCCTCAACTGGCAGGGGCGCGCGCTGACGTTAACCCCAACGCATATTCAAAGCCTGCTGATAGCGCTGCCGAAGGCGGCGAAAGTGGTTGATGAGCAAGTGGTGCAGCCGAAAGTGCAACAGCCGCAGCCGGATGAGAAACCCTTGGGTGAAACGCTGCAAGAGATGTTTGCCAAACCGCTGTTACCCGAACTGCCTGACTTCCAGCTGCCGCTGGATATTACCGTTCAGGAGCTGCTCGGCGAACAGCTGCGCCTGACCGGCGATACCGATGTGTCGATTACCCGTCTGTTGCTGAAAGCTAAAACCGCTGACCGCCATCTTCAGTTAGAAACCTTTGACATCGATTCACCGCAAGGGCAGGTGAATGCCAGCGGTGATGCGCAATTGGCGGATAACTGGCCAGTGAATTTCGCGCTCAGCGGATCGTTAAATCTCGATCCCATCAAGGGCGAGAAGATCAAAATGAACCTCAGCGGTGCGATGCGTGAAGAGCTTAAGCTGGGGCTGAATCTCTCTGGCCCGGTCCGCGCACAGCTGGATGCCGCTGCGCAACCGGCGGTGGCGGGTCTGCCACTGTCACTGAAACTCACCAGCCCGGAGTTGCGCTGGCCGCTTGCCGGCCCGGTGCAGTATCAGGCGGATAACCTCGATTATCAGTTCAAAGGCAAAGCCACTGATTATGTGATGTCACTGCGCACCGCTGTGAAAGGCGAAGCCGTGCCGCCGGCGACCATTGCGCTTGATGGCAAAGGCAACGTGCAGCAGTTCAGTCTGGACAAGCTGCGCGTGGCGGCACTGCAGGGTAACGTTGATTTAACCGCGCTGGTGGACTGGAGCAAAGCCATCAGCTGGCGCAGCGAACTGACGCTCTCCGGTATCAACACCGCCAAACAGTACCCGGATTGGCCTGCCAAACTCGACGGCAAAATCGCCACGCGTGGCAGCCTGTACGGCGGAAGCTGGCAGCTCAGCGTGCCGCAGCTGGAGCTGAAAGGGAACGTGAAGCAGAACGCCGTCAGCGCCAATGGCTCACTCACCGGCAACAGCTATAACCAGTGGAAAATCCCGGGCATTAATATCGCGCTGGGCCGCAACCATCTGGACGTGAAAGGTGAACTGGGCGACACGCTCAACCTGGATGCCAATATCGATGCACCGCACCTGGATAACGCACTGCCGGGACTCGGCGGCGTGGCGAAAGGCACGGTAAAAGCACGCGGCACCTTGCAGGCACCGCAGCTGCTGGCCGATCTCACTGCAACCGGCTTGCGCTGGCAGCAACTGCAGATTCGTCGTGTGGCGCTGGAAGGTGATGTGAAATCCAGCGATCAGATCGCCGGTAAGCTGCAACTGCGCGTTGAGCAACTGCAACAGGACGCGCTGAAGATTAACCTGCTGACGCTGAATGCGGACGGCAACGAGAAGCAGCATCAGCTCAAGCTGAACGTCGAGGGCGAACCGGTCTCTGGCCAGTTGGCGCTCAACGGCAGCTTTGATCGCAAAACCGAACGCTGGCAGGGCAATCTCAACAACACGCACTTTGATACCCCGGTCGGCGAATGGCGTCTGACGCGTGCGATGGCGATTGATTACCTCAACAGCAAGCAGACCGCCACTATCGGGCCACACTGCTGGCAGAACCCGAACGCGCAGCTGTGTGTACCGGAGCCGATTGAAGCCGGGGCCAGCGGTCATGCTCATGTGGTGCTGAACCGTTTTGATCTGGCGATGATCAAACCTTTCCTCACGGATGCCACCAAGCTTAATGGCGTATTCAGTGGGGATGCGCGTGTGAACTGGACCGCCGACGGCGCGCTGCCAACCGGTACGGTCTCGCTGAAAGGTAACGGCGTGAAAGTCGAACAAGACGTGCAGGGCAACACGCTGCCGATCGCCTTTGACACGCTTAACCTGAATGCCGCGATGCGCAACGGTCGTGCCCAACTCGATTGGCTGATTCACATCGTCAACAACGGCCAGCTGAGCGGTAATGTGCAGATTGCCGATCCGCAAACCCGTCGCCAGCTGTCAGGTAATATTGGTATCAGCAATCTGTCGCTGGCGATGTTCAATCCGGCGTTGATGCAGGGTGAAAAGATTAAAGGCAACCTCAACAGCAACTTGCGTCTGGGCGGCACACTGCAACAGCCGCAGGTGTTTGGCCAGTTGGGGTTGAGCGATGTCAACGTGCAGGCCAGCTTTATGCCGGTCACACTCACCTCCGCCAATCTGAACATGGTGTTCAATGGCATGAGTTCGACGCTTAACGGCCTGTTACAGACGACGCAGGGCAACCTCAATCTGGGCGGCAATGCCGACTGGAGTCAACTGGATAACTGGCGTGCGCGCATCACCGCGCAGGGCAACAGGATTCGTGTCACCGTGCCACCGATGGTGCGTATGGATGTCTCGCCAGACCTGGTGTTTGAAGCCACGCCAGCCGCGTTTAATCTGGATGGTAAGGTCGATATTCCGTGGGCGCGTATTACGGTGCAGGAAGTGCCAGAAAGCGCCACTGGCGTTTCCTCGGATGAGGTGATGCTGGATAAAGATCTCAAGCCGATTCAACCGAAGACCGCCGCCATTCCGATCAACAGCAACCTGGTGATCCATGTCGGTAACGATGTGCGGCTGTCAGCCTTTGGTCTGAAAGCCAAGCTGAATGGCGATCTTAAACTGGTGCAGGATAAAACCGGTCTGGGCTTAAACGGACAGATCAATATTCCTGATGGCCGCTTCCACGCTTACGGGCAGGATCTGATTGTGCGTAAAGGCGAGTTGCAGTTTGCCGGGCCACCGGATCAGCCGTACGTTAACCTTGAAGCGATACGTAACCCGGAAGCCACCGAAGATGATGTCACCGCCGGTATTCGCGTCACCGGCCTGGCCGATGAGCCGAAAGTCGAGGTGTTCTCTGACCCCGCCATGTCGCAGCAGGAAGCGCTTTCTTACTTATTACGCGGTCAGGGACTCAGCAGTGATGGCGACAGTAATGCATTAACTTCAGCACTTGTGGGGTTAGGGGTTGCACAAAGTGGTCAGGTTATGGGTAAAATCGGCGAGACATTCGGCGTCAGTAACCTCGCGCTTGATACCACCGGTGTGGGCGACAGCCAGCAGGTGCAGGTGAGCGGTTATGTACTGCCGGGTCTACAAGTAAAATACGGTGTTGGCATATTTGATTCACTGGCGACGTTAACCTTGCGTTACCGCCTGATGCCCAAACTCTATTTGGAAGCCGTGTCCGGTCTCGATCAGGCACTGGATTTGCTCTATCAGTTTGAGTTTTAGCAATGCGAATAATTGTCTACGGCAGTTTACGGCGCAAACAGGGAAACAGTCACTGGATGACGAATGCGCAATGGCTCGGCGACCATCAGATTGAAGGGTTTGCGCTCTACAATCTGGGTCACTACCCGGGCGTCGTTGAAGATGAGGGAACCGTCTTCTGCGAAGTGTATCGCATCGATGCCAGCACGCTTGGCGAACTCGATGCCTTGCGCACCAAGAATGGCGAGTACAAACGCCAACTCATCCAGACGCCTTACGGCAGTGCCTGGCTGTATGTCTATCAGCGTTCGATTGCGGGTCGCACCCGCATTGCGAGCGGTGACTGGCTAAAGCGCGACGACGCACCCGAGGCATAAATAAAAACACCGTCCATTGGACGGTGTTTTTTTATGCTTGCGAGGCAGAGAAGATTATTTCTTCTGTGCGCGCTCGTAAGAAGAGATGATTTCAGTTTTGGCCGCTTCAGCGTTGTCCCAGCCGTCAACTTTTACCCATTTGCCTTTTTCCAGATCTTTGTAGTGCTCGAAGAAGTGGGTGATCTGCGCTTTCAGCAGTTCTGGCAGGTCGTTCACATCTTTGATGTGATCGTATTCTTTGCTCAGTTTGGTGTGCGGAACCGCAACCAGTTTGGCATCTTCGCCAGACTCGTCGGTCATTTTCAGCACGCCAACTGGACGGCAGCGAATCACTGAGCCCGGCACCAGCGGATACGGGGTTGGTACCAGCACGTCAACCGGATCACCATCCAGAGACAGGGTGTGGTTGATGTAACCGTAGTTGCACGGATAGAACATGGCGGTAGACATGAAACGGTCTACAAACAGGGCGCCAGACTCTTTGTCCACTTCATATTTGATCGGATCGGCATTCGCTGGGATCTCGATAACGACATAGATATCTTCTGGCAGTTCTTTACCTGCAGGCACCTGGTTCAAACTCATCTGGCTTTCCTTCATTGGTCGTATGTTGAGTGACGGCTATTATAGCCAACTGACTCTGAAAGTATGCCCCCTTTTTGGCGTTTCGGAATGCTCCAACGGCCTACTTCGCGGTGACAAACAGCGAGACAATCCCTGCAGCAATCAGTGGTCCGACCGGCACACCACGGAAAAACGCCACGCCAATCACGGTGCCGATTAACAATCCACCAATCACTGATGGCTGCACGCTCATAAAACTGACGCCGCGCCCGCCCAGCCAGGCAACAAACACCCCGACAATGATCGCCACGATCGATTGCCAGTTAGCAAATGACTTCAGCAAGGATGAAGCGGGCAACGTCCCACTTGCCAGTGGCGCCATCACTGCGACAGTTAGAATAATAATGCCGATCTGAATGCCCTGTTTTTCCACATACGGGAAGAACTGAGACAGCGGTGTCAGCTTGATGGCGAGCAGGATCAGAATGGAAATGGTAACGGCACTGTTATGAACGAAATAGCTCAGGACGGCGAGGCAGACCAGAATGATGGTAGAGGCATAAGCAGCCATGTTTTCTCCCTGAAGATGGATGGATGCGCAGGTCAGTGCCTGCGCTGACGTTTTTTTAACGCCACCATTTATCAACAATCATCGGGATTGGCGCAACTGCCTTTGTTCATTGATTGCAACATTAAAGCCTGATTCCGCACCAGATTAACGCCCTGAGCCCCGATGGAAAGGGCTGCCATGCTGCCCTGGCGACTCACAAAATAGCTGCGGCTGGCCTCGATCCAGCTATCGCGATAGGCCAGCCACGCGCGTTGGGCAGCACGTAATTTGTCTTTAGGTTCGCCAGTTAATTTTTTCATTATCTGGTTGTACTGCGTATTCATCTCTTTATCCCAGGCCTTATTGGCGCTGCCGTAACACTGAGACATGCCCGCGGTGCTGGATTCCTTGTCCAGACACTGCTGCAGCTGCTGGTCGAGCGGATGCGTCTGCGCCATAGCCATACTACTGGCGAACAGACAGGCAATCGGGAGCCACTTTTTCATCATTTCATTCCTTCATTTTTGCGCAGCGGACTTCAGAAAAGCTGAAGGGTAAGCGAACGTCGGCAGATTGACCATCAACATTGGATAAAGTTTCTGCGACCAGCTGCCGATAATCTCTCCGTTTTAGGGCCAGTGGAGTTCTGCCTTTTCATACACACGGGAATGATCATGATCAGACAACTATCAATACGTACCGCTTTACTTGCGTTGTTGGCCATCATGACGGTGATGCTGTTAGCCGTCAGCGCCATGGGCATCTATGCCATTAATGCTGGAAATCAATCTCTGGATGCGCTGAACCGCATTCAGGGGATTGAACTCAATAAGCTCTACCAAAGCCGTTCAGATTTAATGCGCGCCCGCGCCAATGCGGCGCTGGCCGTTCGTAAGATCGAAATTGGTCTGTTGGATGACGGCGCCAAAGTCACGCAGCAGGCGCAAGCCGCAGTGGACAGTTCTCACCAGTTCCTCAAAGCATTTGTCGATGCAGGCACCGTAACAGCGCATGGTAAAACTCTGGCCGATGCGATTGTGGCGACCTACAACGTCTACGATAAAGAAGGCATCACGCCCATGATGGATGCCTTAAAAAAACAGTATACCGATGAGTACTATCAGGTGCTGGAAGGCAAACAATCACAGCTGGCAGCAAACTATTCGAAGGCGGTGAATGATTTTAGTATTTACGCCGATGAAGTCTCTGCGGCACGCCTCAAGCAGGCGGCTGACAACGAAGTCCGGATGAAAGTGATGATTGGCGTGGTGATGGTACTGACACTGCTGCTGATCGTACTGGCCTGGCAGTTGTTGCGTCGCTCGCTGCTGCGTCCTCTGGACAACGCAATCCTACATCTGGAACAGATTGCGGCGGGCGATCTCTCGCAGCCTTTACCTGCCGCAGGAAAAAATGAAATTGGTCGCCTGAATCAGGCCCTTTCCGATATGCAGTTGGCGCTGCGTGATTCGGTGAGCCAGGTGCGTGAAGCCAGCATGCAGATTGATGTGGGCAGCCGTGAACTGGCGGCGGGCACTGTGCATCTGTCGCAGCGCACCGAAGAGTCTGCCGCCTCGCTGGAGCAAACGGCCGCCAGCATGGAGCAGCTGACCGCCACCGTCCGTCTTAACGCCAGTAACGCTCAGCAGGCCAATCAACTGGCCAGCAATGTGTCGACCAGCGCCGATCGTGGCGCAGAGGTAGTGGGTTACGTGATGGAGAAGATGCAGGAGATCACCCAAAGCTCTAACCGCATCGGCGACATCCTCAGCGTGATTGATGGTATCGCCTTCCAGACCAATATCCTCGCGCTGAACGCCTCGGTGGAAGCCGCGCGTGCTGGCGAGCAGGGCCGTGGCTTCGCCGTAGTCGCCAACGAAGTGCGTACGCTGGCTGGCCGTAGTGCGACCGCCGCTAAAGAGATTCGTGAGTTGATCAGCGAATCACAAACGCGCGTTAAAGAGGGAAGCGACATGGCGACACGCGCCGGTGAAACCATGGATGAAATCTCCAGCGAAGTGATGCGTGTGACCTCATTGATGAAAGAGATCTCTATTGCCTCGGAAGAGCAGAGCCGTGGGATTGAGCAGGTGAATCAGGCGGTGACGCAGATGGATGAAGCCGCGCAGCAAAACGCCGCGCTGGTGGAAGAAGCCAGTGCCGCCACGCAGTCGCTGGAAGCGCAGTCACAGCAGTTGCAGGAATCAATGGCGCAGTTCCGCGTGGCGACTAATACTATTTAATAATCTCAATGCCTGTGATTTAACACCCGCCCGCTACTGGTGACTCGTCAGCGCCGGAGCGGGTTTGTTCATGCAGTCTAAACTGCTAAAAAATCATCAAGTCCTTTGGCTTCAATGTGCCTCAAAGCAAGTGCAACAATCCCTTTAGGTTTTGTTGCACCACGCTCCCATTTCTGAAGGCAAGTCGTTGAAACTTCGATGCGTTCCGCAAACTGGCTTTGACTCAATTTCTCGCGTGCACGCATTGCCTTGATGCGCTCGCCAGTGATTGAATCTTTCATCGCCTCTAACTTGGCTTCTGCAAAGATGGCGTCAGCCTCTTGCATCATATCTGCTGAGATCAGACCCGCCTTAAACTGACGTTTCATCATTGCGTGCATTTTTAGTACGCGCCTATTAATCCTCATTTTTTACTCTCCTGATTAATAGAGGGTAACTCTACGTAAATCCGATTTTTCTCTAGCTTTTCGACTTGTTCAGCGCTGTAAGCTTTAGCCGCTTTAGATATTTGCCTGAACACTTTCAAATCAGAGTCATCTATCTCACGCTTATTTTTAGGGATCTCTTTTTTTTCCCAACCGTCGATAAAGTAGAGTTTATCTCCATGATGATAAGCAACAATTGTCCTTGCGCTATCCTCATCACCTAAACGCTTTTTGAAAATTCCACCGCCCAATGCGGCTTTAGTCGATCCATTTTTAATTTCTTCGATAAGCTCGGCTGCAACTGAACGTAAATCATCATCACTGATTTTTGATTTCTTCCGCTTCTTGTTATAGCTCCACTCGACGAAAATTCTTAACTCAATTTCCATTTGATATCGTCCCAGGTGTAGTAAAAAATACTATAGCCAGGATTATTGTAAGATTCAATGCTATAGGCGCAGCAAAACGCCGCGCTGGTGGAAGAAGCCAGTGCCGCCACGCAGTCGCTGGAAGCGCAGTCACAGCAGTTGCAGGAATCAATGGCGCAGTTCCGCGTCGTCGCCGCGTAAAAACAGGTGCAACGTGCTTATGGCGCGTTGCTACTTATCTCTTCAGCAAAGCGCAGGATCATGTCTGCTAATTGGTCATCTTCAGCCAGAAAATAGGCGGCGGGGATCTCCAGCGCTTTCGCCAGCAGTTGCAGCGTCAGTAAATCGGGCTGATGCACACCGACTTCATAACGATTGATGCGCGCACTGGCGGAAAACTCTTCAATGCCAGCGGCAATCCCTAACCCTTTTTGCGAAAAACCCTTCACCAGACGCACCTGTTTCAGGCGTCTACAGAAGGTATTTTGCAGGGAAGAGGTCGGTTTCATGCCTACGAGAATCGTAGATTTGCTGCTTGTCAGATACTACGAGTAACGTAGTATCGTTATGGCAACCTTTAACGAGAACTAAGGAGAGTGACGTGGGTGAAAGCAAGCAGGACTGGCATCAGGCCGATATTATAGCCGCCTTACGCAAGAGAGGGACTTCATTAGCCGCCGTATCACGTGAAGCGGGGTTGTGTTCGACCACTTTGGGCAATGCCTTAATCCGACCCTGGCCCAGGGGCGAATGGCTGATTGCCGAAGCGATTGGCATCGCACCGGATGAAATCTGGCCCAGCCGCTACTACTCCGCGCAGGGTGAATTGATTGATCGGCAAGCAAAGCGGCGAAAATAACCTAATAAAAAGCCCGCTCATTATTGGCGGGCTTTTTCACATCACATCAGCTTATTCGTGGCTGTCCGGGAACTCACGCATAAAGCGCTCAACGTCATCCACCATCGCATCGTTACCGCAGAAGAACGGGCAACGTTGGTGCAGGGTTTCAGGCTGGATGTCGAGGATACGGTTGGCACCATCGCTGGCTTTACCACCGGCTTGTTCCGCCAGGAATGCCATTGGGTTGCACTCATACAGCAGACGCAGCTTACCTTTCGGGTGGCTGGCGGTGCTTGGATAGAGGTAAATACCGCCTTTCAGCAGGTTACGGTGGAAGTCTGCCACCAGTGAACCGATGTAGCGCGAGGTGTATGGGCGCTTGGTGGCGATATCTTCTTCCTGACAGAACTTCAGGTATTTCTTCACGCCCTGCGGGAAGCGAATGTAGTTACCTTCGTTGATGGAGTAGGTGTAGCCTTTCTCCGGGAAGGTCATGCGCTCATGGCTCAGACAGAACACGCCCAGTGACGGATCGTAAGTAAACGCATGCACGCCCACACCGGTGGTGTAAACCATCATGGTGGAAGAACCGTAAACCACGTAACCGGCCGCAACCTGCTTGTTGCCCGGCTGCATAAAGTCAGCTTCGGTGATCGGCGTACCCGGCTCACTGATGCGGTGGTAGATGGAGAAGATGGTGCCGACGGAAACGTTCACGTCGATGTTGGAAGAGCCGTCCAGCGGATCCATTAACACCACGTATTTACCGTCTTCTGAGCCTTCAAAGATGACGAACTCATCTTCTTCTTCGGAAGCGATACCGGCAACCACACCACGCGCTTTCAGGGCAGCTTTCAGTTTTTCATTCGCGAAGAGGTCCAGCTTCATCTGCTGTTCGCCCTGCACGTTTTCCACGCCGCTGGCACCGAGGATATCCACCAGACCCGCTTTGTTGATGTCGCGGTGGATAATCTTGGCTCCGAGCTTAATGGAGGAAATCAGCGCCGTCAGTTCACCTGTGGCGTGTGGAAAGTCGTGTTGCTTCTCGACGATGAATTCGCCTAACGTTTTCATAACACATTCCCTGAATCTACGATGGAGTGGCAGCAGCTTTAACACGCTACCAACGTATGAGCGCAGTTTAGCCGATTGAACTTTAAAAACCATAGTCCTAATCCGTTTCTTCCCACTCTGCTCGGGGTTACACTGTGCGCCGAACTTTTGAGTAATGGATCTCTTTATGCGTATTCACATCCTTGGGATTTGTGGCACTTTCATGGGCGGACTGGCAATGCTGGCCCGTTCGCTAGGGCATGAAGTGACCGGCTCTGACGCCAATGTCTACCCGCCGATGAGCACCTTGCTGGAACAGCAAGGCATTGAATTGACAGAAGGTTATGATGCCAGTCAGCTCGATCCGCAGCCGGATCTGGTGATCATTGGCAACGCCATGACGCGCGGCAATCCGTGTGTGGAAGCGGTACTGGAACGTAACATTCCTTACCTCTCTGGCCCGCAGTGGCTGCATGATTTCGTGCTGCGTGACCGTTGGGTACTGGCCGTGGCCGGAACCCATGGCAAAACCACTACCGCAGGCATGGCAGCGTGGATTCTGGAGGCCTGTGGCCTTGAACCGGGCTTTATCATTGGTGGAGTGCCAGGAAACTTCGAGGTTTCGGCAAAATTAGGAAAAAGTCCATTCTTCGTGATTGAGGCGGATGAATACGACAGCGCGTTCTTCGACAAGCGTTCCAAATTTGTCCATTACTGCCCGCGCACGCTGATCCTCAACAATCTCGAATTCGATCACGCCGATATCTTTGATGACTTGCGCGCGATTCAGAAGCAGTTCCACCATCTGATTCGCATCGTGCCAGGCCAGGGCAAAATCCTGCTGCCGGAGCACGATAACAATCTTAAGCAAGTGATGGCGATGGGCTGCTGGAGCGAGCAGGAAACCGTCGGCGACAACGGCCACTGGCAGGCGAAAAAACTGACGCCAGACTCTTCGCACTGGGAGATCTGGCTGGACGGCGAGAAAGTCGGTGAAGTGAACTGGGCGCTGGTCGGCGAGCACAACATGCACAATGGCCTGATGGCGATTGCGGCCGCGCGTCACGTCGGGGTGAAACCGGTGGATGCCGGTGAAGCATTGAGCAGCTTTATCAATGCGCGCCGTCGTCTTGAGCTGCGTGGTGAAGTGAATGCCATCAAAGTGTATGACGATTTTGCCCATCACCCCACCGCGATTCTGGCCACGCTGGCGGCGCTGCGCAGCAAAGTCGGTGGTACCGCGCGTATTCTGGCGGTACTGGAGCCGCGATCCAACACCATGAAGATGGGCGTGAGCAAAAACGAGCTGGCCCCCTCTCTGGGGCGCGCCGATAGCGTGTTCCTGTTCCAGCCGCACCACATTCCATGGCAGGTGTCTGATGTCGCGGAAGCCTGCATCCAGCCGGCGAAGTGGAGCGCGGATATCGATACGCTGGTGGAAATGGTGGCAAAAGAAGCCCAGCCAGGTGATTCCATTCTGGTGATGAGTAACGGCGGGTTTGGTGGCATTCACCAGAAACTGCTGGAGAGATTGGGACGTTGATGGCGTGGCGACCCTTTAATCGGGGTTGCCACTGGGTTTGATGACGCTCTGTTAACCGCCCAAACTAAAAAGGGTCGCCCACTGGCGACCCTTTTTATGCACGCGGCAAACTTACGCCTCTGCCAGCTCGCGCAGATACTGGAAGATCTGACGGGTGGCTTTCGGTGGTTTGTTAGCGGCTTTCTCTTTCTGCGCATTACGGATCATGGTGCGCAGCTGCTGGCGATCGGCCTGCGGATAGAGATTAATCACTTCTGCGATAGCATCATCGCCTTTCTCGATCATGCGATCGCGCAGTTGCTCGAGTTTATGGAACAGCGCAACCTGCTGGTTATGGCGGTTCTTCAGCTTATCCAGTGCCTGACGAATCGGATCTTCATCGCGCGCGCGCAACATCTTACCGATCAGCTGCAACTGGCGGCGACGGCCTTCCTTTTTAATACGCTGTGCCAGCTCAATGGCGGCACGCAGATCATCGTCGAGTGGAATTTTGTCGAGGGAATTTTTCCCCAGATCAACTAACTCGGCGCCCAGGCGTTTCAGCTCTTCGGCGTCGCGTTTAATTTCGCTTTTGCTGACCCAGATAATCTCTTCGTCTTCATCTTCTTCGTTTTGATTATCTGGCACATCGTCGAGCCAGTCATCGGGCTGCTTGGTCATCTCTTGGCTCCCTAAAAAAAAGAGGCTAATCCTACCAGTTTATCGGGCGACTGCGAAATTGTTCTCTGAGTCTGATAGACTCAATAAATTCATACTTAAGATTAGACGGCAGGTCGATGAACGTATCTACTCAGGTTGCAGAACAACGTAAAGTGTTAGAACAGGCTGTCGCGCAGGCGCTGGAACTGGCGAAAGCCAGCACCGATGGAGCAGAAGTCGCGGTGACCAAAACCACCGGCATCGGCGTCAGTACCCGCTATGGCGAAGTGGAAAACGTCGAATTCAACAGCGATGGTGCACTTGGCATCACCGTCTATCATCAGAACCGCAAAGGCAGTGCTTCTTCAACCGACCTCAGCCCGGATGCCATCAAACGTACCGTGCAGGCGGCGATCGACATTGCGCGTTACACCTCGGTTGATCCTTTTGGTGCCCCGGCCGATCCCGATCTGCTGGCATTTGAAGCGCCGGATCTCGATCTTTACCATCCGTGGGAGATCGATGCCGATCGCGCTATCGAATGGGCTGCACAGGCCGAACAGGCGTCGCTGCAAGCTGACAAGCGCATTACCAATACCGAAGGCGGCAGCTTCAACAGCCACGTCGGCATCAAAGTGTTCGGTAACAGCCACGGTATGCTGCAGAGCTACTGCTCAAGCCGCCATTCGCTCTCCAGCTGTGTGATTGCCGAGCAGGATGGCAACATGGAGCGCGATTACGCCTACACCATCGGCCGTTCCATTGACGATCTGCAAACTGCGGATTGGGTGGGACAAGAGTGCGCACGTCGCGTGTTGTCACGCCTGGCGCCGCGCAAACTGCCAACCATGAAAGCGCCGGTGATCTTCGCGCCGGAAGTGGCGACGGGTCTGTTTGGCCATCTGGTCGGCATGATCAGCGGCGGTAGCGTCTATCGCAAAGCGACCTTCCTGCTGGATTCACTCGGCAAACAGATTTTGCCTGAGTGGCTGACGATTGAAGAGAAGCCGCACCTGCTGAAAGGCCTGGCGTCTACGCCGTTCGACAGCGAAGGTGTCCGCACTCAGGCGCGTGACATCATCAAAGATGGCGTGCTGCAAAACTGGCTGCTGACCAGCTATTCGGCACGTAAGCTTGGCTTGCAGAGCACCGGTCATGCGGGCGGCATTCACAACTGGCGCATTGCGGGTCAGGGGCATAGCTTTGAAGATATGCTGAAGCAGATGGGCCGTGGTTTAGTGGTTACCGAAATGATGGGCTCCAGCGTGAGTGCCATGACCGGTGACTATTCCCGCGGTGCCTCAGGCTTCTGGGTTGAAAACGGTGAAATCCAATATCCTGTGAGCGAGATCACAATTGCGGGCAACCTCAAGGATATGTGGCTCAATATGGTAACGCTCGGTAACGACATTGAAACGCGCAGCAATATACAATGCGGTTCGGTGCTGCTGCCGGAGATTAAAATCGCCGGACAATAAAGACATCGCTTCATGAAAGCAGCCCGCAAGGCTGCTTTTTTTTTAGCCCGACAATAATACCCCTTAATAATTCGCGTGACAGAAAGGCGGCAAGTGAATGAATCCTCAGGACATTACATCAGTAAGTGACTGAGGTGAGTGAGCGTAGCCAACGTGTCTGGAACCTGAAATATGACGGGAAATAAGGAATATTTATGCGTAAGCATGTGATTGCAATGTTGTCTCTCTCGCTGTTGTTCTCCTCGGCTAGCGTATTCGCCGCTGACCTGAAGAGTGATATGGATACCCTGAAAGATGGCCTGAGCGTGGTGAAGAAAACCTCTGATGCTCAGGAAATGCAAACCGCGCTCGGCAAGATGCGCCAGGCGGCGGAGGATGCTAAAAAATCCACGCCGGAAAAACTGGAAGGTCAGGCTGCCGATAGCGCCCAGATTAAGGATTATCACGCCGGTCTTGATTCTCTGATTGCGCAGATTGATGTCGTCGATCAGTTGGCGAAAGCCAACAAGCTCGACGAAGCCAAAACTGAAGCGAAGAAGTTGGAAGATATTCGTAACGCCAACCATAAGAAATTCCGCTGATAACCCGGCCAGCCCTGTGGCTGGCCTTATCTCCTCTCGCATTCCCTCCGTTTAAACGCATCGATTTCCGGCATAACCCGCATTTTTGTGACCTGTTTCGCACACTTCATGCGTAGTGCGATCTGGCGCACACACGCCCGTGGGATTTCCACTTTGAGGTGGAAAAGATGCGTCTCCACAGCCTGAAGCGGAAAGCGTAATTTCTTTCTAACGCGAATTATCTCTAATTATCCGCAGTAAACAGGAGTAGCAAGGTGAGGAGTGAAGCTGTCCCGCTGAAACCGAGTACGCCAGAAGCCATTCAGGCGTTGGCGGATAACACGTTGAAGCAGATTGCGGCGATCTACGCCGCGCACCACATCGAAGCCAATGCCGTGCAGCAGCAAATGCTGGCCTCGCATGTACGGGCGATGGCAGCGCGTTCCCTCACGGGAGAAGCCTTGCCGGAAGTGGAAGCCGAACTGTTTGAAGATATCTCGCCAGAAACCATGGCGCTGGCACAGCAGGTGGTCGATCTGTTTGGCAATCTGCCCAAAGAAGAAGCCTGGTTGTTATCGGTGCATATCGAAGTGGCGAAATCCAACGAAGCATAAATCGAGAGGAATTGAACATGGTAACAGTCGTGATTGGTGATCGTCTGGGTAAAGGTCAGAAAGTCGCAGCCGGTATTGAGAAAGCAGGCGGCCGTGCCGTGGTGGTGCCGGGCGTCGCAGCGGATATGAAGCTGGGCGATGTGATGAAAGCGGAAAACGCCGATTTCGGCATCTCTTTCTGCGGCAGCGGCGGTGCTGGTGCCATCACTGCGCAAAACAAATATGGCTACAAAGCCAAACACGGTATGCGTTCGATTGATGAAGGCGTGACCGCCATCAACGAAGGCGCCACCGTGCTGGGCTTTGGCTTTATGGATAAAGAAGAGCTGGGTGAACGTCTGGTGCAGGCCTGGAATAAAAAACACGGCAGCTAAGCATGAAACAGCAATACGAGACGCAGGTAACGGTGCAGGGCAAAGGCGACAGCAAAGCGAAAGCCTTTTCCGATGCATTGAGCAAGGTGCAGCAGCAAGTGCTGCGCACCAGCCAAAAGATTCTGTTGCGCATTGAACCCATAGATGTGCGGGTGCTGCGCGCGCAGGAGAGCGTACGCACAGAGAAGTTCTTGTTCTTCTTTCTGGCGCGCGAACGACGGAATTACAGCGTCGAGCTGGAGATTACCGTCAGCGTCACCGTGATCGACACCGATAAGGTGGATTTCATCGCGACGAAATAAAAACGACAACAAAGGGTACAACAACATGTTTTTAATCATTTTGTTTAAGTCGTTGATCATTGGTGGATTGGTTGGCGTTGGGGTAGGAGCGGGCGCAGCGCGCATGTTCCACGCACCGACCACCCAGGGTATGGGCGCGTTTCGTACCTTGGGTGAACTCAATTCCTGTGAGGGCGATCCTGCATCGCACTTCTCCTTTGGTCTTGGCTTCTTCTTTAACGCCTGGGCTTCGTCTGTGGCGGCAGGCTCCTTCACACAGGACGTTGACCACCGCATTCTGCCCAACTGGGGCGCGGCTGCGTTGATGGTGAAAAATCGTAACGTCGCGGAAACCCTGCACAACCCGAAACGCATGGCGATTGCCTGCGGCATCATCGGCATGATCGTGGTGGCGTTCCTCAACAGTACCGCTTCTGCGGTGCCGGCGGCATTACAGGTTACGGCGGTTAAAGTGCTGGTACCGGCGGCCAACCTGCTGGTGAACACCGTAATGCCGGTGATCTTCTGGCTGGCAGCGATTGATGCCGGTAAGAAATCCGGTTTCTGGGCGACCATCTTTGGTGGTCTGGCGCAGTTGATCATGGGCAATGCCGTACCGGGTCTGGTGCTGGGTATCCTGATTGGTAAAGGCGTGGAAGAGAGCGGCTGGAACAAAGTCACCAAAGTGATGATGTTCGCGATTGTGCTGCTGTTCGCTCTGAGCGGCTTCTTCCGTGGTTTCGACATGAAACTGCTGCAATCCTTCCAACTTGGCATTCCTGGCTGGCTGGACATGATTCACAACAGCCTGAGCGGCAAATAAGGAGCCTTGAGAATGAACGAGACCGAAAACAAAGGGTTCTGGTACGCCGACTGGTCTTTCCCGATCTTTGTTGGCCTGCTGTCCGCCGGGGTGTTTGCCGGTACGCACATGTACTACCTGTACGGCATTGGCGCGTTTAACGAAGTGGCGTTTGTTTCGATGCTGCGTTCCGGCATGGAAACCGGCGTGTATGGCGCCGTGGCGGCGTTTGGTGCCAGCTTCCTGTTTGCCCGCATCATCGAGGGTTCGCTGGTCGGGATTCTGGATATTGGCGGTGCGATTCAAACCGGTGTCGGGCTGGGCGTTCCGGCTTTGCTGCTCGGTGCAGGCATCGTGTTCCCGGTGGCGAACTTTGCCGCATCACTGGCAACGGGTCTGGTGGTGGGTTTAGCGATCGGTTATCTGATTATCCTGGCGCGTAAGTTCACCATCAATCAGAGCGATTCCACCTACGGTGCGGACGTGATGATGGGCGCAGGTAATGCCTCCGGCCGCTTCCTTGGGCCGTTGATTATCCTGTCGGCGATGGCGGCATCGATTCCGATTGGCATCGGTTCGCTGGTGGGGGCGTTGTTGTTTTATCTGTGGAACAAACCGATCACCGGTGGCGCGATTTTAGGTGCCATGGCGTTAGGCGCGATGTTCCCGGTTTCGCTGTAAAGCTGTTTCCGATTTAACGGTCGCCCATCACGGCGACCCTACGATTGAACAGTGCATTCTGTGTGGGCGTATTGATGCCCCCGCACAGATGTGATGCAGATTCCGAAGGGTGCGTATTCATGCGCACCAGGCTGAATGCAGGTTGTTAAGGAGTGAATATGTTTGATCTGATTCTGCGCCGCGCGCGTTTGTGCGACGAACAGCTGGTGGACATCGCCATCCAGCAGGGCAAAATTGCTGCGGTCGGCGACGTCAGCGGTTCAGCTCAGCAGGAGCGCGATTTAGAGGGGCGCTATTACGTCAGCGCCGGCTGGATCGACAGCCACGTGCACTGCTATCCCAAATCCCCGATTTATCACGATGAAGCCGATGCGATTGGCGTGGCGCAGGGCGTCACTACCGTGGTTGATGCAGGCAGCACTGGCGCGGATCATATCGACGATTTCTATCAACTCACCCGTTCCGCCACCACTGAAGTACGCGCGCTGATCAACATCTCACGCACCGGCATCATCACCCAGAACGAACTGGCGGATATGGCGCAAATCGACGGTGATGCAGTGGTGCAGGCGGTAAAACGTCGCCCGGACTTTATCGTGGGATTAAAAGCACGCATGAGCAGCAGCGTGGTGGGTGAAAATGGCATTCAGCCGCTGATTCGCGCCAAAGCCATTCAGCAGGCGGCGGGAAATCTGCCGCTGATGGTGCACATCGGCAACAACCCGCCGGTGCTGGAAGAGATCGCCGATTTGCTCACCTCCGGTGACATCATCACTCACTGCTTCAACGGCAAACCCAACCGCATTCTGTCGCCGCAGGGCGAACTGAAAGCCGCGGTGAAAAATGCCATCGCGCGCGGCGTGAAGCTGGATATCGGCCATGGTAGTGCCAGCTTCAGCTTTGAAGTGGCCCGTCAGGCCATCGCGCAGGGTATTCTGCCCGACACCATTAGCTCGGACATTTACTGTCGCAACCGCATCAACGGCCCGGTACATAGCCTGGCGCATGTGATGTCGAAATTCTTCAGCATTGGCATGACGCTGCCGCAGGTTATCGACTGCGTCACCGGTAATGCCGCGGCTGGCCTGCGCTTAGCGGGCAAAGGGCGCTTAACCGAAGGTTATGACGCCGACCTGACCATTTTTACCGTCAAAGAGGAAGCCCGCCCGTTCGTTGATGCTGAAGGCGAACGGGTTTTGGGTGAGCAACATTTGCTGCCGCTGGCCGTGGTTATCGCGGGTAAGTGGCATCTGACTGATGAAGGGAAAGCTAATCATGTCTTCGATTTATGAAAAATATGACCTGAAACAGGTCATCAATGCCTCCGGTCGTATGACCATTCTTGGTGTTTCAACGCCTTCTGCCGATGTGGTCGAGACCGTCAGCTACGGTTTGAATCACTATTTCGAGATCAAAGATCTGGTCAATAAAACCGGCGCGTATATCGCTAAACTGCTGGATGTCGAGAGCGCGGTGGTGGTCTCCTGCGCCTCTGCGGGCATCGCACAGAGCGTGGCGGCGGTGATCGTTAAAGATAACGACTGGCTGCTGGACAACCTGCATGCCGCGCCGCTGACCGTGCCGCACGATATCGTGGTGCCGAAAGGCCATAACGTGAACTTCGGTGCGCCGGTGGGTGCGATGGTGGCGCTGGGCGGCGGACGTCTGGTGGAAGCCGGCTACAGCAACGAATGTTCGCCAGAACAGCTGGCTGCGGCCATCACGCCAACCACGGCGGCGCTGCTTTACATCAAATCACACCACTGCGTGCAGAAGAGCCACCTGAGTGTGGAGCAGGCGGCGGTAGTCGCGCGTAAACACGGTATCCCGTTAATCGTGGATGCGGCGGCAGAAGAAGATCTGCAGTGCTACTACCAGATGGGCGCGGACCTGGTGATCTACAGCGGCGCCAAGGCGATCGAAGGGCCGACCAGCGGTCTGGTGATTGGCCGCACTCAGTACGTTGAGTGGGTAAAACGTCAGAGCAACGGCATTGGCCGCGCGATGAAAGTCGGTAAAGAGGGGATTCTCGGTCTGACGCAGGCGATTGAAAACTATCTGGTGCAGCCGAAAACCACCGGCGCTGAGATGGTCGCCAACATGACGCCGTTTATCGACAACCTCAATACGCTGAATGGTGTGTCCGCACGCGTAGTGTGGGATGCGGCGGGCCGCGATATCGCCCGTGCTGAGATCAAGTTCGATGAAGCCGTCACACAATGGCCAACCGGCGAGCTGGTGCAGGCGTTGAAAACCGGCGACATCGCTATCTACTTCCGTGGCTACAAGGCCAATGAAGGCATTATCGAAGCCGACGTGCGCAGCGTCAGTGCCGATCAGTTGCATATTATTTTTAGCCGTATCCAGGCGTTACTCAGCGGAGGAAAACGCGCATGAGTCTGAACCCGAATTTTTATCAGGGCCGTCTGTGCCTCAACGTGCTGGCCGGTTCTAAACAGAACGCCAAAGAGATCTGGCAGGCCGCAGAAGGCCACGTGCTGGTGGGTGTATTATCAAAAAATTACGCCACCAATGAAGAAGCGATTGCCGATATGCGTGAGTACGCGGCACTGATCGACAACGCGCTGTCCGTCGGACTGGGCGCGGGCGATCCGAATCAGTCGGCGATGGTGAGTGAGATCTCAGCGGTGCTGCAACCGCAGCACGTGAACCAGGTGTTTACCGGTGTGGCGACCAGCCGCGCGCTGCTCGGGCAGAATCACACCGTGGTCAACGGTTTGATTTCACCAACCGGCACGCCGGGCCTGGTGAAAATTTCCACCGGACCGCGCAGCTCGCAACTGGAAGATGCGATTGTGCCGATCGACAGCGCTATCGCCATGCTGCAGGACATGGGTGGCAGTTCGGTGAAATACTTCCCGATGGGCGGCTTAAAAGCGGTGAATGAGTACCGTGCCGTTGCTGAAGCCTGTGCGCGTCACGACTTCTGGCTGGAACCGACCGGCGGCATCGATCTCAATAACTTCGAAGCCATTGTGCAGATTGCACTCGATGCGGGCGTCAGCAAAGTGATTCCACACGTCTATAGTTCGATCATCGACAGTGCCACTGGCGACACGCGCATTGACGATGTGCGTCAGCTTCTGGCAACGTGCAAGAAACTGCTGTAACAAACGAGTCACAGGTGAAGCTCCGTGAGATTTCCCAATCAGCGTCTGGCCCAACTTTTCGCTGCGCTGCAGAATGAAACGCTGCCACAGGATGAACTGGCGCGCCGCTTTTCAGTTTCAACGCGCACGGTGCGCACCGATATCACCGCGCTGAATGCGCTGCTGGAGCAGCACGGCGCTCAGTTCGTGCTGGCACGCGGCGCGGGATATCAGCTGAAGATCGACGATGTGGCGCTTTTTGATCGTCTGCAGGAAGAGAGCGCCGCGCCGCTGCGCGTGCCGCGCACTTCTCAGGATCGCGTGCGCTATTTGCTCACGCGTTTTCTCACCGCCGCCTATTCACTCAAGCTGGAAGACCTGTCGGAAGAGTGGTTTGTCAGCCGTGCTACCCTGCAAAGTGATATGGCGGAAGTGCGCGAGTGGCTGGGCCGCTATCACCTGAATATCGAAACCAAGCCGCATTACGGCATGAAGTTGTTCGGCAGCGAAGCGGCGATCCGCACCTGCCTGACGGATTTGCTGTGGCAAATTGATCAGGAGATGCCCGACAGCCCGCTGTTGACGGTGGAAGCGCTGCACAGCGGCATCCTGGCACAGCTGGAACCGCTGTTGCAGCACTGCTTTAATCAGTATGCGATTCGCCTGAGCGATGAGGGCGAGCGCTATCTGCAAATTTACTGTGCGGTGGCGGTGAGACGCATCAGCGAAGGTTTCCCACTTAACGATCCCGGCGCGGAAGATGTCGGTGACGAGGTGCGCGAAGCCGCACATCATCTGGTAAATCTGATACAGCCGCTGGTCGGCAAACCGATTTCGCAGGCGGAAGAGAACTGGCTGCGCGTCAATATCGCCGCCCGGCAGATTCAGGCGCTGTCGCCCAGCACCATTAATGCTGATGACGCCGATGCGTTAGTCGATTACCTGCTGAACTACATCAACACCCATTACAACTACCGCTTGCAGCAGGATGAGCAGCTGCGGGCCGATCTGCTCACCCATATCAAAACTATGATTACCCGGGTGCGCTACCAGATTCACATCCCCAACCCGCTGCTGAGTAACATCAAACAGCACTATCCGATGGCGTATGACGTGACGCTGGCGGCGGTCACCAGCTGGGGAAAGTACACGCCGTACAGCATCAGCGAGAACGAAATCGGTTTTCTGGTGCTGCACATCGGTGTCGGGCTAGAGCGGCATTACGATGTCGGCTATCAACGCCATCCGCAGGTGCTGTTGGTGTGCGACAGCGGCAACTCCACACTGCGCATGATTGAAGCGCTGCTGCTGCGTAAATACCCGCAGTTGGTGGTCACGGCGCGTTTGTCGCAGCGTGATTACGAGATGCGCGAACACATTGACGAAGATTTCGTGATTTCCACCGTGCGTTTGAGTGAGAAGAATAAGCCGATTGCGGTGATGTCGCCGTTCCCGACCGAGTTCCAGCTGGAGCAGTTGGGTAAGCTGGTGCTGGTGGATCGCACACGGCCTTACATGCTGGAAAAATACTTCGATGCACAGCACTTTATGGTGCTGGATAAGCCGATGACGCAATCCGCGCTGTTCCGCGTGTTGTGCGATCAGCTGGAGTCAGAAGGCTATGTGGATGCGGACTTTTATCCCTCCGTCGAAGAGCGAGAAGCGATTGTCAGCACCCTGCTCGGCGAAGGCATTGCACTGCCGCACTCACTGGGATTGCTGGCGAAGAAAACCGTGGTGTATACCGTGCTGGCGCCGCATGGCGTGAGCTGGGGTGATGAAACCGCTTCGGTGATTTTCCTGCTGGCGATCAGTAAAAGCGAATACGAAGAGGCGATGGCGATTTACGATCTGTTCGTCACCTTCCTGCGGGAGAGGGCGATGACCCGATTGCGCGATTGCGCGGATTTCGTCAGCTTTAAAGCGGTGGCGATCGATTGTCTGAGTCGGATGTGATCGTCAATCAGGGCGGCTTGAATATCGCCAAAACAATATCCGGCATGAATTCCGCATTAAAATGTTTGGGATGAATGCCGCCATTACGATGTTCGGCTTTGGGGTGGCATTTATCCCGTCCAGGTCTTAATCAACCGCGCTGCTTAGCCAGCAACCGCGGGATTTCACGCAGGCACCACGCCTTGGCTTCACCCATGCTATCGCGGCGCCACGCCATAATAATATCCACTTCACGGGTGTATTCGGCACTCACCACACGCAGACGGCCTTCGGCGATATCCTGCTCCACCATCGGATAAGGCATGGTGGCGACACCCAATCCTGCCAGCAGCGCTCGGCGTTTATCGTCCATGCTACTCACCGTCAGGCGTTGCTGTTTATCCAGCAGCTGCACCGTTAACACCGGGCGTTCGCGCGCGGTATCCGCCACCGCGATACCGCGATACTTCACGCGCGTCACTTCAGACAGCGGCTCGGCTTCCTGATGAATCGGGTGGTCCGGACTGGCCACGTAGACGCTCATAATGCTGTAGAGCTTACGGGTGTTGATCTCGGTTGATGCACGGAAATGCATATCAGGCGCTATCACGATGTCCGCGCGGCCCTGTTCAAGACGCTCCCAGGCACCGGCCAGCACTTCCGTCACAAGTGAAATCTGCGTGTTGGCTTTCTCCGCCAGCTTTTCAACGACAGGGAACAGCAGGTTGGTGGGGATCAGCGCTTCGGCCACGATGGTGAGATGGGTTTCCCAACCGCGAGCCAGCGCTTCGGCATCGGTGGTGAGTTTATCGGCCGCTTCCAGCAGCACGCGCCCACGCTCCAGTAGCATACGCCCGACATTGGTGAACTTGGTGCGATGGCCGGATCGGTCAAATAGAACCACGTCCAGCTCTTCTTCCAGTTTCTGCATGGTGTAGCTCAATGCAGAGGGAACGCGGCCCAATTCATCGGCTGCCGCAGCAAAGCTACCACGACGGTCGATAGCATCCATCACACGTAAAGCTTCGAGGGTTAACGCGCGGTCTTTTGCCATGCCGGTTCTCTGTCAGTAAATTTGAATATGCCAGGCAGATTAACTGGCTAACAATCCGGCGTCCAGCCTTTTACCATTAACGTATAAAGCCTGTGGTCGAATCTCACCGCAGTGCGTCGGAGGTAAATCATGATGACAACCCGCTGCGCGTCAGCATGTGGCCAGGCCGATTTTGGTTGGTTGCAGGCGCGATACAGCTTCTCTTTTGGCCACTATTTTGACCCGAAATTAATGGGCTACGCTTCATTGCGTGTGCTTAATCAGGAAGTGCTGGCGCCGGGTGCGGCGTTCCAGCCACGCAGCTATCCGCAGGTGGATGTGCTGAACCTGGTGTTGCAGGGCGAAGCAGAGTACCGCGATAGCGAAGGTAACCACCTGATCGCGCGGGAAGGCGAAGCCATGCTGTTGTCGGCGCGGCAGGGCGTGAACTACAGTGAAATCAATATCAGCAAAGATCACCCGCTAACACGCATGCAGCTTTGGCTGGCGGCCTGCCCGGATCGAGAGAATCCGCTGCTGCAGAAAATCGCTGTGCCGCAGCAGACCCGTTTCTTGCTGGCCTCGCCAGACGGCGTGGATGGCAGCCTGCAACTGCGTCAGCAAGTTTGGGTCCATCAGGTGATACTCGCACCCGGTGAGCAGCATACGGTGAAACTGAACGGCCCTCGTGCCTATCTGCAATCTATCCACGGTTCGTTGGATCTGCAGGCAAGTAGCGCCAATCAGGAGTTACTGAGCTGCGGTGACGGCGCGTTCTTGAGTGAAGAACAGCAGATTACGTTGCAGGCGAAAACGCCGCTACGTGCCCTCGTCATCGATTTACCGGCATAAAAAAAGGCAGCCCGCTGAGGCTGCCCTTGTCTGTGGTCGGGGCGCAGCTGACTGCGCCCGTCAGATGCAGATTACTTCAGGATGGTGAACGCGGTCGTTACGTGTTTCACACCGCTTACACGACTGGCCACATCGGCCGCCGCAGTGGCTTCCTGTTGTGTCACCAGACCCAGCAGGAACACTTCACCGTTTTCCGTGGTCACTTTCACGTTCGAGGATTTCACCTGATCGCTACCCAGCAGCTGCGAGCGGATTTTGGTGGTGATCCAGGTATCGGATGATGACGTCCCGAGGCTTACTTTCTGGCCAGTGCGGATTTCATTATACACCTCGGTGGCACCATCCACGCCCATGGCAATCTGCTTGGCGCGGCTCGCCAAATCCGCCGATGGCGATTGACCGGTCAGCAGCACTTTGCCCTGATAAGCGGTGACCACGACGCGTGCCTGGTTTTTGATTTGTTCATCTTTAGCCAGTGCGTTACTGACACGCAGTTCCAGCGTACCATCATCCACTTGCGTACCGACGGTGCGCGGGTCCGTTGCGGTTTTGGTCGCCACAGCGGCGCCGCCTGCCACAACGGCAACACAGCCTTGCAGCATCATGGCAGTTAAAAGAATGGCGACAGCGTTCAATGCTTTCATTTGAGCTCCTTCAGTCATTCCTGGTGTGGGAACAAAGTGTTATCAATCAAATCACACAGGCAGTTCAGCGTCAGCATATGCATCTCCTGAATGCGTGCACTGCGATGTGACGGAATGCGAATTTCCACATCGTGCGGACCCAACAGGCCCGCCAGCTCACCGCCATCATGGCCGGTCAACGCGACGATAGTCATATCGCGAGTCACCGCAGCTTCAACCGCTTTTACGATATCGCGGGTGTTGCCACGGGTTGAAATGGCCAGCAGCACATCACCGGCCTGACCAAGCGCGCGAACCTGCTTGGCATAAACTTCATCGTGGAGACGATCGTTGCCGATCGCCGTCAGCATGACATTGTCGGCGCTCAGTGCCAGCGCAGGCAGGCTGGGGCGCTCGGTCTCAAAACGGTTAATCATACTGGCGGCAAAATGCTGAGCATTGGCCGATGAAGCACCGTTACCACAACTCAGGATTTTGTTACCGTTCAGCAGCGACTGCACCAGCGTCATAGCGGCGCGAGAAATCGCATCCGGCAGTGCCTCCGCAGCGGCGATTTGAGTCTGAATACTTTCGGTAAAACACGCTTTAATTCTGTCCTGCACAAGACCACCTGGTTCTATCCATCGGCATTAAAGGCATCGGGCAGCCATTCCAGCTCACGCCCGGTAATGGCAATGATGTCAAAACGGCAATTCACCGTATCAAAACTGCCGCCGCGTGCCAGCAACCACCATGCGGCGGTACGCAGCAGCTTTTGTTGTTTCTGGCGCGTCACGCTGGCGGCGGCACCGCCGTAGCGCGCATCGCGTCGATAGCGCACTTCGACAAACACCCAGCAATCGGCGTCTCGCATAATGAGGTCAATTTCCCCACTGCGGCAACGCACGTTGCTGGCAATCCATCGCAGCCCGGCGCGCTCCAGATAGCCACGCGCCTGCTGCTCCTGCTCAGCGCCAATGCGCTGGCGGTTTACTGCACCGGAACGATTTGTCCCTGACGATACTGGTTCCATGCCAACTTCCTGTTGATCACGCAATCCGAGTCGGCGCTCAGCTTGCCGGTGTTGCCGTCAATGGCAAAGCCAGGCACCTGACGCATCTGGTTAAAGTGATTCGCCAGCGTCCAGGCATCAATGCCCATCGCGTAGAGGCGAACCAGCGAATAATCGTTGTTAAACGACTTCGCCGCCTGCTGCATCAGACCCGGATTGTTACCGGAGAGCAGCGGAATATCACTGAACTGCAGGCCATCCATTTCCAGACGGAAGTCTGGACCGGCACCCGCCTGCGCACTGCGGGAGCTGGCATACAGTGCGATGTTGTTGCGGCTGCTGGTGCGCATCGCAATCATCGGCTTGATCAGTTGCAGCTCGTCCTGGCTGGCCACGATGTACACTGCATCCACACTGCCGCCGCTGGCATCGGTCGTTGGCGCTGGCGGGGTGGTTTGCGGCGCTGGAATGGTCAGGCCCGCAACAGCCACGCCGGCAGACTGCGGCTGTTCAACCGTCAGCGGCGTGCCACTCAATGCGATACCGGCTCCGCTATTAATACCTTGTTTCAGCTCAGAAACGCCACCGAAACGCTGTTGCAGTACGGTGGAACCGCCGAGTTGCTGCCACTCCTGTGCGAACGCCTTGCTGACGCGATCGCCATAGCTGCTACGTGGTACCAGCAGTAATGGCTGGCGTTTGCCTTGCTCGTAGATATGGTGCGCGGCATCGCGCGCTTCGTCTTCAGGAGAAAGCGCAAAATAACAAATATTCGGATGGTTCTGGATCTGTTCTGGCTCGTTCAGCGCCAGCACGTTGAGTGGCGTCTGGCTGTTCACCACCGATTCCACCTCGTTTTTCAACAGTGGGCCTACCACGATGGTCGCGCCATCCTGCTGCGCCTGCTGCATTACCTGAGCAATCGGCTGGCTGCTGGTGTCATAGACTTTCACTTGCGCGCTGCTGTCCGGTTGAGCCGCCGTTGTCGCCGGTTGTGCTGCGGGCTGCGGCTGTTCGGTCTGTGGCGGCATATTACCTGCCATGGCCGGGCTGACAACTGCGTTAGCGGCAGCGTTAGCATCGGCAGGCTGTTGTGCGTTCGCGTCGCCAGGCTGTTGTGCTGACGGCTGGCCATTGGCATCGGTTGCCGCGGTAGCAGCAGGGGCGGGTTGCGGGGCTGGTGCAGTTAACACGCCATTTTTGGCATCGTTAAAACCTTTCTGAATCGCATTGGCAAAAACCTGTGCCTGGCCATTCAGCGGCAGCAGTAGCGCGATGGTGCTGGTCGAGGCTTTGGTGAAGTTTTGCACCTGGCTAAGCTGCGTTGGTAATGTTTTCGCACCCGGGTTTTGCGGATAACGTGTCTGCCAGTCTTTGATCGCCGCTTTCAGCATCTGCGGATCCTGGCTGTTGGTGTGCCAGGTGTTGAGCAGATCCAGCCAGCCTTGCAGGGTGTTCTCATTGGCGTTAATCACCAGGCTGTTCAGCTGATCCTGCGTCATTTGCGTCAGAGCTTGCCAGGTGGCGTCAATATTGCTCTGGTGGTCGGCGCCTTGCAGCAACGGCTCCTGAGCAATATAGGCGCGTAACAGAGCGAGTGAAGGGCGATTCTGCGCCGCAGCGATTTGCAGTGCGTAGTAGCGCACCTGCTGATCCTGAGACAGGCCATCAGTCTTCACCTGACCCAGCGTCTGCTGAGCGCCGCCGAAATCCTGCTGACCAATCTGCATCTGCGCGCGCAGTAATTGCAGCTCCTGCTGCTGCACTGCAGAGAGCTGCTGTGGCAGTTGCGAGATCTGATCGTTAGCCTGCGGATACTTTCCTTCCTTCAACAGGGCACGGATGGCAAGTAATTGCCAGTCGGTCTTGCTATCATCGCTGCTTTGCTGCACCTGCTGCAGATAATAGTCAGACCGGCCAGTAGCAGGCCCCTGAATATTGACGTTGGAGGTTTGCTGCGGTCCCTGGCCGCTACAGGCGGCTAAAATCAGTCCAGCGAGAAGAACAGGTACAAAGCGTCCTGCTTTATGACGTACGACTTTTGAAGGAAGCATACTGTATCCAGTGATGTTTTTTTCTAGATGCTCAATATTAAATCGGCAATTCGGATGAAACAATGAAACAACTCGATCGGGCAGAGATTTCTGCCAGCACGCTCTATATCGTTCCTACCCCGATCGGTAACCTGGGTGATATCACGCAGCGTGCGCTGACGGTGCTTGCGAGCGTCGATCTGGTCGCAGCGGAAGATACACGTCATACCGGGCTGTTGCTACAACATTTCGCCATCAATGCGCGACTGTTCGCACTTCACGACCACAACGAACAACAGAAAGCAGAAGTGTTGTTAGCCAAGCTGCAAGAAGGCCAGAGCATTGCGCTGGTCTCGGATGCGGGCACGCCATTAATCAACGATCCTGGCTATCATCTGGTACGTCGCTGCCGTGAAGCAGGTGTGCGCGTGGTTCCGTTGCCGGGTGCCTGCGCGGCGATTACAGCATTAAGTGCGGCGGGGTTACCGTCAGATCGTTTCTGTTACGAAGGATTTCTGCCCGCCAAGAGTAAAGGCCGCTGCGATGTGATGCGCTCCCTTGAGAATGAACCACGTACCCTCATTTTTTATGAATCCACTCACCGTTTGATCGATAGCCTGCAAGATATGGTGAGCGTATGGGGTGCAGATCGCTATGTGGTGCTGGCGCGTGAAATCACCAAAACCTGGGAAACCATCCAGGGCGCGCCGGTGGGCGAACTCCTGGCCTGGGTACTGGAAGATGAAAACCGTCGCAAAGGCGAGATGGTGCTGATTGTTGAAGGGCACAAGGCCGATGAAGAAGCGCTGCCTGCCGAAGCGTTGCGAACCCTGGCGTTGCTGCAAACTGAGCTGCCGCTGAAAAAAGCCGCTGCGTTAACGGCGGAAATTCATGGCGTTAAGAAGAACGCCCTGTATAAGTACGCGCTGGAGCAGCAAGAGGCGTGACAAACGCGGGCGGATCGCCTATTATCCCGCGCCGAAGCTGACCAGACAGTCGCCGCTTTGTCGTCGTCCCTTTCGGGGGAGACGGGCAGAGGGGAGGAAAGTCCGGGCTCCATAGGGCAGGGTGCCAGGTAACGCCTGGGGGGCGCAAGCCTACGACCAGTGCAACAGAGAGCAAACCGCCGATGGCCCAGTAATGGGATCAGGTAAGGGTGAAAGGGTGCGGTAAGAGCGCACCGCGCGGCTGGCAACAGTTCGTGGCACGGTAAACTCCACCCGGAGCAAGGCCAAATAGGGGTTCACAAGGTACGGCCCGTACTGAACCCGGGTAGGCTGCTTGAGCCAGTGAGCGATTGCTGGCCTAGATGAATGACTGTCCACGACAGAACCCGGCTTATCGGTCAGTTTCGACTTTTTCATGTGAAAAACCCGCTTCGGCGGGGTTTTTGCTATCTGGCGTACGGCGCAAGATGAATGACTGCCCACTCCCCTCTCTATGAAAAGAACGCGGCATACCAATAATTAAAATAAATTCTCGTTCGCAGAGAATAAAAAATGCCAAAGCGTAAAGAAATGAAAATCCCGCATAACAAAATAAACCTTATGCCAGAATAGGTGCGTGTTTCACTACCGAGGACAATTTTTCATCCACATCGACGAAAAGCAACAGCGTGGATAAGTTGTAAAATTATGGACAAAATGCTCGCCCCAATGATGGCAACCTCTATTTATCTCTCTGAACACTTCCACTGCTCGATCTGCGACCAGCACTGGCGCTTCGCGCTTTAGCACCACACTCTCCTTATTTAAAAATATTCTTAAAATTTCACATGCGTTTATTTCGCGTGATAGTTCTCTATTTCTCTTAAGGAGAGAAAGTATGCGCTATTGGCTTTTATTAGTTTTAGCTATCCTGGCTGAAATAACCGGCACGCTCTCTATGAAATGGGCCAGCGTCAATGACGACAACGCGGGTTTTATTTTTATGCTGGTGATGATTGCGCTCTCTTATATATTCCTGTCTTTCGCCGTAAAACGTATCGCTTTAGGCGTGGCCTATGCGATGTGGGAAGGTATCGGCATTCTGTTTATCACCCTGTTCAGCGTCACGCTGTTCGATGAACCCTTATCGCTGATGAAGGTGGCGGGCTTAATCACGCTGGTGGCGGGAATTGCGCTAATCAAATCTGGCACGCTGACACGCAAGGAGCCGCAACATGGCCACGTTTAATACGGTGCATATTGCCTGGCTTGCACTGGCGATTGGGCTTGAGATCGTCGCGAATATCTTTCTCAAATATTCCGATGGTTTCCGCCGTGTCATTTACGGCCTGCTCTCACTGGTCGCGGTGCTGGGGGCATTCAGTGCGTTGTCACAAGCGGTGAAAGGGATCGATCTCTCAGTGGCTTATGCACTGTGGGGTGGTTTTGGTCTGGTGGCAACGGTAGCGGCTGGTTGGGTACTGTTTGGTCAACGTCTGAATCGCATCGGCTGGTTAGGGGTGGGATTGCTGATTGCTGGGATGGTGCTGATTAAGTTTGCTTAAAAGTGGGCACATCGGCCTGACACTTAGCGGCTAACGCGCATGAAGAAATGGAGTGTCAGGCGGTTCACCTCGTATTCCACCTTTTAAAACCTGCACAACACACTCCTTAAAAAAGGAGTGTGTTGAACGCAATGATCCCCACTAACCTCAACCGCGGCCGTGTGGCTCATCCCAGTCAAACGCCGGGCCTAGCGAAATCACGCCGCTCGGGTTGATGGTCTTGTGGCTACAGTAATAGTGATGGCGAATATGTGGCAGATTCACCGTATCGGCGATGCCCGGCATCTGGTAGATATCACGCAGGAAGCCGCTCAAATTGCGGTAATCACTGATGCGGTGACGGTCGCACTTGAAATGCGTGACATATACCGGGTCGAAGCGGACTAAGGTGGTCCATAAACGCAAATCCGCTTCTGTCAGGCGATCGCCGGCCAGGTAGCGATGCTGCCCGAGGATCTGCTCAAGTCGCGCCAGCGAATGGAACAGCGCGGTGACTGATTCATCATAGGCCGCCTGCGAGGTCGCGAATCCGCTCTTATACACGCCATTGTTCACCGTGTCGTAAATCCAACCGTTCAGCTCATCGATCTTATCGCGCAACGCCGGCGGATAATAATCCCCAGCGCGGGCACCTTGTGCATCGAAGGCCGTGTTGAGCATACGGATGATATCAGCCGATTCATTACTGACGATGGTGTGCTGAGTTTTATCCCACAGCACCGGAACGGTCACGCGGCCTGTATATTGCGGGTCGGCGTGCAGGTAGAGCTGATAGAGGTATTCGTTTTGATACAGAGAGTCGCCGGTTGCGTCCGGGAAATCGTCGTCGAAGGTCCAGCCGTTTTCCAGCATCAATGGATGCACCACTGAGACGGAAATCATCTCTTCCAGCCCTTTAAGCTGGCGCATCAGCAGCGTGCGGTGTGCCCACGGACAGGCAAGAGAAACATAAAGATGATAGCGATCGCGCTCGGCAGCGAAACCCGCCTTGCCGGTGGGGCCAGCACTGCCATCTGCGGTGATCCAGTTGCGCCAGACTGCTTCTGTGCGTTTGAAGCGGCCACCGGTTGACTTCGTATCGTACCAGGTGTCATGCCATACACCGTCAATCAGTTGTCCCATAAGCCCTCCATAAAGAAAAAGGGCGAGGAAAATCCTCGCCCCTGCAAATCAGTATATGTGTTCTGGCAGCGCTTGTGTGCTTAGCGTGCGGCTGCTGGTGCGAAACGAGCACGAATCAGACGGTCGATGCTGTATGCACCCGGACCTACCAGACCAAGCACCAGGAAACCACCGGCGATGGACAGGTTCTTCATGAACATCAGCTGGTTAACGCCTTCAGCAAAGTTGCTGTGGAACAGGAACGCAGTCAGCACAGTGAAGCCCGCAGTGAACAGTGCGGTGAAACGCGTCAGGAAACCGAACAGAATCGCCAGACCGCCGCCGAACTCCAGCAGAATAACCAGCGGCAATAAGAAGCCCGGGACGCCCATCGCCTGCATGTATTGTGCGGTACCTGCATAACCGGTGATTTTGCCCCAGCCCGCAGTGATGAACAGAATGGTCATTAATACGCGTGCCAGCAACAGGCCTGAGTCTTCGAATTTTTTCATCATTTACTCCAACAAGAATTAAGAAGCAGGTTGTTGGCCTGCAAGGTTTTGATCCCGCAGAATCGCTGGTCGCAATTCGTTGGGCTGATGGAGGAAGATGATAGTCGCAGGTTGCAACAGTTGTAAGCGAGTTAAACTGTCAATGTTGTTCAGGGATTTTGATAAAGAAAAACCGAATCTTTTAGATCCGGTTTCAAATGAAGGCGTTAGCGAGGTTCGAGCGTGGACTTAATCATGCGCCAGGTACTCCAAAGCCCAAAACCGCGTTTTGCCCAACGCAAAATACGGTTAGGACTGCGGATTGACCAGATAGCCAGTGCGCTGCTGCCAATCGCCAGATAGCGGCGTAAGCTAAGAAACGTTAGCCAGCCGCGATCGTAGTGAGCGGTGCCATCCAGCCAGTCACGGCGTGCAGCACTGAGATCCAATCGCTGCTGCTGAACCTGATTCAACAGTTCATGAATGCGTGCTTCACGTTCACGACGGCTCATGAGCGATGCTCCTCCAGCAAGCTGCGATCGGTTTCCAGCTCCTTGCGGGTATGACGTAGCAACGTTGACTGGCGTGACTTATATAGCGTCCACACACCGAAGATCAGCGCCAGCGCAAACAGTACGGCGGTAGTAATGGCAATCGCCATCAGCCGATACTGCGCATCTACCGCCCAGATGATCAGCACCATCAGGCTCATTAAACCAAAAGCGGTAAACAGCATCGTCAGTCCAACCATCATCAGCATCTGAATCAGATTGGCTTTCTCCTCCTCCAGCTCGACAATCGCCAGACGGACGCGCGTTTCCACCATCCCGATCAGGGTGGTGACGATGCGCTGACCGATGTTGAAGACCCCTTTGCCTGGGCCGTGGCTCTGACTATCGCTCATATCAACGACGTGAGATCAGGATGCCGATCAGTACACCGACAGCTGCACCGATGCCTACGCCGTGCCACGGATTATCGCGCACATACTCGTCGGCCTTTTCTGCCGCTTCACGCGTGGATTGCGCGATGCGTTCACCGGAATCGCCCAGTCTCTCACGCGAACTTTCAATCGCGCCGCGTGCTTTGCTGCGCAGTTTGTCCAGTTCGGTTTTCGATTTATCCGCCGAGCTGCTCAGTACTTCTTCCAGGGTGTCAGCAAGGTTTTTCAGTTCCGCACGCAGATGTTCAGATGTGGTGTCTTTAGACATGAAGTTCTCCATTACATCATCTATTTAAGTCCGATTAGTAGGGCTCAGCCTCAAGCTTTTTCAGCTCGTGCTGTGCCTCTTCCAGCTTACGTTCGCGCTTCTCAATCTTATCTTTGTCGCCATCCTGACGCTCTTCCTTCAACTCACGCTCACGTTCCGCAATTTTGTGTTTTTGCTCTGCAATGCGTTCGCTGTGGGCTGACTTCAGTCTTTCATCAGTACAGTTCGCACGTACTTCAGTGAGCGCGCGCTCCAGCCCGGTCACCCGGCGCTGGTTATCATGCTGTTTAGCCATGTCGATTTCGCGCTGAATGTCGTGCTCTTTTTGCTGACACAGCGACTCGGCTGCCATCAGAGATCCCGAGAGAGAGAACAGAATAGCACCCAGCAGTAATTGATGTTTCATCAGGTTTTACCTTCCATTGTTGATGACCTGCCGCAAACCGGGCAGGAGAAGCGTCCCAGCTTGTCTTAACTCGCGCTACCTTTAAGCATAGACAGCAGACGAAAAAATTCAACGAAGACGCGGGGATAGCGAGGATTGATTCACCGTCTGGCTTATCACCAGACGGCTAAAATCAGCTGTAAGTTGGGCGGTTGCTGTCAGGTACTTGCTGCGAAGCTTGCGGTCCGCTTGCGACGACAAAGCCCTGTGGCAGTAAGCGTTTCAGCACTTTTTGGGCGGCAAGGCTTTGTTCTTCATTTTCGAAATGAATCACCAGCGCATCGCCCGCAGGTGTAATGCTTTTGATACGCACACCTTGCGCACTAAGCTGCTGATACAGATAAAAGCCATCCGGCAGATTGGTGCCATTGTGGGCAACACGGATTTGCACCACGGTATCGTGCTGCAACATCGACGGCACAAAAATCACCGCCAGCAGCGCCAGCACAGCGCCAAGCGCCCAGGGCACGAAGCGCCTGGGGAATCCACGGAATCTGATCATGGCTGTGAATTCCCATTGCGTGAAGACTGACGTTTACGCCACAGCACCACCAGAGAGCCCACCAGACCAATCACCAGCAACACCAGCGGTAACAGCATCAGGCAGAACATCAGTTCATCTTCATAGCGGCGGAAAATCGGCGTTTTGCCCAGCGCGAAACCGAGCACCGTCAGAATCAGCACCCACAGGAAGCCGCTCATCCAGTTGAAGAACTGAAAGCGTGCATTACTCAGGCCAGAAAGCCCCGCGATGGTCGGCAGCAGGGTGCGCACAAAGGCAATGAACCGACCGATCAGCAAGGCCGAAAGACCATGGCGATGGAATAAGCTGTGCGCGCGTTGATGATATTGCGCCGGAAGGTGCGAGAGCCACTTCTGTACGGTAGGCGTATTCCCCAGCCATCGGCCCTGAATGTAGCTTACCCAGCAGCCCAGACTGGCGCCAGTGGTCAGAATCAGGATGGTCAGCGGGAAACCCATGGTGCCTTTGGCAATCAAAACACCGACTAAAATCAACAGACTATCGCCGGGCAGAAACGCGGCGGGTAGCAGGCCATTCTCAAGAAACAGGATCAAGAACAGCACGCCATAAATGGCCCAAACCAGTGTCGGGTCGGAGAGCATTTCGTAATCCTGCTGCCACAGGGCATGCAGCAATGCTTTCAAAATATCCATCAATCATTCCTGAACATCATTGTTAAACGTGCCCGTAAGGGGCTGAGGCGCAGGCTGGCTTGGTTATACATTTTTGGTATGCAGCCGTTGCGGGATTTCCGGATCCATCCAGAATTGATTGTTAAATCAGCGACTTTTTAAAGCCCTGTCGCAAAGGGTAAGAAAAGGGCGATAACTGTAACAAAAATCACGCAGGTCAGACAGTGTAAAGTGGCGCTCGCACAGGAGTTTTACCTTTTGACGCAGATGCTCAAAAGGAGCTTTACATGAGCTGACACTATTGCAGATTAACTGACTTATTCGCCTGGAAATGCAGCAGAATCAATAAGAATTGTCATTACCTTCCGGCAGGATGACGGGATTTTCCGCAAACATGTAACGGTCGACATTAAATTCAAAATCGTCGGCGGTGGCGTTAAACAGCATCTGTTTAGTATTTTCCAGGTGCTGCCACATTGCCAGCTTACTGGCGGCGGGATCTTTGCGCATAAGTGCTTTCAGAATCTGGTCATGATCGTCGCACCAGCTGGTGATGTTGCGCGCATCAATATGTTCGTGCAGTTTGAGCCAATAAGGGTTGTGCAGGCGATGCAACCACATCTTCTCGACAATCGCGGCGAGCGCGCTATTTTGCGTGGATTGAGCGATGCGGACGTGGAAATGCATATCCCATTCTGAATCACGAGAATGGTCTTCCTGGCGGGCTTTTTCCTGAATCGCCATCAACGCCATGATGTCCTGGCGTGTGACCTGGGTGGCGGCAAACTCGGCCACGTTGCTTTCTATAAGCTGGCGCGCCTGTAACAGCTCAAACGGTCCGAAGCTGGCAAATTCCAGTTGGCTGGGGGTGGCCTCACGGTTTTGCTGTTGATTGCTGATGACGTGGATGCCTGAGCCTTTACGTACTTCAACATACCCTTCCACTTCCAGCATAATGATGGCTTCGCGAACCACAGTGCGGCTGACTTCCATCTCTTCAGCGATCAGGCGTTCAGCAGGCAGCTTATCGCCCACGCGATAATCATCCGCCTCGATACGACGTTTGAGTTCACTGGCGAGTTGTTGGTAAAGACGACGGGATTCGTTCAGATCCATTGCGCGGTTCGCTGTGGCAGGGAAGGATGAGTTGTTATACCACTTTGACCGGGTGGAGGAAATGGGCTGACGTGCGCCAGCCCAAAGCGTGGAGATTAAGTGCGAGCTGTTGCCGGTTGTGCCACGTGCTGAACGTCCAGCTCAGATACCGGCTGATTTTTCAGCACGGTCCAGATTACACAGGCACCGAGCAGGTCAAATACTGCCAGCGCGGCAAACAGCGGACTGAAGCCCAGCGTATCAGCCAATGCACCCACCACCAGCGCAAACAGGGTGCTGGCAGTCCACGCGGCCATGCCGGTCAGGCCATTTGCCGTGGCCACTTCATTACGGCCAAATACATCCGAGGAGAGGGTGATCAATGCACCGGACAGTGCCTGATGGGCGAAGCCACCGACGCACAGCAAACCAATCGCCACGTAAGGGCTGGTAAATAAACCAATGGTGCCCGGTGCAATCATCAGCACCGCGCCCATGGTCACCACCAGTTTGCGCGACACAATCAGGTTCACGCCAAACCAGCGCTGGAACAGCGGTGGCAGGTATCCACCGACGATACAGCCGAGGTCGGCAAACAGCATCGGCATCCAGGCGAACATGGCGATCTCTTTCAGGTTGAAGCCGTAGACCTTAAACATAAACAGCGGGATCCACGCGTTAAAGGTGCCCCATGCCGGTTCCGCGAGGAAACGTGGCAGGGCAATACCCCAGAACTGACGATTACGCAGAATCTGACGGGCTGACATTTTGCTGTTATTGCCGGTCTGATGCTGTACTTCCTGACCGGAAATAATGTAGTGACGCTCTTCATCGCCGAGCTTGGTTTGCTGTTTAGGATGTTTATAAAATATTAACCAGCACAACGCCCACGCCATGCTCAGCACGCCAGTAATGATAAAGGCCAGCTGCCAGCTGTGCGCCAGAATCGCCCATACCACCAGCGGTGGCGCCAGCATCGCACCAATCGATGAACCAACGTTGAAGTAGCCTACCGCGACGGAACGCTCTTTGGCCGGGAACCATTCGCTACTTGCTTTCAGGCCTGCAGGAATCATCGCCGCTTCGGCCGCGCCCACCGCGCCACGTGCCAGCGCAAAACCGCCCCAACTGCCGGCCATGGCGGTGGCGGCACAGAAGATCGCCCAGAGGATGGCAAACACCGCGTAGCCAATTTTGGTGCCCAGCAAATCCAGCACATAACCTGCCACAGGTTGCATCACGGTGTAGCACGCCGAATAGGCGGCGACGATATAGGAATACTGTTGGGTGGTAATACCCAGCTGCGTTTCCAGCGTCGGCGCGGCCACGGCAATGGTATTACGCGTCAGGTAACCGAGTATGGTGCCCACTGTCACCAGCCCAATCATGTACCAGCGTAGCCCTTTGATCTTACGCATCATTAACCTCTTCCAGTCTGTCGTAACACTTGCCATTAAAGGTAGGGGAGCACTTGAGCACTCCCGCTGGCGGCGATGACGAATCAGACCTGCCGCCTTGTTGTTATGAGATGTGCCATGAGGTTCGGCATCAACGAGGCGAGAGATTAACTTGTTATACAACTTTAAAAGTTGAATGCCATCACAAAAACCCTGCATGTGCTGTGTGATCCGCTAAACAGGCGTTATAACAGCAAGTTAGTGCAATGTGGCTGACTATTTTGTCCATATACCCACAGGGAAACTGTCATTATTGTGAGGTCTATCGCAAACAATTTTGCCGATCGTCAAAATTGGTATGATAACTTTGAATCAGAAGCCAATTGGCCCCAAACATGAGGAAGCAGGTATGTCGCGTTTTATGAGTGAGGATTTTCTACTCGATAGCGAGTTCGCCCGTCGTCTGTACCATGACTACGCCAAAGACCAGCCGATTTTCGACTATCACTGCCATTTACCGCCGCAGCAGATTGCCGAAAATTACCGTTTCACCAATCTCTATGACATCTGGCTGAAAGGCGATCATTACAAATGGCGTGCGATGCGTGCTAATGGCGTACCCGAAGCGCTGTGCACCGGCGACGCCAGCGATCGCGAGAAATTCAACGCCTGGGCACGCACGGTGCCGCACACTATCGGCAATCCGCTGTATCACTGGACGCACCTTGAGCTACGCCGTCCGTTTGGCATTACCGATGTATTGCTGAATGAGCAGAGCGCGGATCGCATCTGGCAGCAGTGCAATGAGCTGCTGGCGCAGGATGCCTTTAGCGCACGCGGCATCATGCAGCAGATGAAGGTGAAAATGGTCGGTACCACTGACGATCCGCTTGACGATCTGCAGCACCATCGCACGCTGGCGGACGATGCCAGCTTTAGCGTTAAAGTGCTGCCAAGCTGGCGTCCGGATAAAGCCTTCAACATTGAGCTGGATACCTTCCTGCCGTGGATTCAGCGCCTGGAACAGGTCGCCGATGTCAGCGTGCAACGTTTTGATGATCTGCGCCGCGCGTTGAGCCTGCGTATCGATCATTTTGCCGCACACGGCTGCAAAATCTCCGACCATGCGCTGGACGTAGTGCTGTTTGCCGAGGCCGATGAAAGCACGCTGGATAGTATCCTGGCGCGTCGCCTGCAAGGTGCTGCACCGACGCAAGAAGAAGTGGCGCAGTTCAAAACAGCGGTGCTGGTGTGGCTTGGCAGCGAATATGCGCGTCGCGGCTGGGCGCAGCAATATCACATTGGCGCGCTGCGTAATGCTAATCGTCGGCAGTTCGATATTCTCGGCCCGGATGTAGGCTTTGACTCCATCAATGACGCGCCGATGGCGATCCCGCTGGGCCGTTTACTGGATGCGCAGAACCGCAACAATGCACTGCCGAAAACCATCCTTTATTGCGTTAACCCGCGCGACAACGAAGTGCTGGCGACCATGGCGGGCAATTTCCAGGGCGAAGGTGAACCCGGCAAGATGCAGTTTGGTTCCGCATGGTGGTTTAACGATCAGCTTGATGGCATGCATCGTCAGATGACGCAGCTGGCGCAAATCGGCCTATTGAGTCGCTTCGTCGGTATGCTCACCGACAGCCGTAGTTTCCTCTCCTATACCCGCCACGAGTATTTCCGCCGCCTGCTGTGCCAGATGATCGGCAACTGGGTTGAGCGCGGTGAAGCGCCAGCCGACGAAGCACTGCTGGGACAAATGGTGCAAAACATCTGCTTTAACAACGCGCGCGATTACTTCGGCATTGAGTTGGGAGTCTGATGATGCAGCGGCTAAACCGTCACGATTTCCCCGGCGCAAGCTATAGCGAGCGCGTGATCCAGTTTGGGGAAGGCAACTTCCTGCGGGCGTTTATTGACTGGCAGCTCGACTGGCTCAATGAGCATCAGGGCACCGATGCGGGCGTGGTGGTGGTGCGGCCGCGTAACCGCGTGGTGGAAGACTCACTGAATCAGCAGGACGGTTTGTACACCACGCTGATCCGTGGATTGAACGCGCAGGGCGAGCAGGTGAGTGAAACCCGCCTGATCCGCAGCCTCAATCGCGAGATCCAGCCCTATCAGCAGTTTGAGGATTTCCTCGCACTGGCCCGTGCACCGCAGATGCGCTTTGTGTTTTCCAATACCACCGAAGCAGGCATTGCTTTTGCCGAGCAGGATCAGCTGGAGGATGCGCCTGCCTCTTCCTTCCCCGGCAAGTTGACACAACTGCTGTGGACGCGCTTCCGCCACTTTGCTGGTGCGGCAGAGAAAGGCTGGCTGATCGTGCCGTGTGAGTTAATCGACCATAACGGCGATGCACTGCGTGATTTGGTGCTGCGCTATATCAAGCACTGGCAGCTGCCGCCGGAATTTGCCCGCTGGGTGCTGGATCATTGTGCGTTCTATAACACGCTGGTGGATCGCATCGTTACTGGCTATCCAGCCGATGGTACCGACATCGCTGCACAGTTGGGTTACGAGGATCGCTATCTGGTGGCGGGCGAAGTCTATTACCAGTTTGTGATTCAGGGGCCCGATGCGCTGGCGCAGGAACTGAAGCTCGCCGCGCTGGCGCCGGAAGTGAAGTTTGTCGATGACATCACGCCCTACAAAGCGCAGAAGGTGGCGATCCTCAACGGTGCGCACACTGCGATGGTGCCGGTGGCGTTTCAGGCCGGACTGGAGAGCGTCGGTGCAGCGATGGATGACGCCGACATTGCGAACTATGTTGATGCGCTGCTGCGTGAGGAAGTGATTCCGACGCTGGATCTGCCGCGCGATGAACTGCACGCCTTTGCCGATGCAGTACAGCGTCGCTTCCGCAATCCGTTTATCCGACATGCGCTGCTCTCCATTGCGCTCAACGGCATGACCAAATTCCGTACCCGTTTGCTGCCGCAGCTGTTGTTGTCTCAGCAGCAAACCGGCCAATGGCCACCGCGCCTGACCTTCGCCTTTGCCGCGCTACTGGCGTTTTATCGCGGCAAGCAGGGCGACCAGCAGTGGCCTTTGCAAGACGACGACCACTGGTTGCAGCAGTTCGCAGAACTGTGGCCAGCGGTAAACCAGGACACATTGACCCCTGAACAGTTGGTGCAGGCGGTACTCTGCAACCGCTCACACTGGGGCGAAGATCTCACTCAGCGGCCCGGATTAGTGGCCGCAGTCAGCCAACACCTGCAAAACATCGTTGTCCACGGGATGCGGACAGCGCTGGTACAACTGAGATAACGCTATGCAAGATGCGATAAGAATCCATTCGCGCGACAACGTGGCGGTAGCGCTGCGCGATTTACCTGCCGAAGCCAAAGTCGAAATTGATCGCCAGTTTATTACCTTGCAGCAAGAGGTTGGTCGGGGCCACAAGTTTGCGCTGACGCCGCTGGCAACGGATGCGCTGGTGATCAAATACGGCTTGCCGATTGCCCATGCCACGCGCCCGATCGCCATTGGCGAAATCATTCACTCCAGCAACGCACGCACTAATCTGAGCGATGTGGATGAGTACGACTACCAGCCGGAGTTTCTCGATATCCCCGCTCAGGCCGGCGATCGCGAGGTGCAGATTTACCGCCGCGCCAGTGGTGAAGTCGGTATTCGTAATGAGCTGTGGATTCTGCCAACGGTGGGCTGTGTGAACGGCATCGCCCGGCAGATTCTGTCGCGCTTCCTCAAGGAGACCAACGAGGCAGAAGGGATCGATGGGGTGCACCTGTTCAGCCATCCGTTTGGTTGTTCTCAGCTCGGTCAGGACCATGAAAACACCCGCACCATGCTGCAAAACATGGTGCGCCATCCCAATGCCGGTGCGGTGCTGGTGATTGGTCTGGGCTGTGAGAACAATCAGGTGGATGTGTTCCGCGAAACGCTGGGCGGCTTCGACAGTGACCGCGTGCACTTTATGGAGTGTCAGAAGCAGGACGACGAAGTCGAAGCGGGGTTGGAGCAGCTACATGCGCTGTACAATGTGATGCGCGGCGATCAGCGCCAGCCGGGTAAGCTCAGCGAACTGAAGTTCGGACTGGAGTGCGGCGGTTCTGACGGTTTCTCTGGCATCACCGCCAACCCGATGCTGGGCTGCTTCTCCGATCAAATGATCGCTAACGGCGGCACTACAGTGCTGACCGAAGTGCCGGAAATGTTTGGCGCAGAGCGCATTTTAATGAGCCGCTGCCGGGACGAAGCCACCTTCGATAAAACCGTGGCGATGATCAACGACTTCAAGCGTTACTTTATCGACCATCAGCAGCCGATCTATGAGAACCCTTCTCCGGGTAACAAGGCGGGCGGTATCACCACGCTGGAGGAGAAATCCCTTGGCTGCACGCAGAAAGCGGGGCAGAGCCAGGTGGTGGATGTACTGAAATATGGCGAGCGTCTGGTCACACCTGGCCTCAATCTGCTGAGCGCGCCAGGAAACGATGCGGTGGCCACCAGCGCGCTGGCGGGCGCAGGTTGTCATATGGTGTTGTTCACCACCGGACGCGGCACGCCCTATGGCGGATTCGTGCCTACCGTGAAGATTGCCACCAACTCGCAGCTGGCAGAGAAGAAACCGCACTGGATTGATTTTAATGCCGGGCGTTTGATTGAGGGCATGAGTATGCCGGAGATGCTGGCCGATTTCGTCGATATGATTGTGGCGATTGCTAATGGTCAACCGGCGCGTAACGAAGCCAATGATTTCCGCGAGTTAGCGATATTTAAGAGTGGTGTCACGCTGTAAAGATCAGGTGCGATCGATGTGCATCTGACAACAATCACACCTGCTTATCTTAAGGGCGGCATGAATGCCGCCCTGTGCAATCAATTTATTCTGCTTCAGACACCGTGCGCGGTTCGCGCTCGGCTTCCGCCTGGCACACCGCTGCCGTAAACAGAATATCGGTCGACGAGTTCAGCGCCGTCTCGGCGGAATCCTGCAATACGCTGATGATAAAGCCGATGGCCACCACCTGCATCGCCAGGTCATTCGGAATCCCGAACATGTTACAGGCGACCGGAATCAACAGCAGCGAACCGCCTGCCACACCGGAAGCGCCACAGGCACAAATCGAGGCCACGAAACTCAGCAGAATGGCCGTCGGCACATCCACAGAAATCCCCAAGGTATGCACCGCTGCCAGCGTCAGTATCGTGATGGTGGTAGACGCGCCTGCCATGCTGATGGTCGCACCCAGTGGAATGGAGACGGAGTAAGTGTCTTCGTCAAGATTCAGGCGTTTGGCGATCGCCATGTTCACCGGAATGTTTGCTGCTGAGCTGCGGGTAAAGAACGCGGTCACGCCACTTTCACGGATGCAGGTAAACACCAGCGGATAAGGGTTACGGCGAATCTTTTGGAACACCAGAATCGGATTCACAATCAACGCCATGATGACCATGCATCCCAGCAACAGCGCCAGCAGGGTTGCGTACTCCTCAAGGGCGCCAAAGCCGGTTGAGGCCAGAATCGAGGCCACCAGACCAAAAATCCCCAGCGGCGCACAGCGAATCACGCAGCGCACCACCCATGTCGCGGCATGCGAAGCATCGGTGAGAAACGCCTTGCTGCTCGGGCTGGCATGGCGGAAGGCCAGACCGAGGCCGATGGCCCAAACCAGAATGCCGATGTAGTTGGCGTTGAGTAACGCGTCAATCGGGTTAGCCACCATGCTCATCAACAGACCGTGCAGCACTTCGGTAATGCCAGACGGCGGTGAAATTTCGGTTGCGCCCACGTTCATTGACAGAGTTTGCGGGAACAGATGGCTCAAGGTGACCGCGACCACAGCGGCGAAGAAGGTGCTCAACAGATAGAGCATGATGATGGGACGGATGTTGGTTTTCTGCCCTTGTTGATGATTAGCAATCGAAGAAATCACCAAAACCAACACCAGCAGCGGGGCCACCGCCTTCAGGGCGCGAACGAACAGTTCACCCAGCAGACCTACGGCCAGAGCGGCATCACGTGAGAACCACGCCAGCGCTACGCCGGCAATCAGGCCAATCATGATTTGTTTTACCAGGCTTCCTGCGAACAGCGCACCCAGACGTCCAATAAAGTTATTTAGCATAGTTCGGTCTTTTTATAGCGGTATGAGTGTTGTGCGCGGTTGCTCCGCGCCAAACGGTTTGCCCGGCGGAGTATAAGGAAAAGTCCTGGTGAGGGAAGAGATAATTCTGGACGTGCGGCGCAGATCGGTTTTTTGATCTGCTGACGATGTGAAATGTGACAGAGCTATGAAAGGTGAAATTTGCAGCTGGCGAAACAAAGCAGGGGCGATTACCGCCCCTGCAGAAGATTATGATGAGATGCGTTTCTGGTCGTTTCTGTGGTTAACCCAGGCGTTAATCAGCAGGGTACCGCCCAGAATCACGCCCACCACCGACAATGAGATGCCCACCGGGATATGGTAGAACTCGACGATCAGCATCTTGATACCGATAAACACCAGCACAATCGCCAGGCCATATTTCAGCATCGAGAAGCGCTCAGCCACGTTCGCCAGCAGGAAGTACATGGCGCGCAGACCGAGAATCGCGAAAAGGTTCGAGGTCAGGACGATAAAGGGATCGGTCGTCACTGCGAAGATCGCCGGAATACTATCAACCGCGAAAATCACATCGCTTAGCTCCACCATGATCAGCACCAGCAGTAGCGGGGTGGCAAACAGCACCCCGTTTTTGCGGGTGAAGAACTTCTCGCCTTCGAGATTATCCGTCATGCGCAGATGTTTACGCAGCCAGCGCACCACCGGTTTGTCGCCCACTGCCGCGTCATCGCCTTCTTTGGCAAACGCCATTTTCAGGCCGGTGAACAGCAGGAAAGCGCCGAACACGTAGAGGATCCAGCTGAACTGCGTCACCAGATAGCTGCCGGCGAAGATCATGATGGTACGCAATACGATCGCGCCCAGCACGCCATACACCAACACGCGACGTTGCAGGTTTGCCGGAATAGCAAAGTAGCTGAACAGCATCAGCCAAACGAAGACGTTATCCACCGCCAGCGCTTTTTCCAGCACGTAGCCGGTGAGGAAAGCGAGGGTTTGTGCGGTCGCCACTTCTCGGCCGGCGGTGCCTTCGAGGTACCACCAGAAAGCGGCGCTGAACAGCAGGGAAACGGAGATCCACACCAACGACCAAACGGCGGCCTGCTTAAATGACATGGTTTGTGCGCCGCGACGTCCCTGTAAGAAGAGATCGATCGCCAGCATGATGAGCACAACAACAGCGAAGCTGCCCCAGAGTAACGGTGTGCCTACAGTGTGCATAGTTGTAATCCTGTCCGGAAAATAAAAAAGCGGCTAAGTCAGAAGACGTTAGCCGCTTTGATCAAGCTGCAAGCAAACCTCGCCTTCCGGCAAGGTCTCACTTACAACTCAGAATAGATTCCGGGTTGCCTGACGACCGGATGCGTTTAGCATCGTAATGACGATCAATCAGCTTACAAGTTACTCCCCTTTGCAGCGGTGAAGATACGTCCAACGGCTGAGATATTCAATGGGGAGTTTGAAATATTCTGCAATATTTACACTTAAGTCTGGTCTGCAGGGAACACCACGCCAGTCTGGCGGCGGATTTCCGTCAGCAGTTTGGCTGTGATGCGCGAGGCTTCCAGTGCCGGATGCTCGACCTGGCGCTGCTCAACCCGTTTGGCAAAGGCCTCGGCTTCATACAGCATGGTGTTGATATGCTGCGGTTGCGTCAGATTCTGGCTCTCGCCACCGCGTGGGATAAAGCGCAACTGCTGGCATTCCGAGATTTTCTCAATCACCAGTGAGCCGGCTTCGCCCTGAATTTCGCTCGGAATCAGTGAATCGCTCACCTTGGAGTGCAGCAGCGTGACATCAAAATCGCCGTAGCTCAGCACCACCACACCGTGCGCATCGACGCCACTCTCCAGCAGCGAAGCCTGCGCTTTTACCTGCTGCGGTTCGCCCCACAATGTCACGGCAGCGGCCAGGCAGTAAAAGCCAATATCCATTATCGAGCCGTTCGACCAGCGCGGATTAAAGGTATTGGGATTTTCGCCGTCGAGATAACGCTGGTAACGTGATGAATACTGGCAGTAGTTAATCAACGCTTTACGCAGCTTGCCAAGTTGCGGCAGGGTGTTCTGCAGTTGCAGGAAGGTCGGCAGGCTGGCAGTTTTAAACGCTTCAAACAGCACTACCTGATGCTGGCGCGCGCAGGCGATCATCGCCTCGGCCTCACGCAGATTCGATGCCATCGGCTTTTCGCAAATCACATGTTTGCCGTGCGACATAAACAACATCGCTTGCTCAGCGTGTAACGCATTCGGGCTGGCGATATACACCGCATCGATTTCCGGGCTGGCCGCCAAATCGTCGAGGGAAGTGAAGGTAAGTTTGCAGGGATAGTCAGCGATAAAGGCATCCGCCTGTGACTGCTGGCGCGAATAGACACCGCTTAACTTCATTTTGCCGGTCTCATGCGCGGCGTCGATAAACTGGCGGGTTATCCAGTTGGTTCCCACAATGGCAAAACGAATCACGGCTTTGTACTCCTGCAACAGTAAAGCGGCAGAGTAGCATGTTCAGCGAGTGGTTCGTCAGACGAAATTTGATCATGCGATCCGCATTCCAATATGATGATGCGGCACATTTTTTTAACCAGCTAGTGGGGACGCGCGGGTGAGTGGAAGTAAACATGCATTGAACTGGACCACACTGCTGATTGCTATCCCCGTGGGATTCGTCGCGTCGCTGGTGACCTTAGCCTTTCGCGGCGTCATTGATCTGATTAACCGCCTGCTGTTTAACAGCGATAGCGAAATCACCGTGGCGATGCATGTCTGGCCATGGATCTTCTGGCCGCTGCTGGTGGGCGCGGGCGGTGTGCTGGCGGGGTTCTTCCTGCGCTATGCGGTGGCGATTGAGAAACAGGAAACGGTTAAAACCGACTATCTCGAAGTGATCAACGCGCGCCTGGATGCGGTGCCGACCAAAACCTCGCTGTTTCGTGCACTCTCCTCGATTGCCAGTATCGGCAGCGGTGCTTCGATTGGTAAAGAGGGGCCGATGGTGCAGCTCTCCGCGCTGAGTGGCAGCCTGATGGGCCGCTGGTTCCCGCAGATGCGTAACAGCGATATTGTGGCGATGGCCGCAGCGGCCGGGCTCTCTTCGGTGTACCACGCGCCGCTGGCCTCAGCGATTTTTGTCGCTGAAATTGCCTTTGGTATCTCGGCGCTGCAGCGGCTGATCCCGCTGATTGTCGCCTCGGCGGTGGCGGTGATGACCATGTGGTCACTTGGCTTTCGTAGTGCGCTCTATCCGCTCTCCGAAGCCTTGTTCCAGATGGATATCAGCAGTTTGTTGATGACCATTCTGATTGGCGTGGTGGCCGGTTTTGCCGGTTGGTTGCTGATAAAGTTGATTGCCCGCAGCAAAACGCTATTTGGTCGTATTAAATCATTGCCAGCACGTCTGGGGCTTGGTGGCTTAGCGGTGGGCTTTCTGGCGCTGATCTCCACCGATATTCTGGGCAACGGCTACGAAGTGATCGTGAAGATTATCGATGGTCACTATGTGCTGGCCGGATTGATTGGCCTGCTGGTGCTCAAAACCCTGGCCACCACGCTGTCGGTGGGATCGAACGCGGTGGGCGGTCTGTTTACCCCTTCGCTACTGATTGGTGCGCTGCTCGGTGTGGCGCTGGCGCAGATGGGCGTGGCACTTCATCTGCCGGTTGGCGATACCCTGCTTTACGCGGCGATTGGTATGGCGGCGGTATTAGCGGCCGTGAGTCAGGCGCCGTTAATGGCGATGCTGATGGTGCTGGAGATGACGCTCAACAGCAGCCTGCTATTCCCGATCATGATCGCCTCGGTGCTGGCTTCTATGGTGGTATATCGGCTGCAATCGGCCAGCACCTACCCGGTGGTGAGCAATCACTTTAGCCGTTCAGAGGCCAAATTTGATTTCGATAATATGCGCGTTGACCAACTGATCATCCCCGGCGCCGCGTTGCAGCCTGAAGAGTCGGTAGGTCAGGCGCTGGCTGTCAGTTCACTGAAGCGCGAACGCTATGTGTATGTGATCAACAGTGCGGGGCAGTTTCTGGGGGTAGTATCGATCCATGATATCTCGCGCAAGGTGTTATCGCAGGAGATCACCCTGGATTCCCCGGTCAGCAGCGTGATGGATGATAACTTCCCGTGCATTTATCAGAACCAGAGTATGCGTGAAGGCTGGGAGGCCTTTGCCCGCGTTACGCTGGAGCGTTTACCGGTTCTCAACAACCCGCAGGAGCGCCGTTTTATGGGCGCCTTGACCAAAACCAGTTTGATTCAGAAGGCGCAGGAGTTTCTTTAAGCCGCGTTACCGCGCATCGCCTGATCCGTCATCCACAGACGCGCATCGAACTCCAGCTGGTGGTAATCCGGCTCCATATGGCAGCAAAGCTGGTAAAACGCTTTGTCGTGATCCTTCTCTTTCAGGTGCGCCAGTTCGTGCACCACGATCATGCGCAGGAACGGTTCCGGTGCCAGACGGAAGAAGGTGGAGATACGAATCTCGGCTTTGGCTTTCAGGTTGCCGCCCTGCACACGCGAGATGGCGGTGTGCAGGCCAAGCGCATGTTTCATCACCTTGATTTTGTTATCCCAGATGACTTTGCTCACTGGCGGCGCGCTGCGCATATAACGGTTTTTCATTGCCTGGGTGTAATCATACAGCGCCCGGTCACTGACAATATTGTGCGTGTCAGGATAGCGTTCCTGCAAAAAGTTGCCCAATCGCTGATTATCAATCAGCAACTGCACCTGTTCGAGGATGTTTTCAGGATAACCCTGCAGATAGATTAATGACATTGGGATTCCCGACGAAAGACAGTATACTGCGCCCCCTTTTTAGGGCGAAAATCGCGCAAAGTGTACCACGCCGGAGATTCCATGAGCCAACTTGAACTGACCAATCGCACGCTGACCTTGCAGCGCTTCCCGCCGATGCGTGAAGAAAGCCCGTTACAGGCGTGGGATTCCGCCGATGAATATCTGTTGCAGCAAGAACTGCCAGAAGGACCGGTGCTGGTGTTCAACGACAGCTTTGGTGCGCTGACCTGCGGACTGAACGGCCGTGAAGTGTGGCACGTCAGCGACTCGCTGCTGAGCGAGCAGGCAGCGAAACAGAACCTGCGTCTTAATGAGATGGACGAAGATCAAGTGCACTTTATCGATAGCCTGGCGCCGCTACCTGCTGCGCCTGCTGTCGTACTGATTAAAATCCCGAAAGCGCTGGCTCTGCTGGAGCACCAGTTGCGCGCGCTGCGTAAAGTGGTGACGCCAGACACGCTGATTCTCGGCGCGGCCAAAGCCAAAGACATCCACAACTCCACGCAGCAGCTGTTCGATCGCATCCTGGGTGAGAGCAAAACTTCGCTGGCGTGGAAAAAATCTCGTCTGATCTACTGCACATACAGTGCACCTCAGCTGCCGGAGGTGTCAGAGACCACGGTGTGGCCGCTGGACGATTCCTCTTACCAGATTCACAACCACGCTAACGTGTTCTCTCGCGGATCGCTGGACGTGGGTGCGCGTTTCTTTATGCAGCATCTGCCGTCAGATATTGAAGGGGAAATCCTCGATCTTGGCTGCGGCAACGGCGTGATTGGTTTATTGGCGCTGGAACAGAACCCGCAGGCGGACGTGCTGTTCTATGACGAATCCTACATGGCCGTGGCGTCCAGCAAGCTGAACGTGGAAGTGAACCGCCCGCAGGATCTGGCGCGCTGTCAGTTCCGCGTCAACAACGTGCTGAGTGGCTTCCCGTCGGATCGTCTGCACGCGGTACTGTGCAACCCGCCGTTCCATCAGCAGCACGCGGTGACCGATCATCTGGCCTGGCAAATGCTGCGTGATGCCAAACGTTGCCTGCAGTACGGCGGCGAGTTGCGTATTGTCGGCAACCGCCACCTCGGTTATCACGTCAAAATGAAAAAGCTGTTTGGCAACTGTGAGCTGGTGGCGTCTAACGCCAAGTTCGTGGTGCTGCGTTCGGTCAAACTGCGTTAATCACACGCTGAGCGCCAGCTCAGTGGCCTGTGCGATGGCGCGGCGAGCATCCAGCTCCTGCGCCACATCGGCTCCACCAATCAGCTTTAACGCTTTACCGCGTGCGGCCAGCTCATCCGCCAGCTGACGCAACGGTTCCTGCCCGGCACAAATCACCACGTTATCCACCGCCAGCGTGATCGGCTCGCCCTGATGGCGCAAGTGCAATCCGGCATCATCAATCTTCAGATACTCCACGTCGCCCCACATCTGCACGCCGTGCGCCTGCAAACTGGCGCGATGGATCCAACCGGTGGTTTTCGCCAGCCCGGCGCCGGGCTTGCCGGATTTACGCTGTAACAGCCAGATTTGCCGATCCGCTGCCAGCGGCTGCGGACGGGCTAACCCGCCGCGCGCCTGTAAGCTCTGATCGATGCCCCAGCTCTGATAGAAATCTTCGTGCGCGTTTTGATGCAGCAAAAACTCGGCAGTATCAAAGCCAATACCGCCCGCACCGATAATGGCGACGCGCTGGCCGACCGGCTTTTTATCGCGAATCACATCGAGGTAGCTGAGTACGCTGGCATGGTCGATGCCGGGGATCGACAACTGACGCGGCGCAATACCGGTGGCGATCACCACTTCATCCACACTTTCCAGCTCATCAGCGCTCACGCGATGCTCGGTGCGAATCGCCACGCCCTGTGTCTCCAGCTGATGGCGGAAGTAGCGCAGCGTCTCGCTAAACTCCTCTTTACCGGGGATCTGACGCGCAATATTAAACTGGCCGCCAATCTGTGCGTCAGCTTCATACAGCGTGACCTGATGGCCGCGCTCGGCCGCCTGCAGCGCGAACGCCATGCCCGCCGGGCCAGCACCGACCACCGCAATCTGTTTAGGCTGTTCAGTAGGGATCACCGGCATCAGGGTTTCGTGGCAGGCGCGGGGATTAACCAGACAGGAAGTGACCTTGCCGACAAAGATCTGATCGAGACAGGCCTGATTGCAGGCGATGCAGGTGTTGATGGCATCCGGCTGCCCGACTTGTGCTTTGCGCACAAAGGCCGCATCGGCAAGAAACGGACGTGCCATCGACACCATATCGGCAATGCCATCGCGCAGCAGCGATTCCGCCACCTGCGGATGGTTGATACGGTTAGTGGCAATAACGGGGACGGATACCGCTTCACGCAGATGCTGCGTGACCCACGCAAAACCGGCACGCGGTACGCAAGTGGCGATGGTGGGAACGCGCGCTTCGTGCCAGCCAATACCGCTGTTGAACAGGGTGACGCCGCGCTGCTCCAGCGCCTTTGCCAGCGTCAGCGTCTCTTCCAGCGAACTGCCGTTGTTCACCAGATCGAGCATCGACAGGCGGAAGATAATGATAAACGACGGGCCGACCGCTTCGCGCACCGCCTGCGTGACTTCCAGCGCAAAGCGACGACGGCGCTGCACATCGCCGCCCCATTCATCGTCACGATGGTTGGTGTGCGCCACCAGGAACTGATTAATCAGATAACCTTCGGAGCCCATGATCTCGACGCCGTCATAACCGGCCTGCTGGGCTAAGCGGGCACAGTGGGCAAAGTCCGCAATGGTCTGACGAATCTCACCATCGCTTAGTTCGCGCGGCGTGAATGGGTTAATCGGTGCCTGTAACGCCGAAGGGGCGACCAGATCGCGTTGATAGCTGTAACGCCCGGCATGCAGAATTTGCAGCGCGATTTTGCCGCCTTCTGCATGCACCGCATCGGTGAGGGTGCGATGCCAGTCGCACTGGCTCTCTTGATTGAGGATGGCGCCGCCGTGTGCCACCACGCCCTGTGGGTTGGGTGCGATGCCGCCGGTCACAATCAGTGCCACGCCTCCCCGCGCGCGTTCCGCATAAAACGCGGCTAATCGTGTGGCGCCATCAGTGTGTTCTTCCAGCCCGGTGTGCATGGAACCCATCAGAAAACGATTCTTTAGTTGGGTAAATCCCAGATCCAGCGGGGCAAACAGGTGGGCGTAATGCTCAGTCATGAACACAGTCTCGGAAAGTGGTCGGATGAGTTAACTTTAGCGGGAATTGGTTTGGATGGAAATTCGCGGTGTTCAGGCTGTGAGAAACCTCAAAAAAAGCAGGGCGACAGGTCGCAGGCGAAAGGTTCGGAACGCTTTCGTCTGGCACGGGAAGAGACCTGTACACCCTGAAACAGCTTGAAGATGAGGGCTAATGAATTAGCTCTATAGTTATGACTCCTGTCAGACTCAATCCAGACGACTTTCCCGGGTGAGGGTGCGGCGATAATGGCACAGCTCGATCCCCCATTTCCCCAAGACTGGTCTTGGTTTTTCCCGGCAAACAGTGATCCCGCTTCCATCTTCTGTACGAGCAGTTCACGTTCCAGGTAACAGCTATTTCGTAACATGATTTAGAGTGATCTGGTTCACAGTTTTCATTGCCCGATCCCGCTTTGATAGCCCCCATTGCAACAGCAACAAATGGGGAAACCATGAATATCGAAACGCAATCCTGCGTGATTACCGGGAAAAAACAGGTCAGCGTCGCACCGCAACAGGTGAATTGGGACGGCACAGGCACGCTGGTGCGTATTACGCGCGGCGGCATTTGTGGATCTGACCTGCATTACTATCAGGAAGGTAAAGTCGGTAGCTTCGAAGTCAAAATGCCGATGATCCTCGGTCATGAAGTGATTGGTCATGTGGTGGAGAGCGACAACCCGGACCTGAAGCCGAATCAGAAAGTGGCGGTCAATCCCTCCAAACCGTGCGGCGAGTGCAAATACTGCCAGCGCGATCAGGAAAACCAGTGCACCTCCATGCGCTTCTTCGGCAGTGCGATGTATGTGCCGCATGTCGACGGCGGTTTCACCCAGTACAAAGTGGTGGATAGCAAACAGTGCGTGCCTTTCCCACAGGATGCCGATGAAACCGTGATGGTGTTTGCCGAGCCGCTGGCGGTGTGCATTCACGCCACGCATCAGGCGGGCGATCTTACCGGCAAGCACGTGTTCATTTCCGGCGTCGGTCCGATTGGCTGCTTAATTGCGGCGGCAGCGAAAGCGCGCGGTGCCGCCGCTGTGGTATGCAGCGACATTAGCGAGCGTTCGCTGGAGATGGCGCAGCAGATGGGCGCGACCGATGTGATCCATGCCGCCGAGGGCGATTTCACGCCTTATCTGGCCGACAAAGGCTATTTCGATGTGGCGTTTGAGGCTTCTGGCCATCCTTCCTCGTTACAGCGCTGCCTCGATGTGGTGTGCGCCAAAGGTACGCTGGTGCAGGTCGGCATGGGTGGCACTATCCCGAACTTCCCGATCATGGCGCTGATTGCCAAAGAGATTCAGCTGGTCGGTTCTTTCCGCTTTACCCATGAATTCAACACCGCCGTCGAGTGGCTGGCGAACGGTGTGGTCAACCCGCTGCCGCTGTTCAGCGGTGAATACGATTTGCAGGACATCGACGCGGCCTTGCAGTTTGCCGGCGATAAAACCCGTGCGGCGAAAGTCCAGTTAACCTTTTAAGGAGCAGTGATGAGTCAGTTATTTTCCCTCGAAGGCAAGCGTGTATTACTCACCGGTTCGGCGCGCGGTATTGGTTTTCTGCTGGCGCGTGGCCTGGGTGAAGCCGGCGCGGAAGTGATCGTCAACGCCACCACCAAAGAGGGGGCAGAGCAGGGCGCGGCGAAACTGCGCGAGCTGGGCCTGCGCGCCCATGCCAAAGCCTTTGATGTGACGCAGTCTGCGCAGGTGCAGCAGGCGGTGGATGAGATTGAAGCCGAATGGGGACCGATTGATATTCTGGTCAACAACGCTGGGATCCAGCGCCGCCGTCCGTTCCTCGAATTCCCGGAGCAGGACTGGAATGACGTGATTGCCGTTAACCAGACCGCCGTGTTCCTGGTCTCTCAAACCGTGGCGAAAAAAATGGTCGATCGCCAGCGCGGTAAAATCATCAATATCGGTTCGATGCAAAGCGAACTGGGCCGCGACACCATCACGCCTTACGCCGCTTCCAAAGGCGCCGTCACCATGCTGACGCGCGGTATGTGCGTCGAGCTGGCGCGCCATAACATCCAGGTGAATGCCATTGCACCGGGCTACTTCGTCACGGAGATGACGCAGGCGCTGGCCGACGATCCGGCCTTTACCGGTTGGCTCACCAAACGCACGCCAGCGGCGCGCTGGGGTAAACCGGAAGAGCTGATCGGTGCTGCGGTGTTCCTCGCCTCGGGCGCGTCTGATTTCGTCAATGGTCACTTGCTGTTCGTTGATGGCGGTATGCGCGTCGCCGTGTAATGCCATGGTGCGGCTGGCATTTTCGCCGGGCCGCGCCTAAACCTTAATCACCCCTCTGTATTTCTAAGGATAATAAAAAATGCCAATAACCATTATTGTGCTGGGTGTGATACTGCTGCTGGTATTGATGATTGTATTTAAGGTCAACGGCTTTATTGCGTTGGTGTTTGTCTCGGCGGTGGTGGGTATTGCCGAAGGGATGACGCCGCTCAACGTGATGGCCTCGATCCAGAAAGGTATCGGTTCGACGCTCGGCGGATTAGCGATGATCCTCGGCTTCGGTGCCATGCTCGGGCGATTAGTCTCGGACACCGGTGCGGCACAACGCGTCGCCACCACCCTGATTGCTGCCTTTGGTAAAGAGCGGCTGCAATGGGCGCTGGTGGTCACCGGATTGATCGTCGGTCTGGCGATGTTCTATGAAGTGGGCTTCGTGCTGCTGCTACCGCTGGTGTTCACCATCGTAGCTGCTGCCGGTTTGCCGCTGCTGTACGTCGGCGTGCCGATGGTGGCTGCGCTCTCGGTCACACACTGCTTCCTGCCGCCGCATCCGGGCCCAACCGCGATCGCCACCATCTTTGGCGCCAACCTCGGCACCACGCTGCTGTACGGCATGATCATCACCATTCCGACGGTGATCGTGGCCGGTCCGATCTTCTCGAAATTCCTCAAGAGCTTTGAGAAGTCACCGCCAGAAGGCTTATACAACCCGAAGATCTTCACTGAAGAAGAGATGCCAGGTTTCGGTATCAGTATTTTTGCCGCCATCATCCCGGTGGTGCTGATGGCGATTGCGGCGGTGTTTGAGCTGACCACGCCAAAAGAGAACCCGCTGCGTCAGTTCTTTGAGTTCATCGGTAACCCGGCGGTGGCGCTGTTTATTGCCGTGGTGATCGCCGTACTGACGCTGGGTCTGCGCAACGGTCGCAAGATGGAAGAAGTGATGGATATGTGCGGCGAGTCGATTGCCGCTATCGCCATGATCGTCTTCATTATCGCTGGGGGTGGTGCGTTTAAGCAGGTGTTGGTGGACAGCGGCGTCGGCAACTATATTGCGGACATGATGAAAGGATCGTCACTGTCTCCGCTGCTGATGTGCTGGACGGTGGCAGCGATGCTGCGTATCGCGCTGGGATCGGCCACGGTTGCGGCGATCACCACCGCCGGGATCGTCACGCCGATCATCGCGGTGACCCATGCCGATCCGGCATTGATGGTGCTGGCGGTAGGTTCGGGCAGCGTGATCGCCTCACACGTCAACGATCCGGGCTTCTGGCTGTTTAAGGGCTACTTCAACCTGAGCGTGGTGGAAACCCTGAAAACCTGGACGGTGATGGAGACGCTGATCTCGATTCTCGGTCTGGCCGGTGTGCTGGCACTTAACGCCATCATTCACTGATGCAACGGGCTGCACAGGGACGTGCAGCCACTCAGTCGCGACGACGAATCCACGAAAATCGCGATTGATAGCCGCTGTCAAAATGGGTGTTGTAGCGATAGCTTGATCCCGACTCCGCCATGCAATAAGTGCAGACGTTCAGCACCTCGATCTGTTCGGCAGGAATGCCACGCTGTAACAGCAACCCTCGCGCCAGATGCGGCAAATTAAACCACACGCCCTGATGATGCGCTCGCGCCTGCGGACGGATCGCTGCGCTATTGTGCGGTTGCTCGCTTGTCCACTGCAGCGCAGGCAAATCTGCGCGTTCTTGCATCTGCGTCACCAAATCTTTGCCCAGCTCATAACAGCACGGACCAATGGCCGGACCGATGGCGACATGCAGCGTTTCGGTGCGGGCACCGCGCGCCAGCAGCGCATCAATCGCACTGTTAAGGATTCCGCCTAAGGTGCCCTTTAAGCCCGCATGCACCGCCGCCACCTGATGCTGCGCGCTATCAGCGAACAGTACCGGCAAACAGTCAGCGGTATACACCGCCACCGGCAGCTGGTTTTCCCCAATCACGCCATCGGACTCGCAGCTTTTCGGCGGCAGGTTTTGGGTTGCCAGCACCACCTGGGCGCTGTGGCGCTGCTGGCCATAGGCGGCATCCGTGGGCACCGGTTGGCCCGCAGGCTGAAAGGCATAATCGAGCCACGGCAGGGCATCAAGCAGCGTTGAACGCGGTCCGGCATGTGACATAAGTGTCTCCTTTGACAGGGCGGCAGCTTTCTTCTGCCCACAGCTTACGTTAACTGCTACATTTTTAAAGCTTTACACAAACTGACCATAATCACTTAAGGATGATCTGATGAAAAACACCTCTTTGCTGGCAGCGTCCGGCATTCTTGCGCTGCTGCTAACAGGATGCGCGCAACCGGCCAAACAGCAGGCGCAGCAGCAGCTCGGCCAGCAATCGGTATTGGCAGTGAACTGGTTCCAGCAGTCCGGTGAGTATCAGGCATTAAGCTGGCAGGCATTTAACACTGCGCGCATGGCGTTTGATGCTGCGCCATCGCTGGCGGGCAAGCCGAAAGCGGTAATCGTCGATCTCGATGAAACCATGATCGATAACAGTGCCTATAGCGCATGGCAGGCGAAAAACGGCCAGCCGTTCTCTGGCAAAACCTGGTCAGCCTGGACTCAGGCGCGTCAGGCCACCGCCGTGCCGGGCGCGGTGGAGTTCGCCAACTACGTCAACAGCCACGGCGGCACCCTGTTCTACGTCTCGAACCGCGACCAGAAGGATTACGCCGCGACGGTGGACAACCTCAACAAGCTGGGCTTCAGCGGCGTGAGCGATAAAACCGTGCGTCTCAGCACCGGGAACTCCAATAAACAGGAGCGCTTCGATGCGATTAAAAACGCCGGATATAACGTGGTGTTGTACGTGGGCGATAACCTGAATGACTTTGGTGGCGCGACCTGGCATCAGGGCAATGCGCAGCGTCAGCAGTTCGTTAACCTTAATCATCAGCATTTTGGTACGCAGTTTATCGTGCTGCCTAATCCGCTGTACGGCGACTGGGAAAGCGGCATGGCGGAGAACTACAACAAACTGACGCCGGAACAGCAGCTTCAGGTACGTGAAGCGCGTATGAAAGCGTGGAACGGTAAATAATTCGTCAAGCGAATTAGCGCCTGTTGCGGCAGGCGCGGTGATTTTAATTCAGGGCCAGTGATATTTACTTTTCATCGTCATTATTATTCTCCTTATTATTTTCCTGATCTCTTGCTTAATTACAGGCAAGTGATTGGCGGAAAATATCGCTATTCTGCTATTTACCCAGTGAATGACTCCAATCATAAACTTTATAATTAAGATTTTTCTCAACTCAAATCATTCAATTCACCATACTAGTGCAAAGGCATGAAAAGACTGCGTGTATATTTTTGTCGATTCATTCCAGATGCATAATTTAATATTCAGATTAAATGCATGATTCACATAACAAATGTTGTTTTTTAATCAATTCTCTCGGCTTGCAATAAATTACTTTTAATCGACATTTCCTGACGTTTATTTTACAGGGAGTTCGATTTTGTTGTGTACGGAAATATTGATTGTGCAACCACAAGCATTAGCAGCTATAAACAATTTATGTGAGGAAGCTCTGCTTTCATACTCCATCGATCGTCTTAGCGGCGTTTAAAACCCTGTGACTTAGCCTGAAATCGATATTTCTGGACGTAGAGAGAAGATAATTGTGACGACACTTAAACCCTTATTAGCGAAAAATCGCAGTTGGGCATTACAGCGCCGCGAGCGGAATCCAGATTATTTCGAACAATATCTGCATCAACAAAAACCGCATTCGCTGTGGATCGGCTGTTCCGATAGCCGCGTACCTGCCGAAGTGCTGACTGGCTCGCATCCCGGCGAACTATTTGTGCATCGCAACATCGCCAATATGGTGGTGACCGATGACGATAACCTGATGAGCGTGCTGCAATACGCGATTTTCTACCTCGGCGTGGAGCGCATTGTCCTGTGCGGCCACTACGGCTGCGGCGGCGTGCAGGCTGCGCTGGGGTTGCCCGCTAGCCCGCTGGCAAAAGAGGATTCGGCGCTGGCAAGACGCATCGCTGCGTTGCGCAGTAGCCTGCAACAAGGTCTGGTGGAATATCACGCCAGTGCTGAGGAAGAGGAGAGCAGTAAGCTCAACCGCTTAGTCGAAGCCAACGTCATCGCCCAGTTTGCTCAGTTAGTGGCGTGCGAGCCAGTGCGACAGGCCTGGCAAGCCGGGCATTCACTGGAAGTGTTTGGCTGCGTGTATGACCTGCAGTCGGGTCATCTGAAAGAGCTTACTCAGCAATCTGCAGAGGAATCGGTGCCATGAATCTGAACACGCTGCGTCAGGATATTCCCGCCGGTCTGGTGGTGTTTTTGGTGGCGCTGCCGCTGTGCCTCGGCATCGCGCAGGCCAGCGGTTTACCGCCGTTTGCCGGATTGCTCACCGGGGTGATCGGCGGCCTGCTGGTCACTTCACTAAGTCCCTCGCGTTTTGCCGTCAGCGGCCCGGCGGCAGGTTTGGTGACCATTGTGGTGGCCTCGATCCAGACGCTCGGCAGCTTCTCCGCTTTCCTCACCGCGCTGATTCTGGCGGGCGTGTTGCAGTGCCTGCTTGGATTGCTGCGAGCCGGTCGCTTCATTTCGCTAGTGCCGGGCAGTGTGATCAAAGGGATGCTGGCGGCGATCGGTATTTTGCTGATTATGCAGCAGATCCCGGTGGCCTTCGGTGCCGCAGGTGATGCTGAGCTGGTATCGCTGGTGAATGGCGAATTTCAGTTTTCGCTAAGCGCGATGCTGGTGGCGGGCATCGGTCTGCTGATTCTCTGGCTGTGGACCACGCCGATAGTGAAATCGGTCAAGCTGCTTGGTTGGATTCCGGGCCCACTGGTGGCCGTGTTGTTCGGCTGCATGGCGACGGTATTTGGCGATCGCCTGTTCCCGAGCCTGGCGGAAGGGCTACCGCGTATTGCGTTGCCAGCCTTTGATAGCCTGTCAGCGCTGGCGGCGGAACTGGAAACCCCGGACTGGCTGGCGTGGCAAAATCCTTCAGTCTGGGTGGTTGCCGTGACGCTGGCGCTGGTGGCAAGCCTGGAAACGCTGCTGAGTCAGGAGGCGCTGAAAAAACTGCGTCCGCAGCATCCGGCACCTTCGCCAAATAAAGAGATGTTCGCACAGGGCATCGGCAACCTGACTGCTGGTTTCCTTGGTGCGATGCCAATTACGGCGGTGATTGTGCGCAGTTCGGTGAATGTCAGCGTCGGGGCGCAGACCAAACTGTCGATTTTGATCCACGGCGCGCTGTTGCTGATCTGCGGCTTGTGGTTCAGCGATCTGCTCAACGCCATTCCTTTAGCCAGCCTCGCCGCCGTCTTGCTGTATACCGGCTATAAGCTGGCAACACCGCGTCTGTTCATTGAACAGTTCCGCATGGGCGCTCAGCAGTACGTGCCGTTCCTCGCCACCATCGGCGGCATTATTGTGTTTGGCATGCTGGCGGGGATTGGTATCGGTATCGCCACGCAGATTCTGTATAGCATCTACAAAAGCCACCGCAACGCGCTGCAACTCACGCGCTATGACGATCACTACGTGTTGCGCTTCCAGCAAAATCTCACCTTTATGCACAACCCAAAACTGCAGGGGTTGCTGGCGGAGATCCCGGAAAACAGCACGGTGATTGTTGATCACGATAACGCCGAGTACCTGGATCCGGACGTCAAAGCGGTGCTACAGGATTTCGGCGAAAACGCGCGCGATCGTGGTATTCGTCTGAGTCAGTGGCCCGTTGCGGTTAAATAGCAATAACGCTTTGCTGAAAAACTGGTTTTTCGCGTAAAAATCGGATATCTCGGATATCCGATTTTTTTATTTGCAGGGCATAATTGCAGCAGCTCTCATCCTTGTTTCTCGGGTTTCAACCCTGCCAGCGCGCTCACATCTCGCCGATCCGGCGCATTGAGTGCCGCCCAGTCGCAGAGTAGGATGACGAACACTCGCTTAATTGCCGAATCATCGCACAGTTATTTCAGGTTAAATGCTTGCTGATGCCCGTGGGCAAGAGGCAGCGATTTCCAGGTTACAGGGTTCAGACGTATGCGCGTTAAGCTGTTTGCTGAGAATAATTTAAAAAAGAATGCACTCTCGCTGTTCCTGATTACGCTTTTCTTCTGCTTTATTGGCAGTCATCTGCGCATTCCGGAGGAGTTCTCCCTGTTTTGGCCGGTGAACGCGCTGATTGCCGGTTTAATGGTGCGAAATCCTTTCCTGCATACCACGTCCAGTTATCTGGTGTGCTTTGCCGCGATGATTTTTAACGACACGGTGTTCTCCGGCTGGGCGCTGCCTGCGGTAACCGTAAACTTCGCCAATATCCTGTTTATTCTCGTTTCGGTCAGCATGTTGATCAAACACCTGCAGCCGCCTTCGGCCAACAGCCAGGTGTTCAACGCCATGCGCATCTTCCCGGCCTGTTTCCTCGGTGCCGCCGCCTGTGCCACCTGGGGCGCATGGGCGCAGGACATCGATTTCAATGCGCGCTTTGTGGTGGCGTGGGGCGACTGGTTTAGCGAGCAATTCTCGACTTCCCTGATGCTGTTGCCGGTGATGCTGGCGCGCTCCTTGCGCAACGTCTCACCGCGCACCTTGCTGCATCCCGGCAAACTGTTGCCGCTGGCGGCGGTGGTGCTGTCATTGACCATGGGGGCGATGATTGGCGGGGCAGGTAGCTTAACCTTCCCGGTGCCGGCGCTGATCTGGTGCGCCATCGTGTTACCGATTCCTGTTACAAGCCTGGTGATCCTGATTACCGGCATCACTGAGATCGTTCTCGTGTCTCACGGCGTAATGAATATTCAGGGCGATGACGCACTGCTGCCGATCAGCCATCTCACCTCGGCGCGATTGGGTGTGGCAACGGTGGCCCTCAGCCCGCTGCTGGTGGCAGTGAGTATGGATGCGATTCGCCAGCTCAATCATCGTCTGGCGCTGCGGGCGAATTTCGATTTCCTCACCCAGTTGCTGTCGCGTTCCGGCCTGTATGAAAGCCTGAAACAGGAGCCGTTCTCCTTACAGCGCGAAGCGGGCGTGGTGATGCTGGATGTCGACTATTTCAAAGCGATTAACGACAACTTTGGCCACGATGCCGGTGATGGCGTGCTGGAAGAGATTGCGCGCCGTATGCAACGCGTGGTGGGCAATCGCGGCATGGTGTGTCGCTTTGGTGGCGAAGAGTTTGTGGTGGTGGTGTTCGACTACAGCCATCTGCAACTTTACCAACTGGCCGAAGCGATACGTCAGGCAATGGTCAAAGAGAAGTTCTGGATTCAGGGCAACACGGTGACGGTTACCGCCAGTTTAGGCCTGGCGCGCGGCAGTGCGCAGAGTGAGCGGGAATGGCCGGGCGTGATTAACCGTCTGGTGTCGGCAGCGGATAAAAATCTCTACCTCTCGAAACGCAATGGCCGTAACCAAACCTCTCCGGCGATGGAGCCGCGCAGCATGGTGAATGACGTGGCGTGAAGTGCGTGATGGTCGCCATGAGTGGCGACCATAGGATGGCTTGATGCTGGGTTGTTTTGGTCGCCGTGAATGGCGACCTTACGATGGCTTGGTGCTGTTTTTTTCGGTCGCCATTGATGACAACCTCACAACTGCCTGACGCTAATTCGTTTCGATCGCCATCAATGACAAACCTGTTTAACCGTTGTAGGGTGCGCATTCATGCGCACCCGGAACGTGAAGATTAAACGCTGCTTTTTAGCTTGCTGCTCTGCTGATGGCGTTGCTGCGCCAGCTCAATCAAGCGCGTAATCAAATCGCTGTAGCTTAATCCTGCCGCCTGCCACAACTTCGGATACATGCTGATATTGGTAAAGCCCGGCAGGGTATTCACCTCGTTCACCACGATCTCGCCGCTCTCGGTCAGGAACACATCAACGCGTGCCATACCAAAGCACTCCAGCGCCTGGAATGCGCGAATCGCCACGGCCCGAATTGCTTCGCTGTGTTCTTCACTGATGGCAGCGGGCACCACCACTTGGGCACCGTCGGCGCTGATGTATTTGGTGTCGTAGGAGTAGAAGGCATCATGCACCACCACTTCGCCACACGGGCTGGCTTCGGGCTCATCGTTGCCCAGCACCGCACACTCAATCTCGCGGCCTTTGATGCCTTGCTCAATCAGCACTTTGCGATCGAAGGTAAAGGCCAGATCCAGCGCCGCCGCCAGATCGTCGATATGATCCACTTTGCTGACACCGACAGACGATCCCTGGTTGGCGGGCTTGATAAACAGCGGTAATCCGAACTGATCGATCACGGCTTGCGCATCCAGACGCGCACGCTGTGCCTGCGTCACGCTGATCCACGGCGCGACTTCTAAGCCCGCATCGCGCAGCAAACGCTTGGTGAAATCTTTGTCCATGCTCACCGCTGAGCCCAGCACATCCGATCCCACAAACGGCAGATTCGCCATGCGCAACAAGCCCTGCAGTGATCCATCTTCACCCAGGGTGCCGTGCACGATCGGGAAGATCACATCCAGCTGTGACAGTGGCTGCGCCTGCTGACGGGTGATCAGCTGCTGCGAAGCACTGCCCGGCACCAGCGCGACGTTTTCACCTGAGCGATTCAGGGCAATCAACGCCGGATTATCGGCATTGAGCAGGAAACCGGAAGCATCATTCAGATGCCACTCACCCTGTTTATCGATGCCCAGCAGCACCACCTCGTATTTGCTCTTATCGATGGCTTCGAGGATGTTTTTCGCTGATTGTAACGACACTTCATGCTCGGCCGATTTGCCACCAAACACGATTCCTACACGTTGTTTTGCCATTGGTCTTGATCCGATTGCGGTATAGCGAGTGGGTAAGATAGCACGGTGATAAAAGGCATCAACAGGTTGGGGATTCCGATAGCGAAGTCTTTAACCCAACCTAAACGAAAGCGCTATTTGGAGTAGCCATAACAGGATACGAGGTTTAGAATCCCGGCGAATTTTTACCCAAGAGGATAACTGCATTGGACACCTGTCCCGAACGATTACAAAAGGTCCCTGCGGTAAGATAGCCCTCAACGCTGTCTTAACCGTGCGTTAAGACGGTGGATTTCCTTCCAGAATCTCCCCCTGTTTTTTGCGTGATGCTGCTGAGTTTCAGCGGTAGCGGCACCGGCTGTAATCTATTTATTACCCCCTTAAGTTCCGCCTGCCTGAAGCAGCGGAGTGAGGTTTATGATGGATTGGAAAATCTTTTTACTGCGCGTCACTGTCGCGCTGGTTCTGGGCGCGCTGATTGGCAGCGAGCGCCAGCTTCGCCAACGTATGACCGGTTTGCGCACTAATGCGCTGGTCAGCACTGGCGCCTGTTTATTTGTTTTGATGACGCAAAGCGTACCCGGCATCGCCACCGATGCCTCACGCGTAGCGGCCTATGTAGTCTCTGGCATCGGCTTTCTCGGCGGTGGGGTGATCATGCGCGACGGCCTTAACGTGCGCGGCCTGAATACTGCCGCAACGCTGTGGTGCACCGCCGCCGTGGGCGTGCTGTGCAGCATGGGATTGCTGCTGGAAGCGGCGATTGGCTGCATGGTGATTCTGTGCGCCAACATTCTGCTGCGCGATTTGGCGCAGGGGATTAATCGCCAGAGCCTGGTGCCTGCGGAGGAAGTGGTGCAGCACTACAAAGTGCAGATCATCTGTCTGGCGCAGGATGAAGTGCAAGTGCGCAGCCTGATGTTGCATAGCCTTGGCGGCAGCGGATTGCGCCTGCAATCACTGCACAGCGAGGATATGAATCCGCCACATCGAATGGAGGTCAATGCGGAAGTGCTGGGGAAACCGAGTATGACGGATCAGTTGGAGAGTCTGGTGGGACGGATTAGCCTGGAGAAGGGCGTGAGTTCGGTGCGGTGGCAGGTTTGCGGGTTGGAAGGGGAGTGATAGGTTAGGTTACGACTTCGCCCCTTCACATGTGGGAAGCTCAATCATCGATAATTTGGTTTGGATGTTAAAAGAGGGTGTTGACAGATGGTATTGGAGATATTCAATACCATCTGTTGTATTTGATGTAGATGAAGGAAACCACGATCACCAAGGATATGCTAAGGAAAGCCGCGTAATTTGGAATAAAGCGGACAAAAATGTAGATCCCTGCTACAACAGCTGCGAGGGGAATGAGGTAGATAAGTGACTGAAGTAACCATAGAAATGCTTTTTTCATTTTTTCAAAATCTCATATAAAGCATCTGCAATTTTTTCTTCATTGTTATCACCGGATTTTACCTGATAAATGATTTCAGACATTTTCGGTTCAATGAGGAAGTAAAGCATCTCAATATTTTCTCTTGATAGAGCTTGATAATAAGCAGGATCTTGAAATTTTAATCTGTTGGCCGCAGAGGCAGCCGTTTGCGCTTAGGCATAAAGCGTAGCGCCATTCACAAACCATGTGGAAAATGAGTTAACGAGATTGATATGCTTTTTCTTGAAGTCGGCGCTGCCGAGCACTAAATTGGCAATCGTCAGTGATAAAGCCAATTTGCTCGATTTTGTTGAAGCATGTTCGGCTGCGATCCCTAACATTTTTTGGATGTGAGAGACGAGATTTTTGCTTTTTTGAACGCCAAGTTTTGTGAAGGTTTTACGAAAATATATTTCGACCATATCTAATGTGACATCTTTTCTTTTATAGATCTCACCTAACGCCAGAACTAACCTTTTGTCCTCTATCCATGTATCACGGCATGAGCTGCGATAATATTCATTAGGTACAAAGCATGAACCATAGTTGCTGAACCGCTGTGCGCCCATCTTGAACATATCTATAGTAGACAGCTGATCTGCATGGAACTGGTTTAATGAATGAGTTAGCGCGATCGCCAGCTGCTTATTGGACTGCATCTTCAGCTGTAAATAGGTTTGTGACATACCTTCGCTCCATGATGTATCCTATACCCAATTTTTGATCATGTTCGTAAGTAAGGGCAAGAAAGAAGATGAAGAAAACAAAAAAAACGCTGATTTATGTCTTTGTTGTTATTATTTATTTTCTAATTATACCGAAGGTCATTCTTCGTACTTTAACCTCTGAACAGCTTGCTCGTTTGAGTGATTTCACTAGCTTGGGCGGAATAGTGAATCCTCTGCTTTCGCTGCTTATATGTTTTTGCATTCTCTCTGTTGTGTTAGCTATTATTACTGTTTCAGGTGTAATTAAACTGATTGCAGGAATTAATAATAGTGCGGTTAGATAAATGATACCGCTTGGTTTGAACTCAAATGTTTGATTGAAAATAAATTTAATTATATCCGTGTGCCTTGCTATATGAGAAATAAATGGATACTAATACTCTTAAGCCTTGTGAACTCGATACTTTGGTAATCGCTCATTTTGGGCAGGATTGTGATTTGATTAATGGAAACTGTGAGTTCGATAATTTACTCGATGATTATTTATCTACCTCAATGCCATTCAATCAGCGCATGTTGTTAGCAAATTTGATTGAAATCGAAGAGCAGCCCGATGGATACGACGTATTAATAGCGCGTTATCGTGGCGAGTTTGCACCCGAGCGATGGGAATTATCAGCTGAAGAATGGGTAAAGATTGTTAAGAACCGAACAATAGAATTTCTTCACGCGAATGGGCATTCAAGTGAGCTATCAGGTGGTTGATGATGTTGCGAAAGCTTTTAGGAAAAGTAGGAAGATTTGGTGGCCCCTGCTGGGTTTGAACCAGCGACCAAGCGATTATGAGTCCCATTTTGAAGTGAGTAAAATAATTAAGCTACTGATTTTTATGTTTTATTTGTATTCAGGACGGATGATGATGAAAAGTGGCACATAGCGTTGCGCTCTGCTGCCACTTTGCTGCTAATTCGTAATGAAGAAGTCACTTGTATCATCACGCTTTATATGAAAAAGAGGTAAGCCATACCTTTGTGTCATTTTGGGGCAGTTAAATTAAGCAAGAGGATGTCATGTTTATCTTAATGATATTATAAATTCACTCATCTTCATCATCTAAATCTTCATCATCTGATTCGTAATCATAAGGGTATAGAACTACCTCATCTTCAGGTATTACTGCCTCACATTCTGCAAGCTTATTGGCATCAAAAAAATTCGTTGCCATTACTGAGTTTTTAAAATTTCTATCAGTAATCCACTCTGAATTCCATATTTCTTTGTGAGGTTTTCTATATGCTCCAGAAACAATTGAACAAAGTGGTTCATCGTAAGTTATGCTTTTTCTAATATGATAAGAAATACGTTGCAACCAGATATCTAGGATGCCTGTACCTAATATTGCAGAGAATTTATCCTTGACTTTCTCAAGCAAATATGTCTTTTCATCATTATCTTCGACAAACTTAAGGGTGTTACTCAAGACTAATGCGCAAGAAGCAAATGTCCTTGGGTTATTAAGCATCATGTCAGCAATGATACTAACAATTGGACGCACATCTTCGTTTAATTTATTCATTCTTTCTAAGCGCTTATTAATCTTTGAAAGATACTTATCTAATTGTCCAGAGTTCTTGTGTTTTCTAGAGAAAATGGTGAGTTTCAATAGAGTCTTTTGAATTGTTGTCGCGTAAACATTTTTTCCGAATTGCATCAAGGCATCTTTTTTATCTGGTTTCATCGAATTGAATATTACATCTTCTGAAAGAGATGTTTTAGACGCATTTAAATGCAAACCTAATCCTTGAAGGATGACAGTTAGATGTCTTGCTAATGCCTCAGCATCTTCCTTGCTATTGGTGAAAACTCTGTAGTCATCACGGTATCGGATAATATGGTAGTCAGTAATATCTTCTTCTTTTAGTTTTTCTCCCAATAATTCATCTGCATAACCAAGAACTATCTCAGCGATAAAGTCCATAGGCGCAGAACCTTGTGGTATGCCGTTTGTTTGCCCCCAACGCATTTGGCGTAAAGCATGATCTATTTTATTGCCAAGATTATCATTTACACCTCTTACCTCCTTGGATTCTTCTTTGGTATGAATTGCCCAAGGTATAGAGTGTGTATAAATTGAAGGGTAAAAATTAGCTATATCTGTAGTGAAAAGATATTTAAATTCAAGAGCTTTATTGATTGACCCTTGCTCGACATCGCGCCACCAACCATTAACGGTTTCGGCAATGTCAGAAACATCAGTGTCATCCGACTCTCTAGGTAAACTCGCACATACTATCTTTTTGTTTTTTCGAAATTCACTAAACCTTTCTACCAACAGATTCCACTCATCTTCCTCAGTTATTTTATGAACGAGGTGAACGTAAATAGCTGGGTGGATTAACTCAAGTGGTCGCCAAGAATAACGACCATCTTTGTTTGTTTGTAATGTATAGTTAACATTTTCAAAATCGCATGCTTTACGGTAACCAATATCACTAATACCATTCTGCTTTTGGTCAAGTGCATCGCTTACAGCTTGGAGTAGGGGTTCAAAATTAAAATAAACAGGAAGAGGGAAACTGCAGTAACAATGATGTTTTAGAAAGTACGCCCTAGCATCGTTTGCTGCCATATCAGTTATTAATGTCATGGTTGTAATCTCAATGATCTAGATAAAGTATTTTAATAGTATCTAATGTATAATTTTTATATGCGATTTAGAGGGGTGAGCAACATCGCCTCAGACAAATGATCCGATGTAAAGTGGGTGCTTTACGACTCGTAAAATCTTTCGTTGACCTTTCCAATTTGTGTTCCAAATATTCACACGTTGTGTCAAGACGTGTTTAATAGTGATGAATAGAGTTGGCTAGAACTCAACAGAGGATAGTGCATCATGTCCCGTAAAATTTCAATGCGCCCCTCAATCAATCTCGTGATCTCCTAACCCTACATTACCTAAATAAATTCTGTCGCCGCACGGGTTACAAGGAAGGCACTGTTCGCCAGATGTATCGCGAAAATCGTTTGCCCATCAGAAATAAATAATTGCTTAACGGGCTTACCGAAATCAACATTGTTGCTCTCATTATTGAAGCCGCAGCCGGCTAGGAAATCACAATGCAGGCTTGATGCATCCATATTCGAATATCAAAAGGGATTTATCATATTTGATTTCAGCGTTTCCATACATAGTCATTTTGATGAAGCGTGCCGCGCGCTTTCTGCAAAGCACAGCATTACCTAGTTTGTTAAAAAGGCGGGTTTAAGTCCGCAAACCATCAGTAACAAGCTAAACCCGGAACAGGTTTACCAGCTCACGATCCGCGAGATGTTAATCCTTACCGACTCCACAGAAGACTCAACGCTGGGCAGTGGCATGTTGGCCCAGCTGCGATGCCTGCCGTGCGTGCCGGTCAATGAAGTGGCGCAAGAGAGATTGCCTGCTTATGTGTGAAAGCAACTGCTGAAGTTGGGCAATTAGCCGCTGGCGTTGTTAGCTAGGAAAGATTTTCATCGGCATGTCCTCGCAACTTGTTTGAGAACGTCAACGCTGGTATTCGCTGCTTAACGCTGGGCGCAATTGCTGTTAAAGCTCGTGTGCAGTCAAGTCCTGCGCTTGCTGGTCCAGCGGAAATTCTAAGTGGAATCGGCGTAAATATAGGAATGGAATGAAGTGATGATAGCTAAGGAATTGATTTATCAATTCACATTGCAAGGGCGGCAGGCTGAAGTAAAAAGCTCTGATGTTGCTGTATGCTTCTCATCAATTACGGGGGATGGGAGCTATTTTTTCATTGAACGATGGGACTCGTTTTCGCGGTGAATAAGTCAAAGAAGTGATACAGAAAAAAATATCACTTCTAATCAAAAGTTAGCTTTTATATGTATTGGCCCATTTTTCCACCGCTGTCATTAGAATGTGCTGTATATCTGAGCCGGGAGGGAGTCCATTCAGCTTTTCACGTATAGCTGAATAGAAATGAGAGTGATCGTTATTATCTTCTGTAAAAAAAGAGTTAAGTAGACCAGAAATAACCAAATGTTGAACTTTTACTTCAGAGCGAAGCTTTCTTAACTCCATTTCTATAAGTTCAAAGCGTTCAATTTCTTTTTCGTTAAGCATTCGTCCCTCAATTATCAGTAAACAAGTGGATACAGATTATGCAGGTTTTTGTGAGGCTTTTGAAACATCAATCAACACCACAGTAAATCAAGGCTTTAGGGCATGGCTGGATTTTTACTAAAAATGCTAGGTGCTGGCATCCGGCACACTCTCTAGCAGAACTGCTGGCAGGTTTAACCGGTAACATGAGAAAATCAACATGGCTTACAAAGCTGAAAGTATCACAGTTCAAATGAGCGCAGGGCAACTCGTTAATGCGCTTAATCATATTGCAGCGCTTCGCACTATGATTTACGGCGACTGCGGTAACGAGTTAAAGCGCTTCATCAGTGATATGCTTAATAAACGTGATGCGCAGTATGAACAAAATAGCCGCACGATGAGAGCATTATTCTTTCTGGCGAACATTGATAAAGAACGTCACAACGTTGAAACAATGAATTGACGAGTGACAAAATTATCGCGCTGATAGGTGCAATGAATCACTTTCGCGTAGTCGCGAGTTTATTTCCAAAGAAGCTGACACTTCTAAATTAATTAACCTGAAAGAATGGCGTAAACCCGCCGTGCATTCTTTGGCCAAAAATTCTGGAGAAACGTAAATGCGAAATATTGAAACCCGTAATTTTTAAGCCGATGCAGCCTCATTGAACTCGATGCTGAGTAAAGTCAAAAGCCAAAAGTCAAAAGTCAAAAGCCAAAAGCCAAAAGCCAAAAGCCAAAAGCGAACAGCGAACAGCGATCAGACGATGCACTGGTCGATTCTGTTCGCCTGGTGGCTTTGGCGCTTCACGCAAGAAATAAAGGAATGTCATCTACGGAAATCATTGAGCTGTTGGATAAAGAATCTGTTCGCTTTGAGAACCAAGCGCAGGAGCTGCGCTAATGGCTGATCTAATGGATCTGGTTCAGAAGCGTGTGCAGGAAGAACTGGCGCGTAATCTGGCAACCGCTATTCACCGACCTAACGGCGCGAGCGAGTTTTTCTATCTGTCATGCGGCGAAGAGATTCCAGAAGCGCGCCGCCGTACATTACCAGGCATTGAACTGTGAGTAACCTCTAAAGAGGTCAGCGAGCTAAAAAGCTTGCACTGCAAAGGAGCTGTGCTTTGATAGTCCTAATTGGTGATAGCTATGCAGTGCGTGCGCTGAATACCAATTACGTTAAGCGGGCAGGCGTGGCGGGGGTGCAAGCGCGCGGCCCAATGAACAATTGATATGTTGTGAATATTTTTCTTGAAATGTATAGAAATGTTCTGCTAAATATACCCAGCGCTTGTGTTTCACAAGCATGTGACAGTCAACATACAAAAATTTGCCAGGTTTGCTTTCTTAACTGAGAGCGTCCAAATTTGGACCTATCCACAAGGCCCCACCATCGCCGACTACGATGGTGCCGTAGCCGACGACATTACGTACGGTCGAAAAGATTCATTGGCTGCTACTGGCAAATGTTGATGTAAGCATCTTTGAGTCCCACCCTTGAGCATGGGCAGACCGTACGTAACTTTGTATGCCTTGAAGGTTATTTAAATGGATTTATTAAAGCCTAGAAGTTCTTCCGGTGCTCCAATTGATACTCTTCAATTATTATCTAAAACTCTTTCAATTCCAGAAAAAGATTTATTATTAATTGCATCATTGTCGTCGGATGAAAAATACAGACTGATAAAAATTCCGAAAGGTGATGGTTCTTTTAGACGCGTTTACTCTCTGCATCCCAAAATGCGGTTTGTTCAAGGAAGGATTAATACAAGAATATTTAAGGAATTAACTCTATTTCCAGATTATCTCTTTGGATCAGTGCCGGATAAAAACGATCCAACGGAATTAGATATTAAAAGAGATTATATATCCTGTGCATCTTTACATTGTGGTGCAAAGACATTATTAAAAGTAGATATTAAAGACTTCTTTGATAATATTCACCAAGATTTGGTTGTTGATATTTTTAAGGATATTTTTAAAATAGAGGGGGAGGCACTTGAATACATCAGCAATATATGTTGTAAAGATGGATTTGTAGTTCAAGGCGCTCTTACTTCGAGCTATCTGGCAACGTTATGCTTGTATAAAAAAGAGCATGACGTAGTTAAAAGAGCTAGAAGAAAAAGCTTGGTCTATACAAGATTAGTCGATGACATAACAGTTTCAACAAAAGTTTCAAACTATGATTTCTCACAAATAAAATCTCACATTGAATCCATGCTTGCAGAGCATGATTTGCCAATAAATAATAACAAAACAAAAATTTATTACAGTTCCTCCCAGCCATTAAAGGTGCACGGTCTAAGAGTTGATTTTAATACGCCTAGGTTACCATCAGATGAAGTAAGAAGGATTAAAGCTTCAGTTCATAACATCAGTGAGCTATCAAAAAAGAATAATACAAAAACCAGCGTCGCTTATCGAAAAGAATATAATAGATGTATGGGGCGTGTTCATAAACTCAAGCGTGTCGGCCATGAAAAGTACTCCGTTTTCATTAAAAAATTAAAAGATATTAAACCGCTACCGTCACATAGAGATGTTAAGATTGCCGTTTCTGCTGTCGAAAGCTTAGAGTTATCGTTTAGTAAAGGTAATAATAATAAAAATTGGTATGAAAGAAAATATGATTTGGCTATCTATAAACTAATTATATTGGGGAGAGCTGATGCCTTCTCGAAATTAGTTTCTGACTTAAGGAAAAGATTGAAAGGTATAAAGCCACATGGAAGATAAAGTCAATTTTCTTAAAAAAATTATAATTATGTTATGTTGTGTTTTTTTTGTTGTACTCTCGATAGTCATAATAAGCACTATTTCTGATCAAAAACTTTATAATAGAGATTTATGTTTCTCAAGCCAGTGTATTGCTACATTTTCAAAAGAAATCGAAGGGATAACGTCACTAATACAAGGCTTTGGTTGGGTTTTGATTACATTTGTCACTATTTATGGAGTTATAATTGCTCTAAGAACTTATTATGCTGGCGTCCAAAATAACAATAATACGAACCATACAACTCACTTGACAATGTTTAGGGATTTTGCGAATAGCGAGCTAGCTAAAAGAAATTCAATATCGCCTGATAAAGTTAATATCTACAAATGGTATAGTATTATGTTTCCTGATTCCAGGAATGGAGTGTTCATAGCATCTGACGGTTATGTAAAAATGATCAGTGAAGTAAGAGATGTGATTAATCAGGCTAATAGCCATATTACTGAGGTTAATAAGGATTACAAATATAAAGTTCACCAGAGAAACTTGATTTTGACTTTCTCGAAGTTTGGTATTATTTTGAGTAATGGACCAAAAAATACTTTCGTCGAAGTTGAAAGTCAGTTGTTTGAATTTGTAGATGTAATGAATAATTCATTTTCAACTATAAGAATTGAGCTATCGAAAGTCGATAGGAAGTATATTTAACTAGTTTTATGTTCGATGTGGGCGTTAATGTGATATGAGATAAATCGCTGAATTTGAGCGCTTGTAATTACTTCAGTGTTGAATTTTTACGGACATTAGCTTGATCAGGCGCGAATAAATCCCATTTTTAGTGGTGTTTTGGAAATTACGTGATTGATCACCATCTCTTCCCCATTAAATTCTTTATAGCAATTATTTACTGCGCAATCTGAGAAGTGCATTGTCTTATCATTCGGTTCAATGGCACGTAAGTTTAAATCAAAAAGGGCATCATGGCCGTTTTGCATGGTTCATGCGACTGTAAGAGATTATGAATATAGTGCCTGCTGCCACTTTGCTGCCAACTACGAGCCTTAATAACAAAAAAGCCACCCTGAAATGTGGCTTAATCGCATGATTTTCATAGCAAAATTTGGTGGCCCCTGCTGGGTTTGAACCAGCGACCAAGCGATTATGAGTCGCCTGCTCTAACCACTGAGCTAAGGGGCCAGCGGAGCGGGGATTATAAAGTATCTCGGAGGGGTGATCCAGCGTTCGCCAATCGGTTGGTGAAAATTAGAACAATCTCTGACTCCTTGATCTCCAAGCAAAAATCCCTTCCCACCCCCTAAGATCGCTCAATCAGCCCACAACCTCAGCAGGTTTTTGAGACAAGGCTATCCTTCCACCTCATCTCAATCACCACTCAGATCTCACAAATAACGCGAAGCCGGCTTATTCAACGAGATATACGGCAGGATGGCGAAGCGCGCGCTCTCCATGTTCTGCCACAAGCCCAGATCTTCCACCGAGGGTATGGTGATCAGCTCGCCGCTATCCAGCCCGTGCAGCGCCGCTGCGACTAAATCCTCAACCTCCATCACGCTTTCTGGCGGCAGGTCATCAACCGATTTCCCTGAACGCTCGAAGATCTCGGTACGGGTTAAGCCCGGCAATACCGCCTGAATACGCACGCCGCTCTCCGCCAGCTCACGCTGCATATTGCGCGTCAGTGAGAGCACAAAGGCTTTGCTGGCGTTGTATGCGCCATTCGCCATTTCATTCACCAGCGCCAGCACTGAAGCGATATTCACAATCGTTCCCGTACCACGGCGGCGGAATACTTGCGCGGCTGCATGTGCCAGCTGCGTCAGAGCCACAATGTTTAACGTCAGCATGGTTTGTATTTGCGAGATATCACCCGCGACGAACTCGCCTTCAACTGCCATCCCGGCATTGTTCACCAGCATCGTAATCCGCTCGTTGTCTGCAAGGGTTTGCGCCACGCGTTGCAAATCTTCAGTACGCGTCAGATCGGCGGCCAGCACACTCACTTCCACGCCGTGCGCGTCACGCAGCGACTGCGCCAGCTGGTTAAGACGTGATTCATCACGTGCCACCAGAATCAAATTGCTGCCGCGTGCGGCCAGCTGTTTCGCGTAAGTTGCACCAATGCCGCTGGATGCACCGGTAATCAAAGCCAGTTGCTGTGTCATGGTCGGTTCCTGTAAATGATGGTTGTCATATCTGATGAAACTTAATATGACGATCATCATATTTTTCGTCAAGCTGGAATATGATGATCGTAATAATTACACTGATTGCCATTAACGATGAGCAGGATGGTGAGAGATGGAAAAGCTGAGCCACAAGGCGCGCACGCGGCAGCGCATACTTGATGAGGCAGCAGTGGTGATGCGCGAATGCGGCACTGAAGGCATTGGCGTGGCGGCGCTGATGAAGCGCGCGGGCTTAACTCACGGCGGCTTCTACGCCCACTTTGAATCACGGGAAGCGCTGGTTGAAGCAGTGATTGCCGAGATGTTTGCCGATTCGGCACAGCGCTTTGCCGCCATCACCCAACTCGAAGATCCAGCCGAGCGATTGGCCCAACTGATCGACAACTATCTTTCTGAGCATCATCGCAACACGCCGGGAGAAGGCTGCCCGATGCCTGCCCTGGTGAGTGAGATTGCCCATCTGCCGATTGAAACACGCACTCTGTTCTCGCAACGTCGTGATGCGGTGCGGCAACGGCTGGCGCAGGCACTCAATGAAATGCACCATCCTCAGGCTGATGATGTCGCCGCCAGTATGCTGGCCGAAATGGTCGGTGCGGTGGCGCTGGCGCGCGCCTGTCCGGATGATGAGGAAGCGCGCAATATGCTGGCGGTTAGCCGTCGCTCGGTGAAACAGCGCGCAGGATTGGAGAGCGCATGAGCGATCACGATATTCAGGACATCATTGCACCGGATTTGCAGGTGCTGTTTTGCGGCATCAATCCGGGCAAGTCATCGGCGCACACCGGCTTCCACTTTGCTCATCCAGGGAATCGCTTCTGGAAGGTGATCCATCAGGCCGGTTTTACCCGCGAATTGCTGAAGCCCGAACAGGAGCAGCGGCTGCTGGAAACCGGTTGTGGCATCACCATGCTGGTTGAGCGTCCCACCATTCAGGCCAATGAACTGGCGGGTGAAGAGTTAAGGGATGGCGGGGCACGATTGCAGGATAAGATCTTACGCTATCAGCCGCGTGCACTGGCGGTGCTGGGCAAGGATGCGTTCCAGAAAGCGTTCCGACAGCGCAAAGTGGAGTGGGGCGAGCAGCCGCAAACCTTGGGCGAAACGAGCCTGTGGGTGCTGCCCAATCCCAGCGGGTTGAACCGCGCGACAATAGAGGAGATGGCGGCAACTTATCGCCAACTTCATGATTGGTTACAGAATATCGCGTGAGCGTGCTCCGCTTAACGCGGCCCTAAAGTTGTTCAATTTGCGTTTTCTGACTAAACCCAAATCTTTATGGCAAATAAAGAGAGGGAAGATGAAACGCACAATCGCGTTAGCGGCGCTGCTGGTGATGGCGCAACAGACGGCACAGGCAGAGACGCTGAAAGTATTTAGCTCCGGTGGCATGTATCCGGTGATTGAGAGCCTGAAGCAGGATTATCAGCAGCAAACCGGCAATACCCTGCAGCTGGAAGCGGCGCCATCGATGGGCGATACGCCACAGGCGATCCCTAATCGTCTGAAACGTCAGGATAATGCCGATGTGCTGGTGATGGTCGATTACGCCATCAAACCGCTGGAGCAGGCCAAATTTGTGGATAGCAGCAGCCATCAGGTGCTGGCGCACTCTTATATCGCGATGGCGGTGAAGCAGGGCATGACGCCGCCGGATATCAGCACGGTAGCGAAATTCAAACAGGTCCTCACGGAAGCCTCCAGCATCGCGATATCAGACAGTGCCAGCGGCAAATATATTCAAGGCAAGATGCTGAGCAAGCTGGAGTTGGGGCCGAAGACCGCCAGCAAAGTGTCTGTGATCCCTGCCACACCAGTGGGTGAAGCGGTGGCACAAGGGAAAGCGGAGCTGGGCTTCCAGCAGAACAGTGAGCTGCAGGCGGTGAAGGGGATTACCATTGTCGGGCTGATTCCGCCAGCGGTGCAGCAGGACACGCTGTACGGCGCGGTGATTACGCGTAGCACTCAGCAGAAGCAGGCAGCGGCGCAGTTTGTGAAGTATCTGCAGAGCGATAACGCGCGCAAAATGATGCAGGAAAAAGGGCTGACGCCGTTTTGAAGGCAATAAAAAACCCCGGCAAGCCGGGGTTTTTCGTCTTAACGAGGATTAATCGTCAAGGAAGCTACGCAGCACTTCGGAGCGGCTTGGGTGACGCAGCTTACGCAGCGCCTTGGCTTCGATCTGACGAATACGCTCACGGGTAACGTCAAACTGTTTGCCAACCTCTTCCAGCGTGTGGTCGGTGTTCATATCGATACCGAAACGCATACGCAGGACTTTCGCTTCACGCGCAGTCAGACCCGCCAGCACGTCGTGGGTGGCTGAACGCAGGCTTTCTGAGGTAGCAGAATCCAGCGGCAGCTCCAGCGTGGTGTCTTCGATAAAATCGCCCAGATGTGAATCTTCATCATCACCAATCGGCGTCTCCATAGAGATCGGCTCTTTAGCAATTTTCAGCACCTTACGAATCTTATCTTCTGGCATCAGCATACGCTCAGCCAGCTCTTCCGGCGTTGGCTCACGGCCCATCTCTTGCAGCATCTGGCGCGAAATACGGTTGAGCTTGTTGATGGTCTCAATCATATGCACCGGAATACGGATGGTACGTGCCTGGTCGGCGATAGAACGGGTGATAGCCTGACGAATCCACCAGGTCGCATAAGTTGAGAACTTATAACCACGACGGTATTCAAACTTATCAACCGCTTTCATCAGGCCGATGTTACCTTCCTGAATCAGATCGAGGAACTGCAGACCACGGTTGGTGTATTTCTTCGCGATAGAAATAACCAGACGCAAGTTCGCTTCAACCATCTCTTTCTTCGCACGACGCGCTTTGGCTTCGCCGATTGACATGCGACGGTTGATGTCTTTAACCTGCTCGATGGTCAGGCCGGTCTCTTCTTCAATCTGCTGCAATTTCTGCAGTGAACGGGTCACATCATCTTCGACTTCAAGCAGTTTCTCTGACCAGGGTTTATTCATGGCCAGCGCCGCTTTGAACCAGCTTGGGCTGGTTTCGTTGCCGGTGAACAGGGTGATGAAGTTCTTCTTCGGCATTTTGCAGATTTCAATACACAGCTTCATGATCAGGCGCTCTTGCGTACGCACGCGCTCCATCATGACGCGCATACTGTTCACCAGGTAGTCGAATTGCTTCGGTACCAGGCGGAACTGTTTGAACACTTCAGACAGGTTATTGATTTCTGCAACGGCATCAGCGTGGCTGCGGCCTTTGGCTTTGATCACGGTACGGGTGGTTTCGTACTGGGTGCGCAGATCGTTGAACTTCTCGCGCGCCAGTTCTGGATCGATGGAGTTATCATCGTCAGAGCTGTCGTCGTCGCCATCTTCGTCTTCTTCATCGTCGTCGTTACGGTCTTCTTCAGACAGTTCAGAACCCACGTGAGTGGCAGTTGGCGCGATATCTTCTTCCGCGTTCGGGTCAACAAAGCCGGTGATCAGGTCAGACAGGCGAGATTCGCCCGCTTCCACACGATCGTACTGATCGAGCAGATAGGTGATGGCTTCCGGGTATTCGGCAACTGAGCACTGAACCTGGTTGATACCGTCTTCGATACGCTTAGCGATGTCGATTTCGCCTTCGCGCGTCAGCAGCTCAACGGTACCCATTTCGCGCATATACATACGCACAGGGTCAGTAGTACGGCCAATTTCAGATTCAACGCTAGAGAGTACCTGCGCGGCAGCTTCTGCGGCATCTTCGTCAGTATCAGTACTGTTCTCATTCAGCATCAGATCATCGGCATCAGGTGCTTCTTCAACAACCTGAATACCCATGTCGTTAATCATCTGGATGATGTCTTCGATCTGATCGGAGTCGACGATATCTTCCGGCAGATGGTCATTGACCTCAGCATAGGTCAGATAGCCCTGCTCCTTACCACGGGTGACAAGCAGCTTAAGCTGTGACTGCGGGTTTTGCTCCATAAGACGGTATCCACACTTCTGTTAATTAGATTGGTGTCGGTCGGCAGCGAGCCAACTATAACAGTGAAGGCGTTGTTCTTTTGCCGCTGCCTTCAACGCGGCCAGGGTATCGACCCTTCATATATCGGCACTTAAGCCGCTTGAGTTCTTTCTTGGCGGGCCTGGCTTACTCGCCATTTTCGTCCCCGGCAGTGCTCACAATCCTCACGTACTTCAGTACGCTCCGGTTGCTGCGCGCTGGCGGTAACGAAATTGGCTTCGACGCCGACGGCCCTCGTACGGTGCGCTTAAAAAAGCGAAAACCGTACACCCAAGTCAGAATGTGTGCTTTCACAGCCTTCACAGTTCTGACCCGGTAAAAATCTTATTTTTTCGCTAATGCCTGGCTTAAGGCCCAGAACTCGCGGCGTTCGGCGGCGCTCAGGCCTTCGGTACGGTCGCGTGCGATAAGCGCTTCAAGGCGCTGTTCAAGGGCTGAGTCGTAAAGACTCGCCAGTGAATCCTGGAACACGGCTTCTGCTTCTTCATCCACTATCATGTGGTTCCAGGTGGCCAGCGTTTCAAGGGGCTGGCTAAATTCTGTCCCGCGATATAACTCTAGTAGCTGTCCGGTCGTCAGGCCAGGATTCTCCGTACAACGACTGACTAACTCCACAAACAGCGGCAAACCCGCCATTTTTGACTGCTCAAGCCCGTCCAGCGTAGGAACGATGGCGGCAAATTGCGGATTCTGCACCAATAACGCAATCAACACGCGCATGGTGGTGCGCTTCAACGGGGGAGCCGTTGGCGCAGTGCCGCTTTCTGCCTGCTTTGGCATCAGCTTGTCTAACTGGTTATCGTCCAGAATGCCGAGTTTATTACCCAGATTCTGACGCATATAAATGCGTAAAGTTTCACCGGGGATCTGGCTAATCAACGGCAGCGCCAGCGTTGCCAGCTTGGTTTTACCGTCACGCGTGCTCAGATCGACCTGCGGCATCAGGCTGTCGAATAAAAACGTGGAGAGCGGTAAAGCCTGCTCCATCCGCGCTTCAAACGCCTCTTTGCCTTCTTTACGCACCAGCGTGTCCGGGTCCTCGCCATCTGGCAAAAACATAAAGCGTAGCTGACGACCGTCATTCATGTAAGGCAATGCGGTTTCCAGTGCACGCCATGCGGCTTCGCGCCCCGCGCGGTCACCGTCGTAACAGCAAATCACCGTGTCGGTAGAGCGGAACAGCAGCTGAATGTGCTCAGCGGTGGTCGAGGTGCCCAGCGAGGCAACGGCATAATCAATGCCAAATTGCGCCAGCGCCACCACGTCCATATAGCCTTCTACAACCAGTAAACGCGCTGGCTGCGGATGATTCTTTTGCGCTTCATACAGGCCATATAGCTGACGGCCTTTATGGAAAATCGGTGTTTCCGGCGAGTTAAGGTACTTCGGCGTATCATTGCCCAGTACACGTCCACCAAAGCCAATGACGCGCCCACGCTTATCGCGAATCGGGAACATCACGCGATCGCGGAAACGATCATAAGTGCGGCCGGAATCGTTACTGACCAGCATGCCCGCTTCCATCAAGGATTCGCGGTCCTCTTTCTGCTGACCAAAACGTTTCAGCACGTTATCCCAGCCTGCTGGCGCATAACCAATCGCGAAGTGATCGATCACTTGCTGGCTGAGGCCGCGTGTGGCGAGATAATTTTGTGCAGATGTCGCTTGCGGGTTACGCAGGCTTTGCTGATAGAAACCGTCGAGGCCTTCCAGCAGCTGATACAGACTTTGACGCTGATGACGTTCCATCGGGCTGGGGCCGTTGCCCGCTTCATACGGCACTTCTAAGCCGTGTTGCGTGGCCAGCTCCTCAACGCTTTCAACGAAATCCAGACGATCGTGATTCATCAGGAAGTCGATGGCGTTACCTTTGGCGCCACAGCCGAAGCAGTAATAAAACTGCTTCTCACCGCTTACGGTGAAAGAGGGGGTTTTCTCGTTATGAAAAGGACAGCACGCGTGATAGTTCTTACCCTGCTTTTTCAGCTTAACGCGGGCATCGATAAGATCCACGATATCCGTGCGGGCAAGTAAGTCATTGATAAATACGCGTGGAATTCGTCCAGCCATAAGCCCCGGTTTTTCAGCTCATAAACGGCAACAAGCCGCGCTTCCTTTCGGAAAGCACGGCCTCTTACTTGACTCTGTCTGCGTTTAACACGCGGCGGAAGCGAACTTCCGAAAGAAATTAGTACAGACGAGTGCGGCGTGCGTTTTCGCGAGCCAGTTTCTTGGCGTGACGCTTAACAGCAGACGCTTTAGCGCGCTTACGCTCAGTCGTTGGTTTTTCATAAAACTCACGACGACGAACTTCCGCCAGAACACCTGCTTTCTCGCAAGAACGCTTGAAGCGACGCAGTGCTACGTCGAAAGGCTCGTTTTCACGTACTTTAATTACCGGCATGTAACTCTTACCTCGATAAATTCGGTTTTGCTGCTGACTGCGGCGCCAGCACTTTTAAAATGGTGCAGCATTTTACTCCAGCCGTAGCCGAGTTGTAAAGCACCATGAACAATTTAGAACCAACAGAGACATATGCCATCGCGGCTGCCGGTTTTTTCAGGCCGTGGAGTATAGCGCACTCTTTGTGCGACAGAAAAACACTTTTTCCTGGCAAAGTCGTCCAGCGTGTGATTCGCCTGTGCTACACTGCGCGCCGCAAGAAGAGGGTGATGAAAGCTATGCGAGTTCTGGGTATTGAAACGTCCTGCGATGAAACCGGCATCGCGATTTATGACGATGCGTCCGGTCTGTTGGCGAATCAATTATATAGCCAGGTCAAACTGCACGCCGATTACGGTGGCGTAGTGCCCGAACTGGCCTCACGTGACCATGTGCGTAAAACCGTTCCGCTGATTCAGGCTGCGCTGAAAGAAGCCGGATTAGCCGCAAAAGACATTGATGCCGTGGCCTATACCGCCGGTCCAGGTTTGGTTGGTGCGCTATTAGTCGGGGCGACTGTCGGCCGTGCACTGGCGTTTGCGTGGAATGTGCCTGCGGTGCCTGTGCATCATATGGAAGGCCATCTGCTGGCGCCGATGCTGGAAGACAATCCACCGGAATTCCCGTTTGTGGCATTGCTGGTTTCGGGTGGTCACACGCAGTTGATCAGCGTCACGGGTATTGGTGAATACACTTTGCTGGGTGAATCGATTGACGATGCGGCTGGCGAAGCTTTCGATAAAACCGCCAAACTGCTCGGTCTGGATTATCCAGGCGGACCGATGCTGTCACGCATGGCGCAGCAGGGCACGCCGGGTCGCTTCAAATTCCCGCGCCCGATGACCGATCGCCCAGGGCTGGATTTCAGCTTCTCGGGTCTGAAAACCTTCGCCGCCAACACCATTCGTGAACATAACGGAGATGAGCAGGCGCGTGCCGATATCGCTCGTGCGTTTGAGGATGCTGTGGTGGATACGCTGATGATCAAGTGCAAACGCGCGCTGGAGCAGACCGGCTTTAAACGCCTGGTGATTGCCGGTGGTGTCAGCGCCAATCGTACGCTGCGTGAGCGTATGGCCGAGATGATGCAAAAGCGCGGTGGCGAGGTGTTTTATGCACGCCCGGAGTTCTGTACTGATAACGGCGCGATGATTGCCTACGCTGGCATGGTGCGGCTGAAAGGCGGCACACGCGGTGGATTGGGCGTCAGTGTCCGGCCACGTTGGCCACTGGCCGAATTGCCCGCCATCTAAAACGAAAAAACCGGCATCGCGCCGGTTTTTTTATTTCTTCTTTTTCCGCTTCCAGATCTTATTTTCCTGCCCGCGCCACAGGCGCTGGATGTTGTCGTGATGACGCAACAGAATCAAACAGGAGAGCATCGAAACCGGGAAGGTAAACTGCGGTTTGAACCACCACACGTAGAACGGGGCAATCAGCGCACTGACAATCGCACCCAGCGAGGAGTAGCCGCTCAGCAGCACCGTCAGCAGCCAGGTGCCGGTCATCAATCCCGTCAAATCCCAGCCAATGGGCGCGATCGCACCGAATGCGGTTGCCACGCCTTTACCACCACGAAAACGGAAAAACACCGGATAGATATGGCCGAGACAGGCGGCAATCGCGGTTAAGCCGAGATACATCGGCGTGACGTGCAGCAGATAGGCGATCCACACCGGAATCATCCCTTTTGCCACATCGAAGATCAGTACCGCAGCCGCAGCGGCTTTGCCACCAATGCGCAACACGTTGGTCGCACCTGGGTTACCGGAGCCGGCGGTACGCGGATCGGGTAAACGCGCGAGTTTACAAACCAGGATCGCACTGGAAATCGAGCCGCAAAGATACGCGAAAATAATCATACCAAGCGCGATAGCACTCATAGCCTCATACCGTTCCTTTTGGGTCGTTTTGTTCTCGATAAGCGTGGATAATACGCATAATCCGCCGGAAGTGGTATCCGGCTTAGCCAAAAACAGAGACTGACATCATGGATATCGTATTTATAGAACAACTCACCGTGTTCACCACCATTGGCGTTTACGACTGGGAACAGGGCATGCAGCAGAAGCTGGTGCTCGATGTCGAAATGGCGTGGGACAACCGTCGTGCTGCGGTGAGTGACGATGTGAACGACTGTCTCAGCTACGCCGATGTCACCGAGGTTATCCTCAATCATCTGCAGGGCCAGCGCTTTGCCCTGGTCGAACGCGTGGCGGAAGAAATTGCCGATCTGTTGATGAATCGTTTCAAAACGCCCGGTGTGCGCATCAAGGTCGGGAAACCTGGCGCGGTGGCCCAGGCAGCGACCGTTGGCGTGCGTATCGAGCGCGGGACTATTCCTAAATAAATCATCCGTGATTGCCATCACAATGAAACCAAACCAAATTATGGTGTGTCTCACTTGAGGCCGTTGCGCTAACGGACGCGAAGTTGCCGATTTTCTTAAGGTTTCCTTCAGCGTGGCGCAGGCATAATTTTAGGCGGTAGCACCTTGCGACCGCCTTTTTACTGTTTAAAACGGATAGAGGAAAAATTTTGATGGCAGATATTCACCAGCTTTGGGTTGCTGCAATCCTGGGGGTTGTGGAAGGCCTCACGGAATTCCTGCCGGTCTCTTCTACGGGCCATATGATCATCGTTGGCCATCTGTTGGGCTTCGAGGGCGATAAAGCTGAAACCTTTGAAGTCGTCATTCAGCTGGGTTCAATTTTAGCGGTAGTGGTGATGTTCTGGCGTCGCCTGTTCGGACTGATTGGTATTCACTTCGGTAAAGAGCCGCATGAAGGCACTGGAACCGGGAAACTGACCCTGATTCACATTTTGTTAGGTATGGTTCCGGCGGTGGTGATTGGCTTGCTGCTGCACGATCAAATCAAAAGCCTGTTTAATCCGATTAACGTGATGTACGCACTGGTCGTCGGCGGCGTGTTGCTGTTGGTGGCTGAGTACTTCAAACCTAAACAGCCTAAAGCGGTAGGTATCGATGATATCACTTACCGCCAGGCGTTTATGATTGGTTGCTTCCAGTGTCTGGCGCTGTGGCCGGGCTTCTCGCGCTCGGGTGCCACCATTTCTGGCGGTATGCTGATGGGCGTGAGCCGTTATGCTGCATCAGAGTTCTCATTCATCCTTGCGGTGCCGATGATGATTGGTGCCACCGGATTGGATCTCTACAAGAGCATGGGCTTCCTGACCATGCAGGATTTCCCAATGTTTGCCGTCGGCTTCGTGACCGCCTTTATCGTGGCTCTGCTGGCGATCAAAGTGTTCCTGGAACTGATTAAGCGTATTTCGTTTGTTTCGTTCGCTATCTATCGCTTTATCGTGGCGGCGGCGGTTTACGCCATCTTCATGTAAGCGCGGCGTGCGGCCGGTTATGCTGGCCGCACGTTGATCAACCCATCCTGCACTGCCATCACCCGACGACGCGTCAACTCTTCCCGCACGGCTGGTCCTTTAAAACCTGCTGCAACCACATCCTTCGTTGGCACCGCCTGAGCCAGCGCAAACGCCTGACGCAGATAATCGCCTTGTGGATAGGCCATGCTTTCCATTCCGGTGCGACCACGCGCATCGGCTTCGCTGGTCAGTGCCATCTTCTCTACGCGATCGGGCTTGCGCCATGCATCAATGCGATCGAACAGGGCAACCAGTGATTCCGCTGACTGGCGTTCAATGGTGTGGACGATATCGTGGAATTCCGTGACCACCAGTGCCAGATCGCGCACCTGATTGGGCACGCGCAGCCGCTGGCACAGTGCTTCAACAATCGGCACGCCGGCTAAACCGTGACCATGATGGCTCGGCCATTTTTCCGGCGGCGTCAGCGCCTTACCGACATCGTGGAACAGCGTGGCGAAGCGCACGTCCAATTCCTCTGACAGCGCGGCAGACATCGTCAGCGTCATTAACGCGTGCACGCCGGTATCAATTTCGGGATGCCATTTGATCGGCGCCGGAATGCCGTACAGGTTATCTAGCTCCGGGAACAGCACCTGCAATGCGCCGCAGTCACGCAATACCTGAAAATAGACCTGCGGATTGCGGGTCAGCAGTGCCTTCTCGGTCTCTTTCCACACGCGTTCGGCCGTGAGGTCAGCTAACTCGCCGCTCTCCGCCATCTCACGCATTAAGGCCTGCGTTTCATCCGCGACACGGAAATTGAGGTGGGCAAAACGGGCAGCGAAACGCGCCACGCGCAGCACGCGCAGTGGATCTTCGTTAAAAGCGGATGAGACATGGCGCAGGGTGCGTTTCGCCAAATCCTGCTGTCCGCGATAAGGGTCGATTAAGCTGCCGTCGTCGGCCTGCGCAATGGCATTGATGGTGAGATCACGGCGCTGCAAATCCTGCTCCAGCGTCACGTCTGGAGCGAATTGTGTGACAAAACCGGTGTAGCCTTTGCCATTTTTGCGTTCGGTACGCGCCAGTGCATACTCTTCACGACTGCGTGGGTGCAAAAAAACCGGAAAATCCCGCCCCACCTGCTGATAACCTTGTGCCAGCATCGCTTCAGGTGTGGCACCGACCACCACCCAATCTCTATCTTTTACCGGCAAACGCAGTAAGGCATCACGCACCGCGCCACCGACCAGAAACGTCTTCACTCAACCACTCCAGAGGCAATGTATTCTGCGCGCCGTGCACGCATGTTGCGTTATTGTTGCATACTTTGGCTAAATATCGGGCACGCCAAAAGGGGCATCTTACGATCCCCTTGAAGAAAAGAACAAATCGGCGTGGCGGTTTTAGTTCATCCAGCGATCGTTTTTCTTGCGGCGCGGCACCATGTGCGGCAGCACCAAACCAAGCAGCAAGCCAACACCTAACACGCCGCCGCCATACATAAACCACTGCATGATGATGGTGCGCTGTTTGTCATCCAACTGGACGTTCGCGGCGCTGACTTTCTTCTGCGCGACAATCAGCTCATTTTTCAGCTTTTGATTTTCCGCTTTCAGGCCGTCAATGGTGCCGTCGCTGTTCGCCACTTTACTCTGCATTTCAGAAGTACGCTGATTCCAGCTGTTGTCGATATTCGCCAGCTTAGCGGTGAGATCTTTGACCTGTTGCTCCAGCTGCGGCACGCGAGTGCGCAGGCTCGGTTCGGCACTCAACTGGGACAGTGGGATCCAGTTGGTTTTCCCTTCGGCATCACGAATCTGGCCATATTGGGAATCGTTGTTGACCTGCAACAGGGTGACTTCCTCTCCGGCATTCAGCTTGCCAATCAGGCGATATTGATCGCCCGGGCCGCTGCGTACCCAAGTAGATAATTCATCGGAGATATAACGCTTTTCGTCAGCAGCATGAACGGGGGCGATGGCGCTAAATGCCAGCAAAGAAAGGGCAGCAAGTGTGATTTTTTTCATTCGATGTCGTTTTTTCTTAATGGCGTAAAATTACCGGCACAGTCTGGAGACGCTTCTCAAAAATCTGAATGAGAACTATCCTGGTCTCAATCTGGTGCGAAAAGGGTCGTAAAAGCACAAGAAAGCGGAGACAGCGGGCTTCCGGTGCATTACTCTTCGCCAGATTAAACTCGTAAGTGCCAGCAGCGTATTGAATAAAAAATTATGACCATCGAAATCGAATTAAAGTTCATTGCCACACCACAAGCCGCCGAAAAACTCGGTGAAACCCTTGCCGCGTGGCCACATCAGCACTTCGCCGCACGCGAGCTGACCAACATCTATTTTGAGACCGATGACAATCAGCTACGTCGTTGGGATATGGGCCTGCGCATCCGCGGTGTCGATCAGCGTTATGAGATGACGCTGAAGGCCGCCGGAAAAACCGTGGGCGGCCTGCATCAGCGCCCGGAATATAACGTCGACCTCACTGAGCCAACGCTGGATATCGCCCAGCTTCCTGCTGAAATCTGGCCGGAAGGCACCGATGTCGCTGCCTTACAGCAGCGCCTGCAACCACTGTTCAGCACCCATTTCCAGCGTGAAGCCTGGCTGGTGCAGTTTGGTGAGAGCGAAATTGAAGTGGCGTTTGATCGTGGGGCCGTTGCCTCAGGTGAATTGAGCGAGCCGCTGTACGAAGTGGAGCTGGAGCTGAAAAGCGGCCAGCGCGCCGACATGCTGAAGTTCGCTGAAGCCTTGATCACCGCAGGCGGCCTGCGCCTGGGCAGCTTGAGCAAAGCCGCGCGCGGTTATCTGCTGGCTCAGGGCAATCCTGCCCGTCCGCTGCGTGCATTAGCGCTACAAAAAATCGGCGCTAAAGCCACGGTAGAGCAGGGCATGATCAACGCGATGACCGCCGGTCTTAACCAGTGGCAGTACCATGAAGAAGTGTGGCTGCGTGGAAATGCCGATGCCAAAAAAGCGGTGATGGATGCGCTGGAAACCCTGCGACAGGCGTTCTCGCTATTTGGTGCGCTGGTGCCGCGCAAGGCGAGCAGCGATCTGCGTCAGAAGCTGACGCGTCTCGATGAGCTGTTAGCAGATGCAGAAATTGATGCGGAAACCGCCTGTTTTTCTACGGTCTCTGTTGATGCCCAGTTAGCACTTACTCACTGGCTGGTGGAGTCACAATGGCAGAACTGGCTGGATGATAAGAGCAAAACCAAGCTGCAGGGGTCGTTCAAACGCTTCAGCGACATCATGCTCAGCCGTATTGCTGCCGATCTGCGTGAGACCTTTGTCGACGTGCAGCTGTTTAACGAATTTCAGGACAAATCCACGCGCCTGAATCGCCAGCTTTTAGCGGTGCATCTGCTGGCAGGGGCTTATCCAGCGGAAGAGGTGAATGTCTGGCTGGCAGGCTGGCAGGAGCTGCAGCATGCGATTCGCATCCAGCAGGAGCGCGGGTTGATTCAACTGGTTAATCTGGCCATTCGGCCATCGCCGTTCTGGCTGAATAGCGGAGTGAAACGCTAAGTCGGACGCACAATCGAATCAGGGAGGGAAGATGTTGTTACCGTTACCGGCGCTGATGCAGGCGCAGTTAGCTATCGTGGCCGAGCGCCTGAATATGCCGCCTTCCGCCTTTACGGCAGAGCAGGCGGGCGCGCTGACCTTTAGTGACTTTATCGTTGATAACCTGCAGCAGCATCCGGAGTGGTGGCAACAGCTCCAGCAGCAACCGCCTCTACCAGATGAGTGGCAACACTACAGTGCCTGGCTAAATCAGGCGCTGGCGGGCGTGGAAAATGAAACTTCCCTGATGCGCGAACTGCGCCTGTTCCGCCGCCATATGCTGGTGCGCATAGCGTGGATGCAGGCGCTACAACACGCCAACACTGAACAGAGCCTGACGCAACTCAGCACGCTGGCGGAGATCCTCATCGCTGCCGCTCGTGACTGGGTGTGGCAGGATTGCAGCCGCGATTTCGGCACGCCGTGCAATGAAGCCGGTGAAGCGCAGCCCATGCTGATCCTTGGCATGGGCAAACTGGGCGGCGGCGAACTCAACTTCTCTTCCGATATCGACCTGATCTTTGCCTGGCCGGAAAACGGCGTGACGCAAGGTGGCCGTCGCGAACTCGATAACGCTCAATTCTTTACCCGCATGGGTCAGCGCCTGATCAAAGTGCTGGATCAGCCTACCGTGGATGGTTTCGTCTATCGCGTGGATATGCGTCTGCGCCCGTTTGGTGACAGCGGTCCGCTGGTGCTGAGCTTTGCTGCGCTGGAAGACTATTATCAGGAGCAGGGCCGCGACTGGGAGCGTTACGCGATGGTCAAAGCGCGCCTGATGGGCGACGACCAGGGCCACTGGAGCCAGGAACTGCAGCAGATGCTGCGTCCGTTCGTCTATCGTCGCTACATCGATTTCAGTGTGATTCAGTCGCTGCGTAACATGAAAGGCATGATTGCCCGTGAAGTACGGCGTCGTGGCCTGAAAGACAACATCAAACTCGGGGCGGGCGGCATTCGCGAAACCGAATTTATCGTGCAGGTGTTCCAGCTCATTCGTGGTGGACGTGAGCGCTCACTTCAGCTTCGTTCCCTGCTGCCAACGCTGCAGGCCATCGGTGAACTGGCTTTGCTGAGCACGGCGCAGGTGGAACATTTGCGTGAGGCCTATCTGTTCCTGCGTCGTCTGGAAAATCTGCTGCAAAGCATCAACGATGAGCAGACGCAAACGCTGCCGGAAAACCCACTCGATCGTCAGCGTTTAGCCTGGGCGATGGGCGCGGCGGACTGGGATGCGCTGATGGCGCAGCTTGAACAGCAGATGGCAGGTGTGCGCAGTATCTTTGATGAACTGATTGGTGATGATGCGCCAGACGTTGACGATCAACCGCAGCTGGCTGAATTCGCAGGCCTGTGGCAGGACACGCTGGAGGAGAGCGATCTCATTCCTGCTGTGCCGCAGCTGAACGAAGCGCAACGTCATGCGCTGTACGAATCGCTCAACAGTTTCCGCCAGGATGTCAGTCGTCGCACCATCGGCCCGCGTGGGCGTTTAGCGCTTGATCAACTGATGCCGCGTCTGCTGAGTGAGGTTTGTCCGCGCGAAGACGCCGATGTGGTACTGGGGCGCCTGACACCGCTGCTGCTCGGTGTGTTGACGCGCAGCACCTATCTGGAGCTGCTGACGGAATATCACGGCGCACTGCGCCATCTGATTCGCCTGTGTGCCGCCTCGCCAATGGTCGCCAGCCAGCTGGCACGTTATCCGCTGTTGCTGGATGAACTGCTCGATCCCGCCACGCTGTACCAGGCGACTGCCACCGATGCGTATCGCGATGAATTGCGCCAGTATCTGCTGCGCATTCCTACCGATGATGAAGAACAGCAGCTGGAAGCGCTGCGACAGTTCAAGCAGGCGCAGCATCTGCGCATTGCCGCTGCCGATATCGCTGAAACGCTGCCGGTGATGAAAGTGAGTGATCACTTAACCTGGCTGGCGGAAGCCATTATCGAATCGGTGGTGCAGCAAGCGTGGCAAATGATGGTGCAGCGCTATGGTCGTCCTTCGCACCTCACCAGCGACAGCGAGCGTGGTTTTGCCGTGGTCGGCTACGGCAAACTGGGTGGCTGGGAGTTGGGTTACAGCTCCGATCTGGATTTGGTGTTCCTGCACGACTGCCCGGACGATGCGGAAACTGATGGCGAACGCGTGATTGATGGCCGCCAGTTTTACCTGCGGCTGGCGCAGCGCGTGATGCATCTGTTCAGCACGCGCACCTCCTCAGGCATCTTGTATGAAGTCGATGCGCGGCTGCGTCCGTCTGGCGCGGCGGGCATGCTGGTGAGTACCTTTGCCGCCTTCGATGATTATCAGCGTAATGAAGCCTGGACCTGGGAACATCAGGCGCTGGTGCGTGCGCGTATTGTGTTTGGTGAGACGGCGCTCTGCGATCGCTTTAATGAAATTCGTCGCGGCATTCTTTGCCTGCCGCGTGAGCGTCCTGCACTGCAAAAAGAGGTGCGTGAGATGCGCGAGAAAATGCGTGCCCACCTCAGCAACAAACACAAAGGACGCTGGGAGATCAAAACTGATGAAGGCGGCATCACCGATATTGAATTCATCGCGCAATATCTTGTCTTAGGCTACGCGGCAGAGCAGCCTGCATTGACGCGCTGGTCAGACAATGTGCGTATTTTTGAGTTGATGGCGCGTCAGGAGATCATGGATGCAGAAGAAGCGCAGGCGCTGACTCACGCGTACGTCACGCTGCGTGATGCATTGCACCATCTCGCATTGCAGGAGCTGCCGGGGCACGTCGCACCGGAATCTTTTGCTACTGAGCGGGCTGCCGTGCATCGCAGTTGGCAACGCTGGCTGGCTGCCACCGAATCTGATAGCGCGGAAGCGTAAAATAACGCTTCGCCCTTAGTGACCCGGCCTACAGGAAGGCGCGCAGCCCACGCACCTGTGGCTCGAAGTCTTATCGGGGTATGTTATTATCCGCGCATAATTTTGACCGTAGTCTGGAGTCTTTGGAATGAAAGTAACGCTGCCCGCTTTTGGCAAAGCCGCTGTGCTGGTTGTTGGTGATGTCATGTTAGATCGCTACTGGTATGGCCCAACCAGCCGTATCTCGCCTGAAGCCCCGGTACCGGTGGTGAAAGTTGATACCATCGAAGAGCGTCCAGGCGGCGCGGCAAACGTGGCGATGAACATTGCTGCACTGGGTGCTGGTTCGCGTTTGATTGGCCTGACGGGTGAAGACGATGCCGCACGTGTGCTGAGTGAGACGCTGGAAAAGGTCAAAGTCGATTGTGATTTTGTCGCGGTGAAAAGCCATCCCACCATCACCAAACTGCGCGTGCTTTCTCGCAACCAGCAGCTGATCCGCCTCGATTTCGAAGAGGGTTTCGAGCAGGTTGATCCACAGCCTATTCACGATCGTATGCGTCAATCGCTGGCGCAGGCCGGTGCACTGGTGCTGTCAGATTACGCCAAAGGCGCGTTGAGCAGCGTGCAAACCATGATTCAGCTGGCGCGTGAAGCCAACGTGCCGGTGTTGATCGACCCGAAAGGCACGGATTTTGAGCGCTATCGCGGTGCGACTCTGCTGACGCCAAACCTGTCTGAATTCGAAGCCGTGGTGGGTAAATGCAAAACCGTGGAAGAGATTGTGAGCCGCGGCATGCAGCTGATCGCTGATTATGATCTCTCCGCGCTGCTGGTCACCCGCTCTGAAAACGGCATGACGTTGCTGCAACCGGGCAAAGCGCCGCTGCATCTGCCGACGCAGGCGCAGGAAGTGTTTGACGTCACCGGTGCAGGTGACACGGTGATTGGCGTGCTGGCCGCCGTGCTGGCGGCCGGAGACAGTCTGGAAGAAGCCTGTTTCCTCGCCAATGCCGCAGCGGGCGTGGTCGTGGGCAAACTCGGTACGTCCACCGTGAGCAGCGTTGAGCTGGAAAACGCTATTCATGCTCGTCCGGACAGCGGGTTTGGTGTGATGACCGAAGCCGAGCTTAAAGCAGCGGTGGCGCTGGCGCGTCAGCGCGGTGAGAAAGTGGTGATGACCAACGGCGTGTTCGACATCTTGCATGCGGGCCACGTTTCCTATCTTGCCAATGCACGTAAGCTGGGTGACCGTCTGATTGTTGCGGTAAACAGTGATGCTTCTACCAAACGTCTGAAAGGTGAAACCCGTCCGGTTAACCCGCAGGAAAACCGTATGATCGTGCTCGGTGCGCTGGAAGCGGTGGATTGGGTGGTGCTGTTTGAAGAAGATACGCCACAGCGTTTGATTGCCGGTGTGTTACCGGATCTGCTGGTGAAGGGCGGCGATTATAAGCCGGAAGATATTGCGGGCAGTAAAGAGGTTTGGGCTAACGGCGGTGACGTGCGCGTGCTGAACTTTGAAGACGGTATCTCCACCTCTAACATCATCAAGACGATTCGCAGCCACTCATGATGAGCATTGAGATCCCAGAAGATTCGCTGTCATTAAAAGCGAGCACTGGGATTTTCAATGATTCGCAGCCACTCACGGCGAGCACTAAGATTCCAGATGATTCGCTATCACTCACGGCGAGCGAAGAAGCAAGCGTATTCTGACTAAACAGGCGGCCCAATGGCCGCCTGTTGTTGTCTGCGAGCAATGTAAGCTCAGCGGGTGTTTTCGAGCAATATACGCCGCCGAGTCAGCGAATTACTGCGGAGTGTCGATCTTACCCGCCGGGTCCGGTGTCACCACCGCAGGTGCCGGTGCGGCTGGGCTCTCACTCTCCAGTTTTGCCAGGCGCTGTTCCAGTGCGGCCAACTTCTCGCGCGTGCGCAGCAGTACCTGCGTCTGCACATCAAACTCTTCACGATTCACCAAATCCATGCGGGTTAACTGCGCCTGCAGCACCTGACGAATTTTCTTTTCGACATCGTCGCCAAAGTCGCGAATCCCTTTTGGCATGGCTTCATGGACCTGGCGAGCCAGTTGTTCAATTTTTTTCGTGTCGATCATGATGATTTCCTGGTTGCGGTGGCTGATAACAGCACGTGTTCCGACTCAACAAAGGTTAAGTGTAATGCCTGAAACGAAAAGGTTAAACCTGAATTCCGCATCGCAGTAAATGCAAAAGCATTTGCGCTTTTGTCGATTGCCCGTCCAGATGATTGGCGTTATAGTGACCTCGCTTATTCTCAGGGCGGGGCGAAATTCCCCACCGGCGGTAAATCAGCTTCGCCTGAAAGCCCGCGAGCGCTTTCGCTGCAAAGTGAAAGGTCAGCAGATCCGGTGTAATTCCGGGGCCGACGGTTAGAGTCCGGATGGGAGAGGGTAACGACATCAGCCGGGCTTACGCCCGCGTCACGTTTTTGCCATGTGTATTATTTGCGCACTCCTAAGCACGCCCTGGTTCTGGTAACTCATATATTTTTTATAAGGTTTTTTACCATGAATCAGACGCTTCTTTCTGAATTTGGCACGCCGGAACAGCGTGTAGAACGCGCCATCGATGCGCTGCGCAACGGTCGCGGTGTGATGGTGCTCGACGATGAAAATCGTGAAAACGAAGGTGACATGATCTTTGCCGCCGAAACCATGACCGTAGAGCAAATGGCATTAACCATTCGCCACGGCAGCGGCATTGTCTGCTTGTGCATTACTGAAGAACGCCGCCAGCAGTTGGATCTGCCGATGATGGTAGAAACCAACACCAGCTCTTATGGCACCGGCTTTACCGTCACCATCGAAGCAGCGGAAGGTGTCACCACCGGTGTTTCTGCCGCTGACCGCGTCACCACGATTCGTGCCGCTGTGGCAGATGGCGCGAAGCCGAGCGATCTCAACCGTCCAGGCCATGTCTTCCCGCTGCGCGCGCGCGAAGGCGGTGTGCTGACGCGTGGTGGTCACACTGAAGCCACTATCGATTTGGTGACATTAGCAGGTTTCAAACCCGCCGGTGTGCTGTGTGAATTGACCAATGACGACGGCAGCATGGCGCATGCGCCAGAAGCGATTGTGTTTGCCAAACAACACGATATGCCGGTCGTAACGATTGAAGATCTGGTGGCTTATCGCCGCGAGCGTGAAACGCGCCAGGCAAGTTAAGCCTCAGTTATCGTCATCAAAAGATCCGCGGCTTTCCAGGCTGCGGATTTTTTATAGCGCATAAGTACATCTTAAAACCCCATTTTCACCGTCCATCCACTCCGCCATTTCTTATTCAAATTCCCTGATAGAGATCATCACAGTTATCAGCGTTAATCCCGGCACGAAAGCGCGTATCGTAGCGGCTAATAAAGCGACACTTTCGTCAGAGGAACCATCATGAGCCACAACCGTATGCCCGCCCTGTTTTTAGGTCACGGCAGTCCGATGAACGTATTGGAAGACAATACCTATACCCGCGCATGGCAGCATCTGGGTGCAACATTGCCACGTCCGCGCGCCATTCTCGCGGTGTCGGCACACTGGTACACACGCGGTACGGCGGTAACGGCCATGCATAATCCTCGCACCATCCATGATTTTGGTGGCTTCCCGCAGGCGCTGTTTGATGTGCGTTATCCGGCTCCGGGCTCGCCAGAGCTGGCACAGCAAGTGATCGATCTGCTGGCACCGATTGACGTGCATGCCGACCAGGAGTGGGGATTTGATCACGGCTCATGGGGCGTGTTAGCCAAAATGTATCCGCAAGCCGATATCCCAGTGGTGCAGTTAAGTATCGATGGGACAAAACCAGCGGAATGGCACTTCGAACTGGGTCGTAAACTGGCATCGCTGCGTGACGAAGGGGTGATGATCGTCGCCAGCGGCAACGTGGTGCACAACTTGCGGATGCTGCGCTGGCAGGGTGCTGCGACCAGCTATCCGTGGGCTGAAAGCTTCAATGAATTCGTGCGTGAGAATTTGAGCTTTGCCGGTGAAGCAGCAGATCATCCGTTGGTGAATTATTTGCAGCACGAAGGTGCAGAGATGTCCAACCCAACGCCAGAACACTATCTGCCGTTGCTCTATATCCTCGGCGCGCGTGCAGCTGAGGAGTCGATCAGCATTCCGGTAGAAGGGATGGAGATGGGCGCTATCAGTATGCTTTCGGTGCAGGTCAGTTAATGCACTGGCCGCCCGCGTCTCGCGGGCGGCACTGCATTTATTCGATAAAGGTATGCGGGTAGAAGCGTGACAGATCCTGAGTGATCAGCGCGCGATCTTCACGAATGCCGATGCCAGCAGGTTGATCGTCAATCAGCCAGCTACCGATCAAGGTGTAGCTGTCGCCGAACTTCGGCAACGGATGGAATTGCTGGATGATCATTCCCTCTTCGCCGTACGGACCTTCAGCACGGGCGATCTCCTGGCCGTTTTCAATGATGCGAATATTGGCGCCTTCACGTGAAAACAGCGGTTTCACCACGTACTTGTCCATCTGCGGGGCATTTTTGTCGTCGGCAAAGTAGGCGGGCAGCAGATTGGGATGGTCAGGAAACATTTCCCACAGCAGCGGCAGCAGCGCTTTATTTGAGATAATGCTTTTCCACGCCGGTTCTAACCAACGCACACCGGCATCTGCCAGCTTGGTGGAGAACACTTCACGCAGCATAAATTCCCACGGATAAAGCTTAAACAGGTTGCTGATCACCTGATCATGCTGATCGGTAAACTGGCCTCTTTCACCCAACCCAATTTCATCGATATACAGGAATTCATTCGGCAGGCCGGCTTCGGTGGCGCAATCCTGCATGTACTGTACTGTGGCACGATCTTCTTCGGTGTCACGGCAGCAGGCAAAGTGCAGCCAGTTAAAACCGTGCTCCTGATGCAACGCGGTAAAGCGCTCAATCAGCTTTTCCTGCAGGCTATTAAACTGGTCACTGCCTTGTGGCAGGTTGCCCGCATTGACTTGATCTTCCAGCCAGATCCACTGGAAAAAGGCGGCTTCATACAGAGAGGTCGGCGTGTCGGCGTTATTCTCCAGCAGCTTGGCATCGCCTTTACCGTCCCAGGCTAAATCCAGACGGGAATAGAGCGACGGCTGACGCAGCTTCCACGAGTCTCGTACGAAGTCCCAGGTGTGTTTAGGAATGCAGAAGCGGGTGAGCAGTTCATCACTGTTCACCACTTTTTCCACCGCCTGCAGACACATCTGATGCAGTTCAGCGGTGGTATCTTCTAATTGCTCAACCTGTGCGAGGGTGAACTGGTAGTAAGCGTCTTCACACCAATAAGGTTCACCGTACATGGTGTGAAACTGGAAGCCATATTCGTTGGCTTTTTCGCGCCAGTCCGGACGTTCGCTGATAGCAATACGTTGCATACTGCGGCTTAGCCTCCCATCGAGCGGCTGCTGCCAGTGCTGCTGCGATTGGTGCTGGTGGCATTGCTGCGCTGCAGGGTGTTTTGTTTCGCAACGCTCTCGCCGAAGCCACCACGCGTGATGGTGGAGGTGGTCGCTGGCTTAGGTGCCATGGCGGTTTTCGGCACGTTCATGCTGCGGCCTGAGGTCGCTGCACCATAGTTTTTGCCGGAAGCATCGACAAACTGACCGTTAGCTGGGCTGTTCGGGGTTTTCGGTGAGAACAAGGGTTGCTGCGCAAAGCCCGCGCCGCCGCCCATCATGCGACCCATCATGTAACCGGCCATCAGCGGCATCCAGAAGCTACCGCTCTGCTGCGCTTCGGCATTGTTGGTGCTACCGACACCGGCCTGGGCAGGAGTTTGCTGGCACTGATTCTCACCGAACTCTGCGACGCAATCTTCGCGCGTGGCGTATTTCGGTGCGGTGCGTTCGGCTTCTTTCTTCGCATTGTTATACGCAGTGGTACATTGCGCGCTCTGGCTAGGGTTAGCTTTCGCACAATCATCCGCGTTTTGGTACAGCGATACTGTCTCATCGCTTTGTTCGCAGCCAGCCAGCATAAACACTGCGGTAACCGCGAGTGCCACTGGCGTTAAATGGCGTGCCTGCCAGCTTTTACGAAAAGCGGCATGACGAATATGTTTAGTCCGTTTCATTATTTTCATCCTGTGCCCAAAGGTGGGGCTTAGGATAGGTGATGAGTGGTGGAAAATGAAGCGAGAAGCCGGATGGCTGGGGGATCTTTACGTTGTTATACGTTTGAATGCGAAAGGGGCCGCAAGCGGCCCCTTAAGGGATTAATTACCGAAAGGATTTCCGCTGCTGTGCGCGGCAGCCGGGCGCGCTTTCGCGGCGGCTGAAGGTGCCGAAGTTTTCGGACCATTATCGACACGTGAAGCCTGCTGGCTGTTTTCCGGTGCCACCACTTCAGGTGCGGTGGTGATTTCCTTGCCCAGCGTGCTGTTCAGCTGCTGCAGGTCCTGCTCATTCAACGTACCCAGCGCATATTTGATGTTCAGCTGGTTAATCAGGTAGCTGTAACGCGCATCAGAAAGTTGCTGTTTAGAGTTGAACAGGGTCGTGGTCGCATCCAGCACATCAACGATGGTACGGGTACCCACCTGATAACCGGCTTCCATCGCATCCAATGAGCTCTGAGCAGACACAACGGCCTGTTTGTAAGCATCGATGCTGCTGATAGACGCGTTGACATTGTTGAACGAAGAACGCACGGTCTGAATCGCACTACGATGTGCGCCTTCCAGCTGTTCGCTGGCGGCAACAAAGTTGTACTGCGCTTGTTTCACCTGCGAGGTCACCGAACCACCGCTGTACAGCGGCAGGGAGAAGCTCAGGCCAACCTGGTTGGAACCCGTGATGGAGTCAGTGGTGCCAGAACTCTGGTTAGCACGGCTGCCGCCATATTTGCTGTTAGACACACCAGTAGAGGCAGTCAGATCCAGCGTTGGCATATGACCAGACTCAGCAGAGCGAATTTGCTCGCGCGCCAGGTCCTGGCTTAAACGTGCAGATAACAGGCTGAGATTGCGGCTTTCAGCCTGCTTCAGCAAGGAAGCAACGGCATCCGGGCGTGCGGTTTTGAAACGATCAATATTCAGTGAAGCCAGTGCCAGATAATCCATACCGGTAATCTGACGCAGCGATTCCACCGCGTTATCAAGGTTGTTACGCGCGGTCACTTCGCTGGCCAGCACGCTGTCGTACTGCGCACGGGCGTTCTGCACGTCAGTGATCGCCACCAGACCCACGTTAAAGCGTTGGGTGGTTTGATCCAATTCGCGGTAGATCGACTGTTTCTGCGCTTCTGTGTAAGAAAGGGTATCAATCGCCTTCAACACGTTGAAATACGCCGTTGCGGTATTCAGAATCAGATCCTGCTGTGCAACCTGATAAGTCACATCCTGAATCCCGGCGGTTTTTTCCTGCAGCGACAGCGCACGCCATTTCGACATATCGAAAATGGTTTGTGTTAATTGCAGAGAAGCGCTGGTCGTGTTGGAATGAAGACCGCTGCTGTCACGGTAACCGTTGTTATAGGTATAATCTGCGCCCAGACCGAGCTGTGGCAATAAAGGGCTACGCGCTTCGTTAATTTTCTCAAAGGCTGCATCACGGTCAGCGGCTGAAGCACGCAGATCCGGGTTGCTAAGGCGCGCCTGCTGGTAAACCTGCAACAGGTTCTCTGCCTGGCTGGCAAGGCTAAATCCGCCCAGGCTCAACCCAATAAAAAGTGGGAGCAGTTTTTTCATTTGCATTCCTTTTGTTGCAGCAAATTGCACTGGTAGTGCTGCAGGTAAGCCAAAAAATAATCGCCGATTCTACAGAGGCGGCGTCAGAGATAAGTTGGCTGAACGTGCCTTCTTCCCCTAATTTACGTAAATAATTCAGAAAGAACCACTCGGACGGAGCACAAGGGTTGGCTTTTCTTCGCTCCATCCCAATCTGCATAAGGAACCAGATGATGGCGGGTGAAAAAAAATCCCCTGTGACTTTCACAAAAAACGATGTAGAAATTATTGCACGCGATACACGCTACGATGGTTTTTTTTCCATTATTAGCTACCGTTTCCGCCATCGCCGCTTTAATGGCGAGATGAGCGGTGAGGTGGTACGCGAAGTTTTTGAGCGCGGACACGCCGCCGTGCTGCTACCCTATGATCCCTTACGCGACGAAGTGGTGCTAATCGAACAGATTCGCATCCCGGCTTATGATTCCAGCCCAACGCCCTGGCTGCTGGAAATGGTGGCCGGTATCATTGAACCCGGTGAAACGCCGGAAGATGTGGCGCGTCGCGAAGCCGGAGAAGAAGCAGGCCTCAAGGTCGGGCGTGTGAAACCGATAGTGAATTACTTAGCCAGCCCAGGCGGAACGTCTGAACGTTTGTCGGTGCTGGTGGGCGAAGTGGATGCCAGCCTGGCAGAGGGGAATCACGGGCTGGAGGAAGAGAATGAGGATATTCTTGTCCATGTGGTGAGCCGCGAACAGGCTTATCGCTGGGTGGAAGAGGGGATTATTGATAACGCGGCATCTGTCATCGCCCTGCAATGGCTGGCGTTGCACCATGAAAAACTACGACAAGAGTGGAAGCTAAAATGAAACAGCGCTATACCCCTGACTTTCCCGAAATGATGCGATTGTGCGAAACCAATTTCGCCCAACTGCGTCGCCTGCTGCCGCGTGATGACGAGGCAGGCGCGTCGGTGATCTATCAGGTGAGCGGCGCCCGTTATCAGCTGACTATTCAAGAGTCGACGCGTTATACCACGCTGGTGGAGATTCGCCAGGTGGCCCCGGCAGTAAGTTACTGGAGCCTGCCATCCATGTCCGTTCGGCTGTACCATGATGCGATGGTCGCTGAAGTGTGTTCCACTCAGCAGATCTATCGCTTCAAAGCGCGCTATGATTACCCTAATAAAAAACTGCATCAGCGCGATGAAAAACATCAGATTAACCAGTTTCTTGCAGATTGGTTGCGCTATTGTCTGGCGCACGGTGCTGTAGCAGTGCCGGTCTGCTGATAGCATACAACTATGGCGTGGAGAGAAAGGAAACGCTTTGGATAGCCTGCTTACTCTTCCTGCGGCAAATGGGGCCGATATCAGGATTTTACAAATCACGGACACCCATCTTTTTGCAGGAAAACATCAATCGCTGCTTGGGGTAAATACCTGGTCGAGTTTTGATGCGGTGCTGGACGCCATCATGGCACAACAGCGCGATTATGATTTGATTATCGCCACCGGCGATCTCGCCCAGGATCACACCGTCGAAGCTTATCAACACTTTGTAGCGGGCATTTCACGCCTGCCAAAGCCGTGTGTCTGGCTGCCGGGGAATCACGATTTTCAGCCCGCGATGGTCAATACACTTGCCGATGCCGGAATCGCTTCCGATAAACATGTGCTGTTGGGTGAGCACTGGCAGTTGGTGCTGCTGGATAGTCAGGTCTTTGGTGTGCCGCATGGCATGTTAAGCGAATACCAACTCGAGTGGCTCGACAAGGCGCTGCGCCAGCATCCTGAGCGCCATACGCTGGTGTTGCTGCACCATCATCCGCTCGCTTCCGGCTGTACCTGGCTGGATCAGCATAGCTTGCGCAATCCCCATCAATTAGAAGCGGTGCTGCAACACTTCCCGCGTGCGCGTAATCTGGTGTGTGGCCACATTCATCAGGAATTAGATCTCGACTGGCATGGTCGTCGCGTGCTGGCTTCTCCTTCGACCTGCGTGCAGTTCAAACCGCATTGCACCAACTTCACCATCGATAACGTCGCGCCAGGTTGGCGCTGGTTAACCCTGAAGGCAGATGGCGTACTGGAAACCGAAGTGAATCGTCTGCAAAGCGATCTGTTCCGCCCCGATTTAGATTCCGAGGGCTACTAAGCGATGGCGGTGCTGATCTATCTGCACGGATTCAACAGCTCTCCGCAATCGGCCAAAGCCACGCAACTGCAACAGTGGGTAACGGAACATCATCCGCACATCAATGTGCTGGTGCCGCAACTGCCCACGTTCCCCGCCGAAGCCGCCAGCATGCTGGAAGAGCTGGTGATGCAGCACGCCGGTGAACCGCTCGGCCTGGTGGGATCGTCGCTCGGGGGCTACTTCGCGACTTGGCTCTCGCAATGCTTTATGCTGCCGGCGGTGGTGGTCAATCCAGCGGTGCGCCCGTTTGAGCTGCTGGTGGATTATCTCGGCGAGAACCGTAATCCCTACACCGGCCAGCAATATGTGTTAGAGTCACGCCACATTTACGATCTGAAAGTCATGCAGATTGACCCTCTCGAAGCGCCCGATTTACTCTGGCTGCTGCAACAGACCGGCGATGAAGTACTCGATTACCGCCAGGCGCTGGAATACTACAGCGCATGCCGCCAAACGGTCGAAGAGGGTGGCAATCATGCTTATATCGGATTCGAACGCCATTTTGCGCAGATCATTGATTTTCTGGGATTAAATGCTCCCTGATTGCTGCGAGATGGACCCCTATTCCTATTGCTAATCAGACAGTTACGATGAGCCAATCAAGTTATAATGCCGATGCCATTGAGGTCTTAACCGGCCTTGAACCGGTGCGTCGTCGTCCGGGGATGTACACCGATACCACGCGCCCAAACCATCTGGGCCAGGAAGTGATCGATAACAGTGTCGATGAGGCGCTGGCGGGTCACGCCAGGCGCGTGGAAGTGATCCTGCATGCGGATCAGTCACTGGAAGTCATCGATGACGGTCGCGGCATGCCGGTAGATATTCATCCGGAAGAGGGTGTGCCAGCGGTTGAGCTGATTCTTTGCCGTCTGCATGCGGGCGGTAAATTCTCCAACAAAAACTACCAGTTCTCCGGCGGCTTGCACGGTGTGGGGATTTCGGTGGTCAACGCCCTGTCAAAACGCGTTGAAGTCACCGTGCGCCGCAATGGCGAGATCTACGATATTGCCTTCGAAAATGGCGATAAAGTGCAGGATCTGACGGTGACCGGCACGGTCGGCAAACGTAACACTGGCACGCGCGTGCATTTCTGGCCGGATGAGAGTTTCTTCGACAGTCCACGCTTCTCGGTGTCGCGCCTGACGCATGTGTTGAAAGCCAAAGCGGTGCTCTGTCCGGGCGTGGAGATCGTGTTCAAAGACAAGGTCAATGATACCGAGCAGACATGGCTCTATCATGGCGGCCTCTCTGATTACTTATCAGAAGCAGTCAACGGCCTCCCCACCTTGCCGGAAAAACCCTTTGTCGGCAGCTTCGCGGGTGATGTGGAAGCGGTGGATTGGGCGTTACTATGGCTACCAGAAGGCGGCGAACTGCTGACTGAAAGCTACGTCAACCTGATTCCCACCATGCAAGGTGGGACGCACGTTAACGGTCTGCGTCAGGGCTTGCTGGATGCGATGCGTGAGTTCTGCGAGTTCCGCAATATCCTGCCACGCGGCGTGAAACTGTCTGCGGAAGATATTTGGGATCGCTGCGCCTACGTGCTGTCGGTCAAAATGCAGGATCCACAGTTCGCCGGTCAAACCAAAGAGCGTCTCTCTTCGCGTCAGTGCGCGGCATTTGTCTCGGCTATCGTGAAAGATGCTTTCAGCTTGTGGTTGAACCAGAACGTGCAAGCCGCCGAAATGCTGGCCGAACTGGCGATCTCCAGTGCTCAGCGTCGTATGCGCGCGGCCAAGAAAGTGGTGCGTAAAAAGCTCACCAGCGGACCGGCACTGCCGGGCAAACTGGCAGACTGTAGTGCACAGGATCTGAATCGCACCGAACTCTTCCTGGTGGAAGGGGACTCCGCAGGTGGATCGGCCAAGCAGGCGCGCGATCGTGATTATCAGGCGATCATGCCGCTTAAAGGTAAGATCCTGAACACCTGGGAAGTCTCATCGGACGAAGTGCTGGCCTCGCAGGAAGTTCATGATATTTCTGTGGCGATCGGTATCGATCCCGACAGTGAAGATCTGAGCCAGCTGCGTTACGGCAAAATCTGTATCCTTGCGGATGCGGACTCCGATGGCTTACATATCGCCACCTTGTTGTGTGCGCTGTTTGTGAAGCACTTCCGCTCGCTGGTGCAACATGGCCATGTTTATGTCGCCATGCCACCGCTGTATCGCATCGATCTCGGCAAAGAAGTCTTTTACGCGTTGGATGAAGACGAGAAAGAGGGCGTGCTGGAACAGCTGAAGCGCAAGAAGGGCAAACCGAACGTACAGCGCTTCAAAGGTCTGGGTGAGATGAACCCGCTGCAGCTGCGTGAGACCACGCTCGACCCGAACACGCGCCGTCTGGTACAGCTGACGGTCAGCGATGATGATGTCGAGCAGACGCTGCGCGTGATGGACATGCTGCTGGCGAAGAAACGTTCTGAAGATCGCCGTAACTGGCTACAGGAAAAAGGCGACCTCGCCGACCTGGAAGCTTGATGTCCCAGACTTTTATCATGGGCTCGGATTATCGAGCCCCTAATTTCCCTGCCTCAGTCCTTCGCAAAAAAAGTTTCTCCCCGTAAGGAATAAAGTGTTCTGCTGATGCTCTTATGCATCAGAACACTCACCATTAGACAAAAGTTGCTTTATGTCCAGGAACGACATTGACCATCAAATAAAGGAACTGATCCCCCGGCTGCGCCGCTTTGCTTATTGGCTGACGCGTGACGTTCACGAGGCCGATGATCTGGTGCAATCAGCGCTGGTGCGTGCGTTGACGAAGTGGTCGATGCGACGCGAAGAGGCATCGCTAAAAAGCTGGTTATTCACCATCCTTTACCGACAATTTTTGGCGGATAAACGGCGTAAGGCACGTTATTGGGGATTACTGAGCAAGTTTAAGCATGAAGAAGCTGAGTACTGGCCATCAGCGGAAGATGAAGTGGCAACACAAGGAATGCTGGCTGCTTTTAACCACCTCTCTCAAGAGCAACGAGGCTTGCTACTTCTCATCGTCATTGAGGGGTTTAGCTATCAGGAGGCGGCAGTCATGCTAGATGTGCCGATTGGCACGGTGATGTCCCGTCTATCTCGGGCACGAAAAGCCATGCACCATCTTTGTGAGGGTAACGTCCCACGAACGACGTTGAGAGTAATGAAATGAGAATTCCGCCGAACGAACACGACTTGCATGCATATGTGGACAATCAGCTTAACGATCATGAGCGTGCCATCGTTGAACGTTATATTGCCCAGCAACCGCAAATTGCCAGGCAAGTTCAGACCTGGCAGTGGGAGGCGCGACACCTGCGAACTGCACTCTCTGAATTTCAATTGCCCCTTTTGCCTGAGAGGCTTGATCCAGCATTTATTCGGGCACGTCACGTCCAGCGATCGCGCTTACGCCTTAAACTGGCCGCCTGCTTTGTGCTCTGCGTTGTGCTAAGTTCAGTGGGGGGATGGCAAATGCATGACTGGCGAAATCAAAATGTCGCGCCAATGGGTGATGCGATAGAAGCCTATAAACTGATGGTTGTCGATGGAAGTGTTGGCGCTGATGTGGTTCAGCATCAGCCAGATACACTAAATAACTGGTTGAATCAGCACGTGGGCTCAGACGCACGCTTACCTGATTTACAATCGGCCGGCTTTAGTCCGGTGAGCGGACGTTTATTCGCAACTGAGCAAGGTGCAGCAGCCATGGTGCTATACCAGGATACATCAGGACACACCATCAGCTTTTATCTTCGCCAACCGGATTCACGTCAACCGTTGCTGAAAAGTGGTCAGCGCACTGATCACGGACTTCAGGCGCGATATGGATCTTGTCACGGTTTGAATTATGCAATGGTCGGCACGGTGAAAAATCTAAGTAATCCGAAGTTGGAACTAATAATTAATACGCTGACCTGAATTTTTTAAATTTAAATGAAGCATCAGGGAATAATGCATTATGTGAAGCATCTTATCATCAACGTCATCCATGAAGGTTGATGATTTACAGGAGTGATATGAGATGCGAATTCTTCGCTATTCAACGACGGCAGTGATATTGGCTGGGGTGATATCTTTTTATCTTCCGAGCACACTTTATGCTAAGAATGACAATAAGCATGAAGTGCACAGGGTAACTTTTGATGGAGCGATAAAAAATAACACCCTCGCCATGAATCCGAATGAAAAAATGGCAGTGGTTGCCAGCAGTGAGAATTCTGAAGTTGTCATTTATGATTTAGTCAATGGCAAGGTTCAGGGCGTGTTAAAAAATTACGTGACGCCACGCAATATCATCTTTGCACCGGATGGGAAAAGTTTTTATATCTCAGACAGCAGCAAAGGTGTTGTGGATCGTATTGATAGTGAATCTTTCCAGACCATTAACCAATACGCTATTGGGCCCGGAGCGTTTGGTACGGCGCTGAACTCTGACGGTAAAGCTTTGTACGTGAACAATCAATCCAGCGACTCGGTGACAGTTATGAACACTGAAACGGGTGTTGCGCAGGCTGTGATTAAAGGTTTTGCCCAACCGAGACAAGGTGTGCAACTGAGCCCTGATGGACATCGTTTGTATGTGACGAATTTCCTCGGGGATAAGATCACTATAGTGGATACCGCAGGAAATGAAATTATTGGAGAGATTAGCGGATTCAATAAAATTCGCGCCATTTCGGTCACGGGTGATGGTAAAACACTGTTCGCTGCTAATAGCGGAAGTAATACGGTGGCCGTTGTCGATATTACAAGTCAAAAGATCATGCTTTCTATTCCCGTGGGGGAGCAACCCTATGGCGCTGCACTCTCTCCCGATGGGGGGGTTATTTACAGTGGCAATCTCATTGATAATAGCGTCTCAGTCATTGATGCTAAGAAACTGAGTGTTATTACCACTATTACAGGCTTTGACCACCCTCGTCAGGCTCTGGTGTTCACTCGCGATAATAAATATGCCTATGTATTGAACCAGGATCTGAGTCTTTCAAAGGTAGAGCGTGCTACACAAAAAATTATTGATACCCTCAAGCTGTAAAAGATAAATAATAAAACCAAGGAGCTATATATGTTGAAACTTAAACCATTATTGATTTCCACTGTATTATTCACTTTGTCAGCGGGACAAAGTTTTGCCGCTGATGCAGATAATGCGCGAGCGCATTTTCAGGCGATTGCTGCGGGTAATATGGCTGAGATAATGGCGCATTATGCCGATAACGCGCATCTGGAATGGGTTGGAGGACCGCTGGATGGGGCCTATAACTCCAGCGATGCCATTCAGCAGGTATGGAGCAAATTCAGTACTGCCCAGGGAAATTTGCAATACACCGTGAATAACCTCACTGAAGCGAGCAATCCTAAAGGCAGCACGGTTTTAGCACAGGTGCACTTTAACGGTAAAAATGCGTTGAACGTGAGCTACATCTTGACCTACCGCGCGGGTAAAATTGTTTCTGAAATCTGGCAGGTCACGCCTAATCCCGCAAAATAATCACCATAAGTGCTGTCCTGTCGTGAGTGGCGGGGCAGCAATGGCAATTGTGTTATCCTGCCGCCTAAAACCGTACCACTGTGCCAGACGGTGCAATGCGAAAGGATAGAATGCGTGAAAATCACACTGGAAGAGCTGCGCGCCTGGGTGGTGGTAGTGGATACCGGCTCAATCACAGCGGCGGCCGAGCAGCTCGATCAAACCAGTTCTGGTATCAGCCGGGCGTTGAGTCGGCTGGAAAGCAAATTACAAACCACGCTAATGCACCGCACCACGCGGCGTCTCGCGCTCACCGAGGAAGGCTTGATCTTCCTCGATCATGCGCGCCAGATCCTTTCGTCGGTAGAAAGGGCGGAAGAGCAGATCGCCCAACGTCGCGATATCCCCTCTGGCAGATTGCGCATCAATGCCAACGCACCCTTTATGCTGCATGTGATCGTGCCGCTGGTGGCGGAATTTCGACAGCGTTACCCGCTGATTCAGCTGGAGTTGAATACCGACGACATCATGATCGATTTGCTGGAGCAGCAGACCGATATCGCGATTCGTGTCGGGGAGCTGCGTGATTCTACGCTGCGTGCCCGCGTGCTGGGCAGCAGCGCCACGCGTTTAGTGGCGAGCCCGGCTTACCTGCAGCAGTATGGCAGCCCGGAATCAGTTGAGGCGTTGTCAGCCCATCAGCTTTTGGGATTCAGCCAGCTGGATGCGCATAACGTCTGGCCCGTATGGCAGCGTGAAGGTGAGTTTTTGCAAATTAAACCCACGCTGTCGGCTTCCAGCGGAGAAACCCTACGTCAGCTGGCGCTGGCAGGCCAGGGTATTGCACGTTTGTCTGATTTTGTCAGCCGTAAGGATCGTGAGCGGGGTGATTTAGTGCAGGTGCTGGAGCAGGAGACGCGTGAATGGCGTCTGCCGGTTCATGCTGTGTATTACCGCAACCAGTCACTCACCTCGCGCATTACCTGTTTTCTCGATTTTCTGCGCGAGAAGATTGAACAAGATCGCCTGCTATAAAAAAGCCCCTGCACAGGCAGAGGCTTAGACGATTAACGAACCGGCTCTAATACCAGGATCTTCACATCCACCACATCGTCTTTAATCGTGGCGCGATGCGCATCCATATGCGGCATTTGCTGATGCTGCTCAAGATGGCGCAGCGATTCCCACTGCTCCAGCATGAAAATGGAATCTGGGGAATTTTGCTTCCACGGCACCTGCGCCTGATGGTCAACCAGCGCGTCATACTGATGGCAACCCTCTTCTTCCAGCACGGTGGGGATCAATTTATTGATGGCATCCAGCACCACATGACGGCGGCCTGGCTTGACGCAAATTTCTGCAACGACGGTTAACATAGCGCTTCCTCTTTTCCCGGTGTGCTTACAGTTAAGCAAAGATCTGGCTGAGATGAGTCCGATAACGTTCGATATCGCGCGGCACGTCCGGCATCTTGATCACATCGTTACAGATAAAGGTCGGTAAACCTTCCATGCCAAGGAACTGGTTGGCTTTGTGGAAGTGCAGATAGAGACCATCCACGCCCACGCCTTCGAAGAACTGCTCAGGATCATTAAACGCTTCCAGCGGTGCATTCCACGTCAGCGACAGCATGTATTTTTTGCCCTGAATCAGACCGCCTGAACCGTACTTTTTGCCCGCATCGCTGCGCGTACGGCCATCACTGGCATACAGTGAACCGTGGCCTTCGGTGAACACGTCATCAATGTATTTTTTCACCGTCCACGGCTCGCCCATCCACCAGCCAGGCATCTGATAAATCACCACATCGCTGTCGAGATATTTCTGCACTTCTTCTGCCACGTTGTAATCGCTGTCTGCAAGGGTGACCACCACGTTATGGCCCAGATCGCGCAGCTGGCTGGCTGCCACGTCAGTGAGGGTGTGATTCAGTTCGCCTTTCGAGTGGGCAAAAGTTTTACCGCCGTCGATGATTAAAATATTGCTCATGGATGATTCGCTCCGTTTCCCGTTGATGGCGCACACTGTACGCGCGCAGGCGAAGCAAAAAAATGCGTGATTGATCACAAGACTTTTGCTAATAAAGCAACAATGCGCAGGGCTATGCAACAATCCGCGCGCAAACCAACATCAACATAAAAAAGAAGAAACCATGAAAACCGCGATACTGAGTGCATTACTTCTGGTGAGTGGCGCTGCGTCGGCGCAATCCCACCTCGACGAGATTCGTAGCAGTAAAACCCTGAAAGTCTGTACCACGGGCGACTACAAGCCTTACAGCTATCTGCGCAGCGATGGGCAGTATGAAGGGCTGGATATCAGCATGGCGCAGTCACTGGCGGCAAGTCTGGGTGCCAAAGTGCAGTGGGTGCCAACCACCTGGAAAACCATGAGTGACGATTTCGTGGCAAAGCAGTGTGATATCGCGCTGGGTGGCGTGTCCGTTACCTTAAAACGCCAGCAGATTGCCTGGTTTGCCGAGCCGCTGGGTGTGGATGGCAAAATCCCGCTGGTGCGCTGTGATGATAAAGACAAATATCAAACCGTCGCGCAGATCAACAAGCCGAGCGTGCGGGTGATTGAACCGGCTGGCGGCACCAATGAAGCCTTTGTGCACAGCCACTTACCGCAGTCGACGCTGCAACTGGCCGATAACGTCGGTATTTTCCAGCAGCTGGTGGATAAGAAAGCCGATGTGATGATTACGGATGCGTCCGAAGCATTGTTCCAGATGAAGCACTACCCGACGCTGTGCGCCATCAATCCGGATAAGCCGATGCAGTATGGTGAAAAAGCCTACATGATTCCGCGTGATGATATGAGCTGGAAACTGTATGTCGATCAGTGGCTGCATCTTAGCACCGCCACCGGCGAATATGCGCAGATCGCCTCGCAGTGGCTGGGTGTGATTAAGTAAACTCATGCCTGATGCATCGCGCCGCTACTGGAGCGGCGCGATTATTGCGTGGCTTAAAAGGGGCAACGTGGCCCCATTCGGGTACTCAGCGATACAAACTCGCTTTACCCAATCCACCAAACAGATTCATCTTGTAGCGAATCACTGCTTTGGCGGCGGTAATCGCTTCCGGATAAATCACATTGGGATCCCACCAGGTTTCACGCGCCAGAATTTCGCGCAGTTTAGCGAAGTAGGCGTACTTCATATCGCTGGAAATATTGATTTTGCCCACGCCGAGGGTCACCGCCTCAGCAATCTCCGCATCCGGGTTAGCAGAACCCCCGTGCAGCACCAGCGGAATATCGGTACGTTGAGCAATATCCTTCAGAATATGCATCTGCAGTTCCGGCTTCATATCTTTTGGATAGATACCGTGCGCGGTGCCAATTGCCACTGCCAGGGTATCGACGCCGGTGCGCTGGATAAAATCTTCTGCCTGCGCCGGTTCGGTATAGATCACCTTGCTAACGCCACCTTCCACGGTGGTGCCGGTATCGCCAATGGTGCCGAGTTCACCTTCCACCGACACGCCCACCGAATGCGCCAGCTTCACCACCTCTTTGGTCAGCGCCACGTTCTCTTCGTACGGCAGCAGTGATCCATCGATCATCACTGACGTAAATCCACATTGGATGGCGCGCAGCACCTGCGCAATCGATGCACCGTGGTCGAGGTGAATGGTGAAGGGCACTTTGCTCTTCAGCGTGCGTTCCCGCACATAGCCAAAGAATTCATCGGTCACAAACTCCAGCTCACTCGGGTGAATCGAGATGATCGCCGGAGTGTTGGTGGCTTCGGCTTCCTCCACCACGGCACGGATAAAGCAGCTGTCTGCCACGTTAAATGCGCCGATGGCGTAGCGGTGTTCACGAGTCGGTGCCAACATCTCTTTCATTGAAATCAACATGTTAATATTTCCTCAACGTGAGTTTTACCAGAGCCGACGCGTGCGCCGACCCGATGATGGATAAAAAGGGAAATGCTTCTGATTCCTGTCGCTGCGCGACTTATCGCGCTTTATCTTGCCGCTGCTTTAAATCGCGATGAGCAAAGCGGCGTTTCAGGTGCGTATTAATGCGTCAAATCACGTGTATTCTTTTCAACGCTATGCATAAATCCGTCTCCTACGGGGCCCCGTAGGGGTGACATTTATGGCGATCTGGCGCGTCCGCGAACTACGCTTTGCCAGCCGATCCCGACCAGCTCAGATACTCAATCACCACTTCACGGCAGGCAGATTCCATCAGCCCAAGCAGATCGGCCAGTTCCGCGTGCGGATGCTGTTTAAGCGCCTGCTCAACCGCGTTTTTACCGGCATCAAACACGGCGGCACCGACGTTAATCTTCGCCACACCATGCTGACTAACGCGGCGAATATCCTCGGCGGGTGTGCCCGAACCGCCATGCAGTGCCAATGGGCGTGTTGAGACCGCATGCAGCTCCTGCAAGCGCTGGAAATCAATCTTCGGCTTCACGCCCGCTGGATACAGCCCGTGCGCAGTGCCCACCGAAATCGCCAGCAAATCGATATCGGTTTGCTCAATAAACGGCAGCACGTCAGCAACTTGCGTCATCTTCACGGAGGCATCGGCTAACTCGTAGGTCGGCGCATCGGCGATATGCCCCAGCTCGCCTTCGACGCAAACGCCAGCGGTGTGCGCCATCTTCACTACCGCTGCGGTCTGGCGAATATTTTCGGCCAGCGGATCGGCAGAGGCATCGATCATCAGGCCGGTAAAGCCGGCGCGAAACGCCTGACCAATCAGCGGAAAGGCCTTGCCGTGGTCCAGCGCCAGCGCAATCGGTACCGTGGCGTCTTTCGCCAGCGCCTGCACCAGCGGCACCGCCACGGCGGGTGGGAAGTGTGTGCTGTGACCCTGATAGACATTCAATATCAGCGGTGCACGCTGCTGTTCGGCGGCCTGAATCGCCGCCCGCGCGGTTTCAAGGTTGAAGCAGTTTATCGCCAGCACGGCATATTGCTGCTTAGCGGCGGCCTGAATCAGGTCATTCATCATGGCAAACATGGTGGCTCCTTATTCCAGTGTGAATTTGATCTCTTCGTCGCGGACGCCAGGGGCTTCCACGTCATCGAACTCTTCATCTGCCTGCGTCACTGGCTTCTTCATTAGCGACAGCATCACGCCACACACCACGGTGCCGATGCCCAGCGCCAGACAGAACATCAGCGGTTTGGTGAACAGCGGCACCACAAACATGCCGCCGTGCGGCACCGGTGCTTCCACGCCCCACACCATAATCAGCCCACCGGCGATGGCAGAGGCCACCACGCAGCTGCCGACCACACGCAGCAGGTCACGCGCCGCAATCGGAATCACCCCTTCGGTAATCATGCAGATACCCATCGGGAAGGCGGCTTTGAGCGCCTCTTTCTCCGCTTTGGTGTATTTATGGCGCGTCAGCAGATACGACAGCGTGATGCCAAACGGCGGAATCATTGAGCCGACAAACTTCACTGCTTCCGGGCCATAAATCCCGTCGACCAGCATGCCGTCGGCGAACAGCGACATGGTTTTGTTGATGGGGCCGCCGAAGTCAAAAGTCGCCATCGCACCCAGCACCGCACCCAGCACAAACTTCGATCCGCCCTGCATCGATTCCAGCAGATGAATCAGCGCCTTCTGCAGCCAGACAATCGGCTGGCCAATAAAGGTCATCATCAACAGACCGGCGATGATGGTGCTCAACACCGGCAGCACCATAATCGGCATCAACCCCTGCATCGACTGCGGCAGCTTAATGGTGCGGCGCAACAGCAATACCGTGTAACCCACCAGGAAGCCGCCGAGCATACCGCCAATAAAACCGGTGCCGATCTGCCCGCAGATAAAACCGACGATCAAACCTGGCGCAAAGCCGGGACGATCGGCGATGGAGTAGGCGATGGCCGCGCTGATCAGCGGCACGATCAAGCCCATGCCCCAGCCGCCGATCTGATTCAACATCCAGGCGATAGTGCCGGTTTGCTTGCCGACATCCGGCCCGCCAATCACCTGGCCGAGCGCGATACAGATCCCGGCGGCGACGATCAGCGGGATCATCCAGGATATCCCGGTGAGCAGATGGCCTTTGATCTCTTGTCCGTACTGACGTTTGTTGTCGTTCATGATGGATCTCCTCAGGCACGCGCCAGTGAATCCGCCACTTTTTCGAGGAATTTCACCGGTGACTTGATCACCACTTCGGTTTTCACTCGTACGATGGGTTTGCCCTGAAAGCGTTCTTCACCGTTGATCTTCACATCAATGGCGAGGATCACCACGTCAGCGGCAGCGATGTCTTCACGCGTCAACGCGGTTTCAGTGCCGATGGTGCCCTGGGTTTCAACGTGGATGGTGTGGCCCAGTGCATGAGCGCCTTTGATCAGTTTTTCACGCGCAATATAGGTATGCGCGATGCCTGCCGTGCAGGCCGCTACACAGACGATATTCATGTGTCACCTCAAAGAGTTAGGGGATTAACAGAGGTCGGTTTCGGCGTACTGGCTAAACAGCCGGATGATATTGCTGGGGTCGTTTTCCACCAGCAGTTGGGCTATCACCTCATCATCGGCCAGCGCGCTGGCCACCTGCGACAACAGGCGAATATGGGTGGTGTTCTGATCTTCCAGTCGCACCGCGAACAGGATGATGCAGCGCACCTGGCTGCCATCGAGCGTTTCCCAGGGGATATCCTGTTGGGTACGACCAATGGCTAATGTGGTGTGTTGGACGGCGGAAGACTTGCCGTGCGGAATGGCAACGTGGTTTTCGAACCCGGTTGAGCCCTCAGCTTCACGCAGCCAGACATCTTCAATAAAGGCTGCACGATCGGTGATGGCGCCGTCCTGATACAGCAGATCGGTCAGTTCGTTGATCACTTCTTCTTTGGTGGTGGCGGTGAGCGCCAGGTTAACGCGGCGTGGCGTCAGAATGCGGGAAATGTCCATGGGTTTTACCTCATTCAATTAATGTTCAGCCAACGCGCAGTGCGCGCCGTCCGGCAGCTGGCTGCCAATCATGGCGTCAGTGACCCGCCGGATATCGTCATCGTTAAAAAATGCACTCACATACACTGCCGGAATAGGCCCGGCGTTGAGATGGATAGTGGTGATCACTAAATCCACTGTCTGGTTCTGACAAAACGCGGCGTGATTGCTGGCGGAGACGACACCCGCGATTTCCCAGTCAGGGAATGCCCGCAAGATGCGGCTTTTCAGCAGATGCGACGTCCCCACGCCGCTGGAACACACCACCAGAATGCGTTTATGGGCAATTTGCCGCTCCAGCGCGGCCTGGAAATGCACGCAGAGATAACCGATTTCGTCGTCAGCCACTGGCGAAAGCCCGTAAGTGCGAGCGGTTAATTGCATCGCCTGGTGCGTTAACGAAAATATGCCTTTCATTTCCTGCTGAATATCCTCCAGCAGCGGATTGCGAATATGAATATGATATTTGAGTCGATTTAATAGTGGCTTTATATGCACCAGTAAGCCGTCAAATAATAATCGGTCCTGCGCTAAATCTTGCTGAATAAAGGCTGCGAAACGATCAATTAATTCACAGGTTATTTTTACGGACTCTGCGGTGCAGAATTGATTATGCATCGGCGCATTATCGCCGCGCTCTTCCACCACAATGCCGGATGACACGATATATTGATAAATAAAACCCACTTCATCGGCGGGCAGGGCACAGCACATCCGCTGTTCAATCTGCGTCACCATTTGCTGGGCAATCAGTAAAATGCGCTGATCGAGATCCTGCATTGTGGCCAGAGTTGCCAGTGCCAGCGCATTCCCCTGCGCCATCCGGTGCATCATGATCAGAATATGGGTGCAGAGATTCAGATACCAGGCATCGCCTAGCGGGTAACTGAGTTGCTGCTCCATCTGTTGCAGCAGCGTCTGCACAAAAGCCACATCCTCATCGCCAAAATAATGCACCAGTGCCTGCTGGCTGCCGGGATCGAGACGTGGCAACAGCGGCGTACCGGCAACGTTTTGCTGCATCACATCATTGATCAGGGAGACCATTGCCTGACGCAGCGCCTGTTCGTTACCTTCGATATGGGTGCCACCTGGCCCACGTTGCAGCGTCAAACCCAACGGTTGTAGCCACTCTTCAATCACTTTCAGGTCATTCACAATCGAGGCGTGGCTAATAAAATAGCGTTCCGACAGCTTACTGATAGAGGTTGCACGCGGCGCGTCACTCAGCAACTGCGAGGCAATTTTTACTCGGCGGCTGTTTTGCCCCAGCGCATCGGCACTGCTTTCATCGCCGTTGAGTTGCTGCTCCAGTTGCAGGCGCTGCTGGATATCATCAACCCGCAAACGCACGCCGCGGCCTGGGGTTTTCTCCAGCGTCAGTGACCAGCTACCAAGCCAGCTTTCCAGCCACTGCAAGTCGCGCTGAATCGTCTTTTCTGACACGCCCAACTGTAGGGCTAATTCTCTGATCGGCTGCGGTGCAGCATGTTGCAACAGCAGTTTGACTAAACGGTGTTGTCGCGAAGTCAGTATTTGCATTCGGTCACCCTTTATTTTGGCAAAGCGTTTTTAAGATTATTTCCTCGTTATCTATTTCTTCATGCCAGAAATCAGGAGCGCAATATTGATGTCTTATGGAGTATAAATTTAGGAAAGGACGGTGTAAGCAACAATACTAAATGTTGTCCATGATTACGGACAGCTTTAATACACCTGAAATAGTTAATAATTAATTGCGATCATGCTCACATATTAATGGGGATATTCATTGTGATATTGATCTCATTCCTTTTTCATTTTCCAACCGATATCACGTTATTTAATGCCATACGATTCTGCCTGCGGTCATTGGCTTCCCTGTGACTAACTCGCACGAATAAGGTACTATCCTCGCCAAATGAGCGCCGGATGCCCCGCCGTTGCGGGCCACGAAGTGAGGATGCGAGCTTAATGAGCGAATTGACGCAGGATGGTGCAGAGCGTCTTGCCCTGCACAAATTTACGGAAAACGCGTACCTGAACTACTCCATGTACGTGATCATGGACCGCGCACTGCCGTATATCGGCGATGGCCTCAAGCCGGTGCAGCGCCGAATTGTATACGCGATGTCGGAACTGGGCCTCAATGCCAGCGCCAAATTCAAAAAATCTGCCCGTACCGTCGGTGACGTATTAGGTAAATATCATCCGCATGGCGACAGCGCCTGTTATGAAGCGATGGTGTTGATGGCACAGCCGTTCTCCTATCGCTACCCGCTGGTGGATGGTCAGGGCAACTGGGGGGCGCCGGACGATCCCAAATCCTTCGCCGCGATGCGTTACACCGAGTCACGCCTCTCCAAATATGCCGAGATTTTGCTGGGTGAATTGGGACAAGGCACGGTCGATTACATCCCGAACTTTGACGGCACCATGCAGGAGCCGAAGATGTTGCCGGCACGTCTGCCGAATATCCTGCTGAACGGCACCACCGGTATCGCCGTGGGCATGGCCACCGATATCCCACCGCACAACCTGCGTGAAGTGGCGGAAGCGGCGGTGAAGCTGATCGACAAACCCAACACCACGCTGGATGAGTTGCTGGATATTGTGCAGGGCCCGGATTATCCGACCGAAGCCGAGATCATCACGCCGCGCAGCGAGATCCGTAAAATCTACCAAAGCGGGCGCGGTTCGATCCGTCAGCGCGCGGTGTGGAAGAAAGAAGATGGCGATGTGGTGATCACTGCACTGCCGCACCAGGTTTCCGGTGCGCGCGTGCTGGAGCAGATCGCTAACCAGATGCGCAATAAAAAGCTGCCGATGGTGGAAGATCTGCGTGATGAATCCAACCACGAGAACCCAACGCGTCTGGTGATTGTGCCACGCTCGAATCGTGTGGATGTGGAGCAGGTGATGAACCATCTGTTTGCCACCACCGATCTGGAAAAGAGCTATCGCGTTAACCTGAATATGATTGGGCTGGATAACCGTCCGGCGGTGAAAAACCTGCTGGAGATCCTGTCTGAATGGCTGGTGTACCGACGCGATACCGTGACGCGCCGCCTGAACTATCGTTTAGAGCGCGTGCTGCGCCGCCTGCATATCCTCGAAGGTTTGCTGGTGGCGTTCCTCAACATTGATGAAGTGATTCACATCATCCGTACCGAGGACGAGCCTAAGCAAGTGCTGATGTCGCGCTTTGAACTCAGCGATACGCAAGCCGAATCCATTCTGGAACTGAAACTGCGCCATCTCGCCAAACTGGAAGAGATGAAGATTCGTGGTGAGCAGGCGGAGCTGGAGAAAGAGCGCGATCAACTGCAGGCGATTCTGGCGTCCGAACGCAAGATGAGCAACCTGCTGAAGAAAGAATTGCTGGCAGATAGCCAGACCTACGGTGACGATCGCCGTTCACCGCTGCATGAGCGTGAAGAAGCTAAAGCGCTGAGCGAAACCGAGCTGGTGAGTGCCGAGCCGGTGACGATTGTGCTGTCGCAGATGGGCTGGGTGCGCAGCGCCAAAGGCCACGATATCGATCCAACCGGTCTCAGTTACAAAGCCGGTGACAGTTACCTCGCCGCCGCACGCGGTAAGAGCAATCAGCCAGTGGCCTTTATCGACTCCACCGGCCGTAGTTATACGCTGGATCCGACCTCGTTGCCGTCGGCGCGCGGGCAGGGCGAACCGCTAACCGGCAAACTGACGCCACCGCCAGGTGCCGCGTTTGAACAGGTGCTGATGGAAGCGGACGACCAAAAACTGTTGATGGCCTCCGATGCGGGTTACGGCTTTATCTGTACCTTTGCCGATTTGATTTCGCGCAACCGCGCCGGTAAAGCGCTGCTAACGTTGCCAGACAATGCCAAAGTGATGACGCCAATGGCGGTGCATTCGGGCGATGATATGCTGCTGGCGATTACCCAGGCCGGACGTATGTTGATGTTCCCGGTGGGCGATCTGCCACAGATGTCGAAAGGAAAAGGGAATAAAATCATCTCTATTCCATCAGCGGATGCCGCTGCGGGCGTGGATAAGCTGCAGTGGTTGCTGATTCTGCCGCCGGGCAGTTCGATTACCCTGTATGTCGGCAAGCGTAAGCTGATTATGCGCGATGAAGATCTGCAAAAAGTGCGTGCCGATCGCGGTCGTCGTGGCAGCGTGTCGCGTGGCCTGCAGCGCATTGATAGCGTGGAAGTGAACGCGCCAGCGCGCCCGAAAAGTGACGCCAGTAGCGAAGAATAAGACTGACCAGGCAATGGATTGCCCAACTTGAGGAAGCTATGTTACTAATTTTACGCACGATTATTGTTATCGTTTATTCGATTTTGGTGTGCATCTTCGGCAGTATCTGGTGTTTGTTCTCACCGCGTAATCCTCGCCATGTGGCGACGTTCGGCCATATGTTTGGTCGCCTGTCGACAGTGTTTGGCGTCAAAGTCGAGCTGCGCAAACCCGCCGACGCGGAGAGCTATGGCAATGCGATTTACATTGCCAACCATCAGAACAATTACGACATGATCACGGCGGCGAAGATCGTGCAGCCGACCACGGTCACCGTCGGCAAAAAGAGCCTGCTGTGGATCCCATTCTTTGGTCAACTCTACTGGCTGACCGGTAATTTGCTGATTGACCGTGATAACCGCGCCAAAGCGCATGGCACCATCGGTGAACTGGTCGAGCAGTTTAATAAAAAGAAGATTTCATTCTGGATGTTCCCGGAAGGTACCCGCAGCCGTGGCCGTGGTTTACTGCCGTTTAAAACCGGTGCGTTTCATGCTGCAGTGGCAGCAGGTGTGCCGATCATCCCTGTGGTGGTGTCGAATACCCACGGCAAAGTGAAACTTAATCGCTGGAACAACGGCCTGGTGATTGTTGAAATGCTGCCGCCAGTGGATACCAAACAGTTTGAAACCACCTCGGTGCGCAAATTAGCCACCCACTGCCGCGAATTAATGTCTGCTAAGCTGGAAGAATTGAACGCCGAAGTCGCCGAACGCGAAAAAAACGGTAAACTCTAGCCATCCACGGGGTAGAAACGCTGCCCCGTGCTCATCACAGCAAAAACTCACTAACAAGAACAACATGGACACGGCGTCTTCACGCCCCGCTCAAAAGGTCTGAAGTTTTATGTCTTGCAGCAGACGTCAGTTTATTCAGCTTTCCGCCGGTGTTGCGCTGGCGACCAGTAGCATGCCTTATGCCGCCTACGCTGCGGCTCCGATGGGCGATGTGCCGCTTCCTGTTCCGCCACTGCTTGAGTCTCGCCGTGGCCAACCGCTCTTTCTGACGCTGCAACGCAGCCATTGGTCATTTAGCGGTAATAACAATAAAGTGCCGGTCTGGGGTATTAATGGCATGTACCTCGGTCCCACGGTGCGCGTCTACAGCGGCGATGACGTGAAGTTGATTTACAGCAACCGTCTCAACGAACCGGTGGCGATGACGGTAAGTGGATTGCAGGTGCCGGGTGCCTTAATGGGCGGTGCACCGCGCATGATGTCAGCCGGCGTTGACTGGGCGCCGGTATTGCCGGTTCGTCAGGGGGCATCGACCTTGTGGTATCACGCCAATACGCCAAATCGTATGGCGCCACACGTCTACAACGGTCTGGCGGGCATGTGGCTGATTGAAGATGACGTCAGCAAAGCGCTGCCGCTGCCCAAACACTATGGCGTTGATGACTTCCCGCTGATTATCCAGGACAAGCGTCTCGATAACTTTGCCACGCCGGTTTATAACCCACCATCAGACGGCGGTTTCCTCGGGGATACGTTGCTGGTCAACGGCGTGCAGAATCCGTATGTCGAGGTGTCGCGTGGTTGGGTGCGTCTGCGCCTGTTGAATGCTTCGAACGCGCGTCGCTTTGATTTGAGCTTCTCGGATAATCGTCCGTTTACCGTGATTGCCAGCGATCAAGGCTTCCTGCCTGCGCCCGTTGCGGTGCAAACGCTGTCGCTGGCACCCGGTGAACGCCGTGAAGTGCTGGTGGATATGTCGCAGGGCGATGAAGTCTCGATTACGGCAGGGACTGCGGCGGGCCTGATGGATCGCCTGCGTGGTCTGTTTGAACCTTCCTCCATCCTCGCCAACACGCTGGTTCTGAGCCTGCGCCCCACCGGCTTACTGCCGCTGGTTACCGACAATCTGCCGATGCGTTTATTAGCGGATCAGATTCTGGATGGCGTGGCGGTACGCACGCGCGAATTCCGCATTGGCGACAGTGTGCCGGGCATCAATGGCGCACTGTGGGACATGAGCCGCATCGACACCACGGTGCAGCAGGGCACCTTTGAACGCTGGATTATCCATGCCGATCGCCCGCAATCGCTGCATATTCAGGGCGTGATGTTCTTGATCAAAAGCGTCAATGGCGCACAGCCGATGGGCGAAGATCGCGGCTGGAAAGATACGGTGTGGGTGGATGGTGATGTGGAGTTGCTGGTGAGCTTCCCGCAGAGTTCGTCGGATCACTTCCCGTTTGTCTACTACAGCCAGACGCTGGAATTAGCCGACCGCGGCACGGCGGGGCAGTTGCAGGTCAATCCGGTGCCATAAGAAAAAAGGTGCGCAGTGATGCGCACCTTACAACAGATCGTCAAATCGACAGGGTCACGATTCATAGCAACCCGCACATGACCGCACGGCTGTTGTGAAGCCAATGCAGGCGAGTACGCATTGGCCGTATCCGCCTGACGATTAAACGGTGCCGACTTAGCCGTTAAAGCTCTCCGGATCCGGCCCCAAACGATTTCCTTTATCCAGCTTAGTGATCTCGCTGATCTCGGGTTTTTCCAGTCTGAAGTCGAACACCTGGAAGTTTTCACGAATACGTTCCGGCGTCACCGATTTTGGAATCACCACTAATCCGCTATCCAGATGCCAGCGAATCACAATCTGCGCTGGCGTCTTACCGTATTTCTTCGCCAGTTCGCGGATGATCTCCTGATCGAATACTCCTTTACCGCCTTGCGCCAGCGGGCTCCAGGATTCGGTTTGGATCTGATGCAGTGCGTTCCAGGCATGCAGGGTGCGCTGTTGCAGCATCGGGTGCAGCTCAATCTGGTTCACCACCGGCGAGACGCCTGTTTCATCGATCAGGCGTTTGAGATGGGCTTCATGGAAGTTACAGACGCCAATGCTTTTGGTTAAGCCCTGCTGTTGCAGCTCAATCATCTTTTTCCAGGCTTCAACGTAGTGATCTTTTTCCGGGCACGGCCAGTGCATCAGATAGAGATCGACGCTCTCCAGTTGCAGCTTCTTCAGGCTGGTCTCAATCGCCTGCTGACCGTTCTGCTGGTCGTCATTCCACAGTTTGGTGGTGATGAAAATGTCTTCGCGTGCGACATCAGTGTCCTGCAGTGCCTGACCGACGGCTTCCTCATTTTTGTAGATGGCGGCGGTATCAATCGAGCGATAGCCTACTTTTAGGGCCTCGACAATCGCCGCCCGGGCATCCTCGATACTCGCTTGCCAGACACCGAGTCCGAGTTGCGGCATCATATTGCCGTCGTGCAGTTTGATAATGGGTTGCTCTGCCATAGTTGCTCCTTATCTGTCGCAGTGACTTACCGTAAAAGCGCTGTGGTTAAGTCTAGTCAACAAACTCAACCGCAGGATCATTGTGGCAATCACCTCGCCCTTTTACCCTGGTCATTTCTGCCAGAATCTTGCCTGATTCTGCTGAAGGGTGGAGCTTTGAGCAGCATTGCGGCACACTGATTTTTTTGCTGCCTGAGAGTGATCCATGCCGAACGATGCCCTTTGCCGCCAGCTGGCGCAGCGCGTAACCGCGCTAATGAATGATGCGCGTAAGCCGCTGTGTGCTGTGGAAAACGTCAAGCTCATCTACGCCTGCGAAACGCTTCCGCGTACGCCGATGATGTATCAACCCGGCATTGTGATTCTTTTTCAGGGACGTAAAACCGGTTATCTCGGCAGCACGGTGTTTCATTACGACGCCACGAAGTATTTGATGCTGACCGTACCGCTGCCGGTGGAGTGCGAAACCGAAGCCACTCCGGAAGAGCCGTTGGCCGGCATGTGCCTGAGCGTGGATATCGCCAGCTTGCAGGATCTGTTGATGGATATTGGCGACGACGAACAATTTCAGCCGCAGTTGCAGACTTCCGGTATCCATTCGGCGTTTATGAGTGAAGAGATGCTGTGCGCTGCCGAGCGTTTGCTGGATGCGATGAGCCATCCGCGTGATGCGCGCGTGCTGGGCCCACAGCTGGTGCGGGAAATTATCTACTATGTGCTCACCGGCCCGATTGGCGGTGCGCTGCTGTCGCTGGTGAATCGCCAGACCCAGTTCAGCCAGATTGCGCGCGCCTTGCGACGCATCGAAAGCCATTTCGCCGAAAGCCTCAGCGTCGATATGCTGGCAGCCGAAGTGAACATGAGCGTTTCGGCGTTTCATCACAACTTTAAAGCCGTCACCCAAACCTCGCCGCTGCAATATCTGAAGCGCTATCGTCTGCATCAGGCACGATTAATGATGTTGCAGGATGGGATGAAAGCCAGTGCGGCAGCGGTGCGCGTGGGCTATGAAAGCCCTTCGCAGTTTTCGCGGGAGTTTAAACGCTATTTCGGCGTGACGCCGGGAGAGGAAGCCAGCCGCGTGCGCCAAACGTTGCCGTTTGACGCCGCCTGAACAAATGCAGATAAATGTGCATTTAACGAAATGGCCCTGAGCGAATGGTTGCTGTCAGACGCCATCTGAATGGCCAAATGTGCATGAATGCGCGCGCGACGAAACTGCACTGAACCATTGAAGGGTTACCATTTATGGCAACCCGTATCGGATTAGCTCGTTTTCTGGCGGCGTTTTTTCCAGATCACCACGATGCTGCCGGTCAGACCGACAAACAGCAACACCATCGGCAGCACCATCAGCACCGCCATCACCTGATCTTCGTGACGCTTGATAAACGGCACCTGACTGATGCCATAGCCCATGGCGACCACAATCCCGACCCACAGCGCGCCGCTCAGCCAGTTAAACAGCTGGAAGCGCCCATTCTGTAAACCCGAAATGCCCGCCATGGTCGGCAGCAAGGTACGAACAAACGCCAGGAAACGCCCGACCAGCAGCGCCATCAAACCGTGGCGGTTAAACAGATTCCAGGCGCGCTGATGATATTGCGCCGGCAAATGCATCAACCAGCTTTTGACCATCCGCGTATTGCCCAGCCATCGTCCCTGTAAATAACTCAACCAGCAACCCAGGCTGGCGGCAGTGGTCAGAATCACCATGGTGGGCACGAAATCCATCACGCCTTTGGCAATCATGGCGCCTGCGAGCAGCAACAGGCTGTCACCCGGCAGAAAAGAGGCAGGCAACAAACCGTTTTCCAGAAACAGCGTTAAAAACATCACGCCGTAGACAATCCACACGACATCCGGATTGGCCAGCGCGGCAAAATCCTGATGCCAGAGCGCGTGAACAATCTCATGTAAAACACCCATCTGCTATCCCATCGAGTCACAAGGATTCTATTTTAACCATCTGTGGCATCGCAGACGTTGATCTCACCGATGCGGCACGAAATGGTTTAGGTTTTGTTTAAATATTTACTGTTTTAAGCGCGCAAAGCCCGCTTTCAGGTCGTTCAGCAGGTCATCAACGTGTTCAAGACCAATATGCAAACGCACCAGCGTACCGTCGAAATCGACGCCGCCTGCCGGGCGAATCTCCGCCAGCTCTTCCGGTTGGTTGGCCAGAATCAGGGATTCATAGCCACCCCAGGAATAAGCCATGCTGAAATGGTGGAAGTGATCGAGGTAATTCGCCAGCTGCTCACGGCTCAATTTTTCATGCAGGATGAAGGAAAAGAGTCCGCTGCTGCCGTTGAAATCGCGCTGCCAGAATTCATGACCTTTACTCTGCGCCAGCGCCGGATGGTTGACGCGCGCCACTTCCGGTTGAGCGGCCAGCCATTCGGCAACCTGCAAACCGCTCTCTTCATGCTGGCGCAAACGCGTACCGAGCGTGCGCAAGCCGCGACTGGCCATATACGCTGTATCGGCATCCACCATCTGGCCCATCAGGTACGAGTTTTCACGCAGCTGCGGCCAGCAACGTTCATTGGCGACGGCGGTGCCAATCATCGCATCGCTGTGACCAATAATGTATTTGGTGCCCGCCTGAATCGAAATATCGATGCCATGCTCCAGCGCGTTAAACAACACGCCCGCCGCCCAGGTATTATCAATCATGATGATCGCGTCGGGCGCTTTCGCACGCACGGCGGCGACGATGGCGGGAATGTCCTGCACTTCCATGGTGATGGAGGCGGGAGATTCGAGGAATACCACGCGCGTGTTCGGCTGAATCAGTTCACTGATTTCGCTGCCGATGCAGTGATCAAAGAACGTGGTGGTGACATTCAGCTTACTGAGAATTTTGGTGCAGAAATCTTGCGTCGGTTCATACACGGCGCCGCTCACCAGAATGTGATCGCCCGCTTCGACAAAAGAGATAATCGCATTGGATACTGCCGCTGCACCGCACGGATACAGCGCGCAACCCGCGCCGCCTTCCAGTTCGGTCATGGCGTCTTGCAGCGAGAAGTGGGTGAGGGTGCCACGGCGACCATAAAAAAGCTCGCCCGATGCACGACCTGCCGTCGCCCGTTTTTTGTCAGCAACCGTGTCAAAAACCAGTGAAGATGCGCGCTGAATGACGCTGTTAACTGAGCCCTGAGTGTAACGTTTGCTTCGTCCCGCGCTAACCAGCGTGGTATCAATTTTATTCGTTGCCATCACTGCCTTTCCTGACACTTACCACAAAACATCCACGTTACCACGAAACACCGCAGTGGGTTGACCCTGATTGCGGATTATCGGAGTCAGTCGATGAATTGGCCGGGCAAAAGCGCGTCCCTGCGATTTCGCGTTACATCACACCCATGACATGCGGCAGCCACAGCGATAGCGCGGGCACGTAAGTGATCAGCATCAGGATGAAAAACAGCGTGACGTAGAAGGGCAGCATGGCCGTCACCACTTGCTCAATTTTCTGTTTACTGACGGCGCTGGCAACGAACAGCACGGTACCGACCGGCGGGGTGATCAGACCGATACCCAGGTTGGTCATCATAATCATGCCAAAATGCACAGGATCGATGCCCAGACTGGTGGCAACGGGCAGCAAGACAGGGGTTAAAATCAGAATAATAGGGGCCATGTCCATCAAGGTGCCGATCACCAGCAGTAACACGTTGATGCACATCAGAATTACGTATTTGTTATCAGAGATGCTGGTGAAGGCATCGGTGATCATGGTCGGCAGTTGCATAAAGGTCATCACTGCGCCAAAGCCCGCCGCAAAGGCAATCAACACCATCACAATGGTGACGGTTTTGATGGTGCGAAACACCAGAATATGCAGCTGATTCCATTTGAAATCGCGATAAATAAACATCGTGACAAAAAACGCCCACAGGCAGGCGATCGCAGCGGATTCCGAAGCGGTAAAAATGCCGGAAAGAATACCGCCCAAAATAATGACGATGGTAAAGAGTCCCCAGAACGCATCGAAGAAGATTTTCACCGCCTGACGCAACGGAATGGCTTCGCCTTTGGGATAACCGCGCTTGCGAGCGAACGCCAGGCACATCACCATCAAACAGAATCCCAGCATCAGCCCGGGGATAATACCCGCAACAAACAATGAGGATATGGTAACGACGCCACCGGTGGCCAGCGAGTAGATCACGGAGTTATGGCTGGGCGGCGTTAACACCGCCTGCACCGAACCGCTGGCGGTCACGGCGGCGGCGAAATCTCGCGGATAACCTTTTTGCTCCATTTGCGGGATCATCACCGACCCGATCGAGGCGGTATCGGCCACTGACGATCCTGAAATGGCGCCAAAAAATGTCGATGCCACGATATTTACCAACGACAAGCCCCCGCGGATAAAACCGACGAAGATATAGGCAAAGTTCACCAGGCGGCGGGCAATCCCTCCCTCGGCCATGATCGCCCCGGCCAAAATGAAGAACGGAATGGTGAGGAGTGAAAATTTGTTGACCCCGTTGGTAATCTGAATCACCACGGCTTCCAGTGGCAAATCAATCCACCAGGCGCCAATAAAAGCGGCAAACCCCACGGCAAACGCCACCGGAAAGCCGACCAACAGCAGCAACACCAAACTACCAACCAGAATGAAAGCATCCATTTTAGTGCTCCGAATTTAGTGTGTGCCGCCCAGCGTCACCAGCGGACGCTGACTTTGATCGCCATTCAGTATTCGCTCGATCACAAACAGCAGCGTAAACAGCGCGCCGATAGGAATGGGCAGATACATTTCGCCATACGTCACAGCAGGCAAGGCCGCCAGCGGTTGAACCCACATGGCCTCACACAAGCTGTAGCTGGCCTGCAGCAGGATGAGACAGACCACGATCAGCAGCAGGTTGCACAGCCGTTGCGCCCATTTTTGCCCGGTTTCGGAAAGGCGATCGGTCACCATCGACACACAAATGTGTGTGCCTGCCCGCAATCCGACGGGCGCACCAATAAAGGTAAAGATGATCATGCAGACGATAGCGACCGGCTCCGGCCATGAGAGGGCACCATTTAGCACATAGCGCGCGAAAATACCGATGGGTATCACCGTGACCATGATCAACAGGGCTACCGCCGCGATGCCCATGCACAACAGATAGAGCCCATCCATTAAACGGGAATATGCATTCATGCTTCGTTACCTGAGCAAGGCGCCACGCGGTCGCGCGGCGCTGAGAGGGTTATTTCACATCCGCAATCTGTTTCATCAGATCCTGATAATTGCCGCCAAACTGGTCGCGCACCGGTTGCGTGGCTTTCATAAAGTAATCGCGGTTGGTGTCCTGGAATGTCACGCCGCCGGCTTTCATTTTCTCCACTGACTGGGCGGTGTAAGTGGCCCACAGCTGGCGCTCTTCATCCTGCGCTTCCTTGCCGAGTTTCTTCAGCAGCGCCTGATCTTCAGCGGAGAGCCGTCCCCATGAGGCTTTAGAGAACAGGATCATCTCCGGCTGAATAAAGTGGCCGCTCAGGGTGTAGTACTTCGCCACGGGCAGATAGTTGTGGGCGACAAACGTCGGTGGATTGTTCTCTGTGCCATCGACCACGCCAGTTTGCATGGCGCTAAACACTTCGCTGACGCCCATTGCCACAGGATTGGCACCCATCGCTTTCAGCGTGGCCAGTGAAATGGCACTGTTCTGCACGCGAATTTTCATCCCCTGCAAATCTTCGGGTTTGGTGATGGGTTTTTTGGTGATCATGTTGCGTGTGCCCGCGTCGGTCCAGCCGAGGAACACCATGCGCGTGCGGGGATCGTTATCGAATTTTTCGACAATCTGTTTGCCGACATCGCCATCCAGCACCTTATGCATGTGGTCTTCATCGCGGAACACATAGGGCAGGGTTAGCACACTGGTTTCAGGGGCGATGGTGGTGACAGGAGCCAGCGAGACGCGAATCATATCAATCGCGCCGAGCTGAACCTGTTGCAGCGTTTGATCCTCATCGCCCAGCACGCCGCCAGCGTAAACCTTCAACTCCAATCGTCCTTGTGTCGCTTCTTTTAACTTATCGCCCATATGCTGCAGCGCGACCACGGTGGGATAACCGGCGGGCTGTACTTCCGCGACTTTTAACACTTTGGCGTGAGCACCACTCGCCAGCAGCATAACCAGAGAAGAGATTGCAATCGTGAGTCGTTTTTTAGATGTCATTATTATTGCTCCAGCTTGATGATCATTAGCGGTGTCAGGCACACCACAATCGGGAAGGGCTGGCTCAGAATAGTGAAATTGCGCTGGCGAAAAAGTGGTCAAATGTTGATTGGATGAAATACATCACATTTTGAAACGATGTTTTAATAAATTTTCAGTTTAGGTCACATTTGTAAAACATCAGCCAGCGCATCCATAAAAACCACCTAGATTGTTGGAAATTGAAGCATTAATCGTTTGTAAATAGTAATGAGAACTACTATCACTTCGGTCAATTTTTTTGCTATGATCCGCGCTTCAATCGTGAACTGTGCAACAGAAGTTGGAGACGCAGCGTGGTAGCCAGTGATTTGATGCAAACGGACCTCTCCGTTTGGGGCATGTATCAGCATGCCGATATCGTGGTAAAAGTGGTGATGATTGGCCTGTTACTGGCCTCGGTTGTCACCTGGGCGATTTTCTTCGGCAAGTTTGCTGAGCTGAGCGGGGCGAAACGTCGCCTGAAACGCGAACAGCAGGCGCTGGGCGAAGCGCGTTCGCTTAATGATGCTTACCGCGCTGCTGAAAGCTTTAAAAGTAACAGCCACAGTGCGGTGTTGCTGAATGATGCGCAAAACGAGCTGGAACTCTCTGCTGGTACTGAAGATCTTGATGGTATTAAGGAACGCACCAGCTTCCGCCTCGATCGTCGCGTTGCGGCATTCAGCCGTCATGCTGGTCGCGGCAATGGCTTCCTCGCCACTATCGGTTCTGTTGCTCCCTTCATCGGTCTGTTTGGTACCGTGTGGGGCATCATGAACAGCTTTATCGGTATCGCTAAAACGCAGACCACCAACCTTGCGGTCGTTGCTCCGGGCATCGCAGAAGCGTTGCTGGCGACCGCGATTGGTCTGGTTGCTGCTATTCCTGCTGTGGTTATCTACAACGTCTTCGCGCGCATGATTGCCAGCTACAAAGCCTCATTGGGTGATGTTGCGGCGCAGGTGATGCTGCTGCAGAGCCGCGATCTGGATCTCGGCAATGTGGACACCGCGAAAGAAGCGACCCGTCCGACGGCGGCACAGAAACTGCGCGTAGGATAAGTATTATGGCGATGCGTTTAAACGATGACTCGGTAGGCGATGGCGAAATGCATGAAATCAACGTGACGCCGTTTATCGACGTTATGCTGGTTCTGCTGATCATCTTTATGGTCGCCGCGCCATTAGCCACGGTGGATGTGCGTGTTAACCTGCCTGCCTCCACCAGCGCACCGCAACCGCGTCCGGAAAAACCGGTTTATCTTTCTATTAAGGAAGATAAGCAGATCTATATCGGCAACGATGCGGTCACCAAAGAGACGCTGGTGAATGCGCTTACGGCGCAGACCGAAGGCAAGAAAGACACCACCATCTTCTTCCAGGCGGATAAGTCTGTGGATTATGAAACCCTGATGAGCGTGATGGATCAGTTACGCGAAGCGGGTTATCTGAAGATTGGTTTGATGGGCATGGAGACGGTGAAGAAATAAATCACCCCCTCTTATCGCTCACAAGGGCCGCTATCGATAGCGGCCCTTTTTATTTGCTCCCGCCGTCAATGTTAATTTCTTGTTACTTTTGGTCTCACTTTTGTAAACTGCAATGGTGAAGCCGATCACATCTATTCCTGGCGCAACCCGCTACAACGGAAGAAAAACCCAGGAAGGACAATATGAGCGCGAGTCAATCTTTACAAAAGCCATCGCAAGGCGGGGCCAAAACCATCTTTAGCGTTACCAGCGGTAACTTTCTTGAGATGTACGATTTTATGGTGTTTGGCTATTACGCTACGGCGATCGCCAAAACCTTTTTCCCCGGAGATGATCCCTTTGCTTCATTGATGCTCACGCTGATGACCTTTGGTGCGGGCTTCCTGATGCGTCCACTTGGCGCGATTATTCTGGGTGCCTACATCGACCATCACGGACGCCGTAAAGGGCTGTTGCTGACATTGGGCTTGATGGCGTTGGGCACACTCACCATCGCCCTGGTTCCGGGCTATGCCACGCTGGGCGCTGCCGCGCCGATTCTGATCCTGCTGGGTCGTTTGCTGCAGGGCTTCTCTGCGGGCGTGGAGTTGGGCGGTGTGTCGGTTTATCTGTCTGAAGTGGCGCCAAAAGGACGCAAAGGATTCTATGTCAGCTGGCAGTCCGGTAGTCAGCAGGTCGCGGTGATCTTCGCTGCGCTGCTTGGCCTCGGTCTTAATCATCTGCTGGCGAAGGAAGCGGTCACCGAGTGGGGCTGGCGTATTCCGTTCGTTGTCGGTTGTATGATTGTGCCGTTCCTGTTCTGGATCCGTCGCATGCTGGAAGAAACCGAAGCGTTCAGCAAACGTAAACAACATCCTTCCATGGGACAGATCATGCGCTCGGTCGGTGAGAACTGGGCATTGGTGCTGGCGGGTATGCTGATGGTGGTGACCACCACGGTGATGTTCTACATGATCACCGCCTTCACCCCGACCTTCGGTAAAACCGTGCTGATGATGAGCGATGAGCAGAGTTTTATGGTGACGCTTTTTGTCGGTATCTCTAACCTGATTTGGTTGCCGGTCATGGGCTCGCTGTCGGATCGCATAGGACGTCGTCCGCTGCTGATCACCTTTACTATCCTGATGATTCTCACCACCTGGCCGGTATTGCACTGGCTGGTGGGATCGCCCACCTTTGCGCATCTGGTGGAAGCGGAATTGTGGTTATCGTTCCTGTATGCCAGCTATAACGGTGCGATGGTGGTCTATCTGGCGGAAATTATGCCGGCTGAAGTGCGCGCCACCGGCTTCTCACTGGCGTATAGCCTGGCGACCGCGCTGTTTGGTGGCTTCACGCCAGCGGTTTCAAGCTACCTGATCCATGCCACGGGTGATAAAGCGATGCCCGGCGTGTGGTTGTCATTCGCGGCGGTGTGCGGATTGATCGGCACGCTGCTGATTGGCCGCATGGTGAAACAGTATCAGGCGCGCCATGGCGGCACGCCGGTGGGAGCTTCACTGTAACGCCCTGGCTGACAGCGGGCCTGATGTCAGCCTGTTAAGAAACTATTCGAATAAAGCAGCCCCTTGTTGAAGGGGCTGCTTTTTTGTTTATGCAGATATGTGGGTATGGTGCAGTGAAACGCAATCATCGGGCCTACAAACGACATCGTCGACCATGCCTGCCTAAAACGACAGATCCACCACCACGCTATCCGTATAACTTCCCGCCGCTGGCGTATTCTGCGTCGTCAGAATCTGCGCAGTATAAGTGAAGTTGCGCGTCACCAGATCCGCGTTCAGGGAGGTGGCGCTGGCGCTACTCCAGCGGTCGGTGCCCGTCGGTCCCCAGCGTGTCGTGGTGGTGGTGCCTTTATAAATGTCATAAGCCAGCCGGTTGGTACCGCTCGCCATCTGGCGCGTGGTGCCGCTGTAGTAGCTGCCATTGCTCAACCCCACAGTGAAGGTGCTGCCTTTAGAACATACCACGTTAATCGTCTGCTGCACCGTGGAGAAACTCCCCACCAGCGGTGCGCTGCCAAAACTCACATTAGGCGCGGTGATGGTGGTGCAATCGTTGGTCACAACCAGGTTAACGGTAATCGGCATCGCGGTGCCGGTACTGGTTTGCACTGTTCCTACGCATAAACCTGCAACGTTCAAACCCGCGCACACCGTATAACTCACCGTTATGGTTATCGTCGTGGTGTAAGTGCCGGCTGCAATCACCTGTCCCGTCAGGGTGCGGAAATAGAGCGGAATATTAAAGTTAAGGCTGTTCCCCAGCCCAAGCAGTAAAGCCGAGCTCCAGCGATAGCTGCCGCCCTGCTGCAATTCCGTGGCGCAGGCGCTGTCGATGCACATTTGAATGGGAATGCTGTCGGTACCGGTGCTGGAACTCTTCAACACCGCCCGCGTGCCGCTGAGATAGGTCGCAGTGGTGAAGGCGTATGTGACGTTATCGGTGCCCAATAGCGAAAGCGTGCCGGAACCGCAGTTGACGTTGGTGGTGCTGGAAGTGTTCTGCACGGTAGAGCCCACCGCGAACGTCGTCACGGAGCCGAAGGTCGCCGCTGGGGCCGATAAACCACAAAGCGCATAACTGGTGCCCGGCAAGATAAACAGCGCCAGCAGCAAAAAAATCTTTCTCATGGTGAAATTCCTGACTGTGAATTATTGGCCGTGCTGACCGCTGAACCCGGCGCTGGCGGCGGCAGATCGCACGTCAGCGGACCGTAGGTCTCCAGCGCTTTTGGCTGGCCGTCCGCAATGGTCAGCGTGGTATCACAACTGCGCCCATCAGGCGTCACGACATGAATCGGATTTTCAGCGCTCAGATTCTCCATCCAGACAATGCCATCCCATCCGATATATTCCGTACCCTGATTCGGGCGCAACACCTGGCTGGAGATCGGCAACGGTTGCCCCTGTTTATCCTGTAGCACCACGCTGGCGGCACGCAGGCGCTCTACCGGGAAGTTCAGCAGGTAACCACTTTTCCGTTTCACCGCAAAACGCTGTTCCACCTTGGGTGCGGTGCGGTCAGCCGGTAAATCCAGGGTATCGATATCGTATTTTGCGCCGTAGTAACTGCTGATCGATGGCACCAGCAAATAGCCCTGATTATCGGTGCGTCCCATTGCCTGGTTTTCATAGCGAACCGTGACATCCGGGTAATCGGTTTTCACCACCACAAATGCATCATTGATGTCGTTGGCGGCAAACACGCGGTTATCCATCAGCACCAGCGAACCGGTGAAATCGGCCCACTGCGTGGTGTTATCGTTATCGCCGTAGAATCCGGCAGAGGTGTCGATTTTGTTATTGCGATAGCGCAGGCTTGCCTGGCGGTAATCACCGCTGTCGCCACCCTGATTGGCCCAGGCCGCATCATACGCAAAGCCACCATCGGTCGGCATGGCGCGTGACACGTAGAGGCGCTGATTGTTGTTGCCCTGTTGATCGCGCTCGTAGCTCACCGAAGCACTGCTCTGCTCGCCGAATGGGATTACCAGCGAGATAGCGCCGCTCCAGTCACCCTGTTCCTGATCGCGGCTGGCGGAGATATACAGGCTGCTGTTACCCCACAGGTTTTTACTCCAGGACAGGTTCCATAAGCGGGTGCGATCGCCCGATCCGCCGGCAATATCAAAGTAGGCCAGGCCCAGACTGCCGTATTGATTGAGTGACACGCTGGCGGTGTACTGCGCACTGCGTCGCGCCAGTGAGTAGCTGGTGTTGGCGCTGTCGCCCCGGCTGCCGACCAGCGCCAGATTGCCGTAATCGGCGGTGCGTAATACATGCTGGGTGCCGAGGCTAAACCAGCTGTTGTTATATTGATAACCCCAGCTGTATTGCGTGCCGGGTTTACCTTCCATCTGACTGTGTGCCAGCGCACCATTGACCACGCCCCAGCTGCCGAGCTTCACCAATCCCCCAGCGCCGCCGGTGGCCACGCTGTCGCTGCCTTCCGCATGGCTCTCCAGCGTCAGCCAGTCGGTTAACCCATAACGATAAGAACCGCTGGCTGCTGCTGCGCCATAGTCAAAGTTCTCCAGTCCGTAGTTTTCACGAATAGCACCGGCCGAGAAGGAGTAATCCGACAAACCCTGTCGCAGAAGGCTGCTGGAGACATAAAACGGCAGCGTGGTAGTGACCTGGCGCCCCACGGCATCGGTGGTGGTGATCACCGCATCGCCCGCGCCATTAACGAACGGCACATTGGTCAGCGACCACGGCCCCGGCTGCACATTGGCTTGCGTGCTGCGATAACCGTTAATAAACAGATCGACGGAAGAGGGCACTGCGGCCTGGCCGGAAAACGCCGGTAGCGGGTAAGTGACCAAATCCGGTCGCACGCTGAAATCACGCGCAATCTGCACGCCACCCAGACGCACGCTGTTACTCCAGCTCAGCGCATCGGTGACCAGATCCCCGGCGCGCCAGCTAATTGCATCGTTCTCATCTTCATTGCTGAACCAGGTATCGTAGCGAATGTATCCCTCTTGCTGACCGCTGACACCGCCTTCCAGTTGTTGGGTGTAGACGCCATTGGTGGAGAATTGCCCGCTGGGGCCAAACACGCGCAGCTCATTCCAGCTCGACAAGCGGGAACCGGCATTATCGGTACGCGTGGCGTAAAAGTCGTAATTGAGCAGCGCACCGTTACTGGCTCGCCCCGGGTAGCGAGGGCCGCGCTGATCTTTACCGATCACCTGGCCGGGCAGCCAGGCGGGCGGAACGGTGAGCAACAGGCGCTGACGACGCTCGTCATATTCCACTTTCATGTCCGCAAGTTGATTCACATCGATTTGCTCGCCCTGGAGTTTCTCCGCAGGGATACCGGCACGCTGTAAATCGCCACTGCGCAGCCAAAAGTCGCCGTTTTTACGCTCCACCGGCACGATATCGCCGCGCGCGTTCTGATTCACCACCAGCTCCAGCATGTACTGCTGACCGCTGGCGTTGTTCTCCAGCGCAGGGGGCGGTGGTAGCTCGGAAAAGGTCTCCGCGCTACTGATTTGAGGTAACAGGCATAGCACGCTAGCCACTGCCAACGTGCAGGGATGCAGCGAAAACGTCATCAACGCGCGGCCGCGCTGCTCCAGTGCCCTTTATTCACCTCCGCTGACAGCTCTCCGCTCACGCTGCTGGTTAATGGCCAGCGGTTACTGCTGTTTGCCAGTACGTAGCCAAACAGGCCATTGCCCAGGCGGCGGCCACCAATGGTGACATTACTCAGCCGCGCATGGCCGTTGCCCCGGTTGGTGAGTTCCAGCCAGCGTTTGCCACCACTGTCCACCTGTTGCCAGCTGAGTTGCGGCTTCGCACTGTCGCTGGTGACGCCGTTACCATAAACAAACAGCGGAACCGAATAGCGCATCTGGAAGGTTAATCCCGCCTGATTTTCGCCGGGCGTGCGTGGCGTAGGGATTTCATCCAGCACCACGCGGTAGGACATTTCGCGTCCCGCTTCCGGCGCGCCCTGCTTAATGAGTCGCACCAGTTGTTTCTGACCCGGTTCGAGGCGCACCATCGGCGGGCTGGCGACCACTTGCTGCTGAGTTTGATACTGTTCCTGACCGCCCACTTGCAGCCAGCTAAAGATGCGTACCTGCATCATGGTGGTGGCATTCCCACGGTTTTCCAGCCAAAGCTCACTGGCTTTATCATCGGGATTGATGGTGGGATCGATGGGCCAAATCATCAGCGAATTGGCAGCGTGGGCAGCAGGCATTAGTGCCATAATAAACAACAGTAACAGGGCGCGCAGGTTCATGATTATTCATCCTTCTTTATCACTGCCGTCACCAGCTAAGCGTAACGGTTAAGGTGTCGGTATAAGTGCCGGCGCGCGTGGGGCCGGGTAGCGTTAACAGGCCATAAATCGGCAAAGTAATGTTATTGGCGTTGCTGTAACTCAGCGCCACGGCGCTATTCACTGGGATAGCCGTGGTGTGTGCCGCGTTGGTGTACAGGGAATAGGGCACGGTATTGGTGTTACCCGAGACCTTGAGATTGCGGGTAGTAGAGTAATTGGCGCCGCCATTGATACTCATGCTAACGGCGGTGCCTGGCGTGCAGGCGAGAATGATGGTGGTGCTTTGCACATAGCTGGCGCTCACGCTGCTGGACGACACGCCAGATTGCGTACCGAAATTAAGCGTGCCAAAGACCCCGGTATTGGTACCGGAGACAACACAGCCTGCCACTACTGATGCAGAGACCTGAAAGGTTGCGGTTGGCAACCCCCAGGCAGAGACGCTCCCTATCAGCAGGGCGAGGCCGCCTGCAATGTGCACCCAACGCTGCACCACGGCCACCCTGATTACCCCACAACTGACCTCAGTAGTTCACCGCAACGTTAATGGTGTCGGTATAAGTCCCTGCCGGAATCAGTGGGTTAAACCCGCCGCCCACCACACGACCATAAATGGCGTAGTTAGTGCCTAAGGTCGGGTCCGTGGTGCCGCTGGCGGCAATGTTGGTGTTATTGGCGATGGCGGTGGTGAATGCCGCATCGCTATACAGGGTATAGGCAATGCCTTGGGTGTTATTGGAACCGAGGATCAGATAGCGAGGCTGTCCGCTGACGGTGCCGTAAATGGTCGCCGGTGCAGCATTACTGCTGGTGACCTGCACGTTGAAAGTCTGGCCGGTGGTGCAGCGAACATAAATACCGTTGCCCGATGCGCCGACCAGCGTGGCATTCAGGGTATCGAAGGTTGCGGCGCTGCTACCAAAGTTCAGGGTACCGAAGTTGACGCCTGTGGTGGCAGACTGACCATTCACCAGACAACCGGTGGTCAGGGTCAGGGTCGCATTAATGGTTCCCGTTGTGGTGGCGGCAAAAGCCGCATGAGGGGCGAGCACTACGCTCAGGCTGGACGCCAAAAGAAAAAGCTTGAGTTTCATAATCATTCCTTACTGATTATCCAAGGTCAGTGCTTTTTCACCTGGTGATTCATTTATGTAACGAATCCGAAGTCAAACAAGAGTCACGATCGGCTTTACTGCGTAAGTGCCCGACATCTAGGAATATTCTTAGATGATGGGTTTATGATTTATATCAGTTTTCTTTACTATAGATCAGCAAATCAACACTGGGAGCGTTGCGCTTAGATTTTTCATTAATCAATTCACACTTTTCGCCGATAACGTAGTAATCGCAAGGGGTGACAACCGGTTAAAAAAACTAAACAGCGAGTGATTTAACCCTCTACCGCGATTAACCGTTCAATGCTATGTTCGTGCATTAATCAGATATTATTAATTTTTCTGACTGCGACTGAAGATGAAAAACCAAAAACATAGCGCGGTGTTTCCAGAATTGTCTGGATCGGCTCCCCCCTCTGCCTCACTGCGTGCGGTCATTACTCACCCTTAATCAATGTTTCGACCTTTTGATCATTTTTGACGATACAGCTCCTGCTCCGCAGCGGGCTGAGTTTAGGAGCGCACATGCTGCTAATTACCTGGGATAGCGTTCTGGTCACGGTTTCATTGATCGTGGCCTTCATTGCTGCGTTTACCGCACTGGATACGGCTGGACGCGTCGCGGTTTCACGCGGCTGCCTGGCGAAAATGTGGCTGATTGGCGGTGGCACCGCGATGGGCATTGGCATCTGGGCGATGCACTTCATTGGCATGCTGGCGATGATGATGCCGATGACCATGCGTTATGACATTACCCTCACCACGGTTTCCCTGCTGGTGGCGATCCTCTCTGCCATCTTCGCCTTCGCCCAGGGTGTTCAGGGCAGCCATCTGACCCCGCGTCGGCTGATAAGTGGCACCCTGATACTCGGCAGCGGCGTGGTGGCGATGCATTACATCGGCATGAATGCCCTGATGATTGAACCGGCGATTCGCTGGGACATGCCATTGGTCGCGCTCTCCGTGGTGATTGCCTATGCCGCCTCGGGGGCGGCACTGTGGCTGGCGTTTCATCTGCGCCAGGGCGAGAGCGTGTGGATTATGCGTGTCTGTGCCGCGCTGGTAATGGGCATTGCCATCGCCGGAATGCACTACACCGGCATGGCGGCGGCGGAGTACAGCATGCCGAGCACCATGCAGCAGCATCATGGCATCAGTGAGGATGGACTGGCGGTATGGGTGACCATTATCACGCTGTCCATTCTTGGCCTCACGCTGTTAGTTTCCATGCTGGATGCCCAGCTGCGCGCCGCGCGTCTGGCGGCCAAGCTCAAGCGTGCCAATAGCGAACTGCGCCAACTGGCGATGCATGACAATCTCACCTCGCTTCCCAACCGCGTGCTGCTGGAGCAGCAGCTGACGGCGCAGATCAAGCAAGCCACGTTGCAGGATGAAAGCTTTGCACTGATGTTTATGGATCTCGACGGCTTCAAAGCGGTCAACGATACCTGGGGCCATCATGTGGGCGATCGTCTGCTTATCGCGGTCGCCGAACGTCTGCGCGTGCAGCTGGGCGAGGGCGTGCTACTGGCGCGACTCGGGGGCGATGAGTTTGTGCTGCTGTGTCCACAATACAATGATTTGCAAGCCTCAGCGCTGGCGCAGCAGCTGGTGAATGCCATCGATGCGCCATTTGAACTGGATCGTTACTCATTGCGAGTGTCGCTGAGTATCGGCATCGTGGTGTTCCCGCAGCACGGTCGTAGCCAGCAGGAAATGATGTTCAACGCCGACTCCGCCATGTATCACACCAAACACAGCGGCCGAAACGGCTGGTGTCTGTTTGAACCGATGATGAGCGCCGTGGCACAGCATCAGCTGGCGCTGGCGAATGACCTGTGGAATGCGCTGGAATATCAGGAAATGTGCCTGTTCTATCAGCCAAAATTCCGCGCAGGCGGCACGGTGCTCATGGGCTTCGAAGCGCTGCTGCGCTGGCAACATCCGCGTCGCGGATTACTGATGCCGGATATGTTCCTGCCGCGTGCGGAGAAAACCGGGCAAATCGTGGCGCTGGGCAATTGGGTGATCAACGAAGCGTGCCGTCAGTTAAAACAGTGGCACGATGAAGGCAACCGCGACTGGAGCGTGTCAGTTAACCTTTCGGCGTTGCAATTCCATCAGCGCGATCTCATCGACAGCTTACGTCATGCACTGCTGCGCTATCAGCTGCCGGAGGGGGCGCTGATGCTGGAGATTGCCGAGAATATCGCGATGCGCGACCCGCAGTTCAGCCAGCAGCGCATTGCAGAATTGCATCAACTCGGCGTGAAAGTGGCGATCGATAACTTCGGTATCGGCTATGCCAATTTACTGCATCTGAAACATCTGGAAGCCACCGAACTGAAAATCGACCGCGCCTTTATTAACAGCCTGCGTGCCGACAGCGAGGACGCCACCGTCGTGAGCGCGATGCTGACGCTGGCACAAAGTCTTAATCTGCGCATGGTGGCCGAAGGGGTAGAAACCGAAGAACAGCAGCGTCTGCTGACCGGGCTCGGTTTTGACACGCTGCAGGGCTATCTGCTGGGCAAGCCAACACCGGCGGAGCGTATCGGTGAATTTACCGCTGTGTTTAATGCACCGCCACTGTTTGCTGAGCACCCGCTGCCCTTAACCAGCGCCTGATAAATCATTTTTATTTTCTTCCGCATCGGAAGGTTTCATCGTTCAAAGACTCAAATCGGCAGTGTTCCTGCCGATAAAACACACAATAAAACCTATAGCCTTGACTTTTTTTCATAACACCACAGCTGATTGATAACGGCTTTAACTTGGGAAATCACTATGTTAGTGACTTCGTACGATTCGTTTACTGTCATCGTTTCCATTCTGGTGGCGATGCTGGCCTCGTTTACCGCGCTGGATATGGCGGGACGTGTGGCTTCTTCAACTGGCAAGGTGGCGCTGGTTTGGTTATTAGGCGGTGGATTCGCCATGGGCGTGGGCATCTGGGCGATGCATTTCATCGGCATGCTGTCGATGAGCCTGGATATGGTGATGAGCTACGATCCGCTGCTGACGGCGACGTCGATGGCAGTGGCAATCCTGGCATCAATTTTTGCCTTGTGGCTGGTGTGCTCATCGCATGATTTATCCTGGCGGCGCTTAACGGGCGGGGCTTTGGTGCTCGGTTCCGGCGTGGTCGCCATGCACTACATGGGCATGGCCGCGCTGATGTTTGCGCCGGGCATCGTCTGGAATTGGGGCTGGGTTGCCGCTTCAGTGGTGATTGCGCTGGTGGCATCGGGCGCGGCACTGTGGCTCGCCTTTAACCTGCGCGAAGGACATGGCCGCGTGACCATTCTGCGTCTCGGTGCTTCGGTAGTGATGGGCTGCGCCATTGCTGGCATGCACTACACCGGTATGGCCGCTGCCAGCTTCCCGATGATGAGTCATGCCACGCACATGGGCGTTAACAGCAACTGGCTGGCGATTGTGGTCACCGTGGTGACGCTGGCGATCCTCGGCATTACGTTGCTGGTTTCGATGCTGGATGCACGCCTGCAAGCGCGCACCTCCATCCTTGCGCACTCGCTGGCGGAAGCCAACCGCGAGCTGGCGCAACTGGCCCTGCACGATAACCTGACACGCCTGCCAAACCGTATTTTGCTGGAAGATCGTCTGGAGCAATCCATCAACAAAGCCAATCGCGAGAAGTCGCAGTTTGCGCTGATGTTTATGGATCTGGATGGCTTCAAAGCGGTCAATGACGCCTTTGGTCACCATGTGGGTGACAACCTGCTGATTGCCGTGGCCGAGCGCATGATCAGTCAGATGAAAGGGCACTACACCCTGGCACGCATGGGTGGCGACGAGTTCGTGCTGCTGATCGAAATCGATGAGCCCAATGACGCCGCAGCGGTAGCGGATGCGCTGGTGAAAGCGGTCGATCGTCCGTTTGATATTTCACGCTATGAGCTGGTGGTGTCACTGAGTATTGGCATCGCGGTCTATCCAGGCGACGGCAAAGATGAGCGTGAATTGATGTTTAACGCCGATGCCGCGATGTATCACACCAAGAACAACGGCCGTAACGGTTACAACTTCTTCCAGCCGTCGATGAACACTCTGGCGCAGTCGCAGTTACAGCTCAATAACGACCTGTGGCAAGCGCTGGATAATGAAGAGTTACGTCTGTTCTACCAGCCAAAATATTGTGCGCCGAGCGGCCCGATTATTGGATTTGAAGCGTTGCTACGCTGGGAACATCCGACACGCGGTTTGCTGGCACCGGACAAATTCCTGCCGATTGCCGAGAAGACCGGCATGATTATCAACATCGGTAACTGGGTGATTAACGAAGCCTGCCGTCAATTGCACTGCTGGCATCTGCAGGGCCATCCACACTGGTCGGTCGCGGTGAATCTCTCCGCGCTGCAGTTTGAGCAGAGCAACCTGGTGGAAACCGTGACGCAGGCGCTGGCGAAGCATCAGATCCCGGCCGAATTGCTGACGCTGGAAGTGACGGAAACCACCGCGATGCGTGATCCGGAAGAGAGTGTACGTATTCTGACGCAACTGACGGATATGGGCGTGAAAGCCTCGATTGATGATTTCGGTACCGGCTATTCAAGCCTGCTGTATCTCAAACGTTTGCCCGCCAGTGAACTGAAGATCGACCGCGCCTTCGTCAATGAACTGCAGGCGAAATCTGAAGATGCCACCATTGTCTCTGCCATTGTGGCACTGGCGCAGTCGCTCGATCTCAAAGTGGTGGCGGAAGGGGTGGAAACGCAGGATCAACAAGCGTTCCTCACCGGCCTGGGTTGCGATACCTTGCAGGGTTATTTGCTGGGCAAACCGGTGCCGCCAGAACGCATCCACGAACTGCCGAATTTTGTCGAAAACGAGCAGCAGCTGGTGCAGTTGCCGTAAGGATTTTTGTGCGGTGATGGCCTCATCCCAACCATCCCCTCTCGCGCTTGCGGGAGGGGGCCAGGGTGAGGGAAAATAGCCGCACACATTTCCAATACCGGAGCCAGGGTGGCGAAATATCAGCAGTTGGTGGATCAACTTCGGACGCAGATCGAAGCGCGCATCTGGCCGCCGGGCGAAAAGCTGCCGTCATTACGTCAGCAGGCGGAGCAGAGCGGCCTTAGCCTGATGACGGTGATGCACGCCTATGAAGTGCTGGAAAGCCAGGGCTGGATCCTGTCAAAACCCCAATCCGGATACTACGTTGCGCCACGAGCTGCCGAAAGCCGCCCACGTTTGCCGACACAGGCGATTGCCAAAACCGAGCAGGCGGACACCAACAGTTTCGTGTTTGATGTGCTGCAAGCCACGCGTGACCCTGGCATCATGCCGTTTGGCTCTGCCTTTCCCGATCCCGAACTCTTTCCGCAGCGTCAGCTGATGCGCTCGCTGGTCAAAGTCTCGCACAATCTGAAACCCAGTGATGCCTTAAATAACCTGCCGCCCGGCAACGAAGCGCTGCGGAAAATTCTGGCGCAACGTTATGCCCAGCAGGGCATCACCTTGTCGCCGGACGATATCGTCATCACCAACGGCGCGATGGAAGCGCTCAACCTCAGCCTGCAAGCGGTGACCGAACCCGGTGATTGGGTGGTGATTGAAAATCCTTCTTTCTACGGTGCCTTGCAGGTGATTGAGCGGCTGAAACTGAATGCGATTGCCATCGCCAGCGATGTTGAGCAGGGCATCGATCTCGACGAGCTGGAGCAGGCATTGCAACGCTGGCCGGTCAAAGCCTGCTGGCTGATGACCAATCGACAAAACCCGCTGGGCTTTACCCTGAGCGCTGAACGAAAACAACAGTTGGTCACTCTGCTGTCGCGCTACCAGGTCGCGATGATTGAGGATGACGTTTACAGCGATCTCTACAGCGGCCACGACAAGCCTTTGCCCGCCAAAGCCTTTGATCGCGAGGGGAATGTGCTGCACTGCGGCAGTTTTTCCAAAAATCTGGTAGCGGGATTTCGCGTAGGTTGGGTGGCTGCCGGGCGCTATGCTCAGCGCGTACAGCGTATTCAGCTCATGAGCACGCTCTCCACCAGCGCGCCGATGCAGCTGGCATTGGCCGACTTCCTCAGCACCCGTAGTTACGACACGCACTTAAAGAAGTTGCGCCAGACGCTGGCAAAACGTAAGCAGCTGGCGCAGCAGGCTTTACGTCGGGTGCTGCCTGTTGACGCGCAGATCAGCGATACGCCAGGCGGCTATTTCTTGTGGATTGCGCTGCCGCAGCAGATCAACACCACGCAGCTGTATCATCTGGCGTTAAAAGAGGGCATCAGTATCGCGCCCGGTCAGCTGTTCTCGGGCAGTGAAGGGTTCAGCCACTGTTTCCGCTTCAACACCGCCTGGCCGTGGGATGCGCGCGCCGAGGCGGCGGTGGAGACGTTAGGGAAATTGATTGCTCAGTTGGAGTCGATTTAACGGCTCTGCCGCAAAATGTTCGCCCCTGAGATGACTGACCACAAAGAATTACCAATGTGGTCAGTCTGAATTGACACCGATGTGCCGTTTGTACCTGCAGGGCAACCTGACAACATCGCGTCAGATTTTTGTAGCCTGTGCTGCCTTGCATCTCGTGCAAGGCGATATTCATCAGATAGTTGCCGCCTGTTTATTTCCCCATGTCAGGTAATAAACATCATAAAAATCCACTTCGCCTTTTTGCTTCATCAGGCGATCGATGCCGCTGCGCACGCGGTCGGGCGTGCCGGGATTTTCCACGATCTTATCCAGCGCCTGCTGCGAAACCGGTTGCACGTAATACCACTCACCGTTGTAGCACACGCGCAGGTCTAGCGTGTCGATATCCTCAAAACGGTATTTCGGGTTGATATCCATCAGCATCAGGAAGCTCATCACCAATACAAAGGCGGTGGCGAACCAGAACGCGGGCCAGCCGAGCATCTCAGTGGAGAAGATCAGCGCCACGCACAGCGCGTAGCACAGGTACATGATCGCCCACAGCCCCGGATGGGTTTTGAGGAATGAAAAGCTAAAGCGTGGCAGATTATCGCGCTGGCCTTCACGGTTCAGCGTGGCGATTTCATCGAGCAGAATTTGTTTGATCGCTTCCATAGTTCACCTCTAAATGTTACTGCCTGCCAGTAAATCACATAACAGTGAAGCGAATCAGATACAGAATTGAGGTGTTTTTTTATAACAGTTTCCTGGCGGCTTTACCGGCGCCACAAAATGTTAAATATGTTGCCAACTAATTTGGCTTTAGTAAGGTAAATCATTCTTTTATGTGAATTTTGTTGGCGGGCGCACATTGCAATGCCGTCGGGGTTTGCCACAATTAAGTAACGTGGCTTCCCGGAGAAAGAGTATGACTGCCAACACTTCCAGCCTGCTGTTACTGATGTCTTTCGCCGCCGGTACCTTTTCTGCAGGTTCATCAAATAATCCGCAGCATTTGATGCTGTCGCAGCCCTCAGGCGGTGTGCCTAACAATCTGCTGCCGCTGATCATCTGGCCAGGCATTGCGCCTGACTATGATGAGGAGCTGCAAAGCAACAGCGCCGAATGGTTTGAAAAAACCTTCACGGCTAACGGCTGGCCGGCCGCGTGGCGCGCGCCGATCTTCCCTTACACCCATTACCATCCCAACACCCATGAAATTCTGGGCGTCGCGTCGGGCTGGGCGGAAGTGCTGTTTGGCGGCGATAGCGGCCGCATGGTGACGCTACGTGAGGGTGATGCGGTGCTGATCCCCGCCGGTGTCGGCCATAAACAGGTGTTCGCCTCAGACGATTTTTTCGCCGTTGGCGCCTATCCTGAAGGAATGTCCCCGGAAACCGTGCGTGATGAACCTTCTCGTTTACGCGCGGCGAAAGATCAGATCGCGCGCGTACCTTTACCGCATCGCGATCCTTTCACGGGGGGCGATGGAGCGATGACGGATATCTGGCTGCCAATTGCGCAGCAGTTAATGCACCAATAAGGTGCAATCTGAGTGTTATTCGGCGCTGCTCCGCTATCGGGGCGCGTGTGCCGTTTGGGGCGTGAGCCTCTGGCACACTTTGTGCAGGAGAGGATCCAGGTCCTCTGACAAGCGCCGGGTAAATCATGAAAGAAAGCTACCAGATAGCGTCACACTTCTATGATGAGATGTTATTGAGCAACGGCGAACACCGTGCGCACTATCAGCATTACTGGGAGTGGTTACAACAGGCGGACAAAGAGGCCGTGGCGCGTAAGCGCGAAGAAGCGGAACTGTTGTTTCATCGTGTGGGCATCACCTTCAATGTCTATGGTGACGATGGCGGCGCAGAACGGCTCATCCCGTTCGACAGCGTACCGCGTATTATTCCGGCGGGTGAATGGGCGATGCTCGATCGCGGCATCCGCCAGCGCGTGCAGGCGCTGAATGCCTTCCTGCATGATATCTACCATCAACAACACATCCTCAAGGCGGGGATCGTGCCTGCCGAGCAGGTGCTGGTAAACGATCAATATCAGCCCTGCATGCAAGGTGTCGATCTGCACCGCAACATCTATGCGCACATCACCGGTGTCGATATGGTGCGCAACAACGACGGCGAGTACTACGTACTGGAGGACAATCTGCGCACGCCTTCTGGTGTCTCCTACATGCTGGAGAACCGCAAGATGATGATGCGCCTCTACCCGGAACTGTTCGTCGAGCAGCATATTGCTCCGGTAGAACGCTATCCTTCACACCTGCTGCAAACCCTGCGCGAAAGCTCACCGGTCAACGATCCGGTGGTAGTGGTGCTGACGCCGGGCCGCTTCAACAGCGCCTACTTCGAACACAGTTTCCTTGCGCAGCAGATGGGCGTTGAGCTGGTGGAAAGTGCCGATCTGTTTGTCAAAGACGGTGCGGTGATGATGCGCACCACCGCCGGGCCGTGCAAAGTCGATGTGATCTATCGCCGTGTTGATGATGCGTTCCTCGATCCGCTGGCGTTCCGTCCCGATTCGATGCTCGGCGTGCCGGGCCTGCTGTCGGTGTATCGATCCGGTAACGTGGTGTTGGCCAATGCCATTGGCACTGGCGTGGCCGATGACAAATCGATCTATCCCTACGTGCCCGACATGATCCGCTTCTATCTGGATGAAGATCCGATCCTCAACAACGTGCCGACCTGGCAGTGCCGCAAGCCGCAGGATCTGACTTACGTCCTCGCCAATCTCAGCAAAATGGTGGTGAAAGAGGTACACGGCGCTGGCGGTTACGGCATGTTGATTGGCCCGGTGGCCAGCCAGCAGGAGCTGAGTGATTTTCGCGATCGTTTGAAAGCACGCCCGGAAAACTATATCGCGCAGGACACGCTGTCGCTCTCCACCTGTCCGACGTTTATCGACAACGGCCTGGCGCCGCGTCATATCGATTTGCGTCCCTTTGCCTTATGTGGTGCGGATATTCGCTTAGTGCCGGGTGGCTTAACCCGCGTGGCGCTGACCGAAGGTTCGCTGGTGGTGAACTCATCGCAGGGCGGTGGCACCAAGGACACCTGGGTTCTGGAGGATGACGCATCATGCTAAGCCGCACGGCCAGTGGCCTCTATTGGATGGCGCGCTATCTGGAGCGCGCAGAACAACTTGCCCGGGTGCTGGATGTTACCAACCGGCTTTCGCTGATGCCGGTGCGTAACAGCCAAACTGATGAGCTGCTGTTGCCGCTCAACCTCACCGGTACGCGTCAGCTGTTTGAAACCCTCAACGGGCGTTTCACCATGCCGCAGCTGTTTAACTTTTTTGCCCTCGACGATCGCAATCCCAGCAGTATTTTTAGCTGCTGGCAGGAGGCGTGGAACAATGCTCACGCGGTGCGCGGCAGTCTGTCGTCTGAAGTGTGGGAGAGCATCAACTCGACGTGGATTGAGATGCGTAACATGCGGCGACGCGGCATCACCAGCGCCAACGCTGACAGCTTTTTTGACTGGGTTAAAGAGCGTTCTCACCTGTTTCGTGGCGCGATGTTCGGCACTTTGCTGCGTGGCGATGCGATGTGTTTTATCCGTATCGGCACGCTGATGGAGCGCAGTGACGGCACCGCGCGTTTGTTGAGCGTCAACCAGCAATTGCTGGAGCAGAACCCCGATTCGGTGCGGGAATACTACTGCCTCGATACCTTGCTGCGTGCGGTGTCGGCGCGTGAAGCCTATAACGCGATCTTTAAGCAGCAGCTGATGCCGGATCTGGTGAATGAGATGCTGATCCTGCGTAACGAAAGCCCGCGTTCGCTGCACTCCTGCATTGAGGAGATCGCCAACCAGCTGGAACAGATCGGCAGCAGCGGTGAGGATCGTCCACGCTATCTGGTGACGGTGCTGTTGGCCGAAATGCGCTTCAGCACCTGGGAAAGTTTGACGCGTGACGGGTTGTACAGCTGGCTTTATCACTTTCTCTCGCAGACCAATGCGCTGGCAGAAAGCATCAATCAGACCTATCTGGAGGCGAAATGAGACTGAACATCGAGCACAAAACCTGGTATGCCTATGAGCATCAGGTCAAACTCAGCACCCAGTATCTGCGCCTGACGCCGCAGAACTCGGTGCACCAGCAGATTCTGTCATGGGATCTCGATTTACCGTGCGAAGCCACGCGCACCCTGGATGCTTACGGCAACGTGTTGCATGTGCTGACGCTGGATACGCCACATCAGCAACTGGAGATTGCCGCACGCGGGGTGGTGGAAATTCTGGATGAAGGGGAGTATTCCCCCGACCCTGAATCGATCCTTTCGCCATTGGTGTTTCTGCGCGCCACGCCATTAACCTTGCCCGATGCGGCGATACGCGATTTCGCACAGCGCTACTGGCACGCGGAAAAACCGCTCGCCAGCCTGGAAAAACTGATGGATGAGCTGCTGTTAAAAATGCCGTACCAGCCTGGCAGCACCCAGGTGAGTGATACCGCAGCGAAAGTATTTGCGGCGGGCAGCGGCGTTTGCCAGGATCACAGCCATGTGTTTCTGGCTTGTTGTCGCAGTCTCGGGATCCCGGCGCGCTATGTCAGCGGCTATCTTTATACGGACAATGTAGAACACGTTGCTACTCACGCCTGGGTTGAAGCCTGGCTGGATGGCAGTTGGCACAGCTTTGATATCACCAACAATACGCGCAGTACGCGCCAGCATTTACGTCTGGCGGTGGGTGTGGATTATCTCGATGCTTGTCCGGTGCGCGGTATGCGGCTGGGCGGCGGCGGTGAGGATATGCTGGCGATGGCCGCGGTGCAGCAGGTGCATGCGCAGCAGTGATATTTTTTTGCAGGCGTGACTATGACTTATTGTGTGGCAATGCGTTTATCGTCAGGGATGATTTTTGTATCGGACTCACGCACCAACGCGGGCGTCGATCATATTTCCTCGTTCCGTAAATTACACGTGTTTCAGGTGGATGATGAACGCACGCTGGTGCTGCAAAGCGCCGGTAATCTGGCGACCACGCAAAGCGTGATGAGTTTGCTACGGCGTAATAACCACGACAGCGATCAGCCCAATCTGCTGAATGGGCGCTCGCTGTATGACATTGCGCTGCTAGTGGGGGAAACCCTGCGTGAAGTGATCAAACGTGATGGCGAAGAGTTTGGTGGCACGCTGCTATTAGGGGGACAGATTCGTGGTGAAGAGCCGCGCCTGTTCCAGATCTATCCGCAGGGCAACTTCATTGAAGCCAGTGTGGATACGCCTTATTTCCAGATTGGTGAAAGCAAGTACGGCAAGCCGATTATTGATCGCGTATTGCGTTATGAAACCCCGCTCAGCCAGGCGATGCAATGTGCGCTGATTTCCATGGACTCGACGCTGGCGAGTAATATTTCGGTGGGCCTGCCGCTGGATGTGATGGTGTATCACACCGACAGCTTCAAAGATAACGAACAGCATCATATTACCGAACAGCACCCTTACTTTTCGCAGATTCGTCAGTTGTGGAGCAAAGGCTTGTTGAGCGTGTTCTCACAATTGCCGCCGTTAAAACTTTAACCGCTCACGCACGATGAATCGGGCGGTGCCACACCATCGATAAGTGGTTGTCTTTTCAGGGGCGGCTTCTGCCGCTCGCTGGCTCGACAATCCTCTATACGGTTCGCTAGCGGTGCCATTACTGACTAACGCCCCGCGTTTCCCCCGTTATTTCCGTTTCGCTTTCTCACTGGTCATAAATCTGAAAACAAGCCTGTTTAACTTCGGTGCCATAAACCTCTGCGCACAAAAGGTGAATGATGTTTTCTGTTGATCAGCTTCTCGATACTTACTGGCCAGGCCATCACCCCGCGAACTGGCAAAAAAGCCTGTTGAAATGGGCGGTTCGCGAACATGAATTCCAATCTTTTGCTGACCGTTATCGCCACCTGAAAGGGGTGGATATGGTCGAGCAAGTGCTGGAGCACCTGGATGTGCGCTGTGAATTAAGTGAACGCGATTTGGAGCAGATCCCGACCAGCGGTCCGGTGGTGATTGTCGCCAACCATCCGCTCGGTGCGCTGGACGGGCTGGCGCTGCTGGCGGCCGTGTCTCAGGTGCGTCGTGATGTGAAAATCGTGGCAAACCGCATGCTGATGATGCTGGAGCCGATCAACAATCTGATGTTGCCGGTGGATAACATGGGCAACCGCACCAGTCGCGAACAGCTGACGCGCATGCAGCAGCATCTCGACAATCAGGGCGCACTGATTATCTTCCCGGCGGGTGAAGTGTCGCGCCTTTCGAGCCGTGGTGTGCGCGATAACCGCTGGCATCACAGCTTCCTGCGTCTGGCCGCCCGTGCTCGTGCGCCGATTGTTCCGGCACACGTCGTCGGACGTAATAGCCTTGCGTTCTATGCCGCCGCCAAAATCGCCTCACCGCTGGCGCTGCTGATGCTGGTGCGCGAGATGTTCCGCCAGCGTGGATCGCGCATCAAGCTGCACATTGGCGAGCAGATCCCGTTTGCCAACTGGCACGATGGCCACACGCCGGGCAAAGAGCTGGCGAAACGGCTGCGCAAGCACTTATATCGCATTGGTCAGGGCCGTCGTGGTCTGTTCCAGACTGAAGCGGCGATTGCGCGCCCGGAAGATCGTGCCGAACTGAAAAAAGCGCTGATGGAGAGTGAGCGTCTCGGCTCGCTGCCGGATGGCAAACAGATTTACCTGTGGCGTCGTAACGGCGCGACCTGGGTGCCGCTGCTGCGTGAACTCGGACGCCTGCGTGAAATCGCCTTCCGCGCCGTGGGCGAGGGCAGCGGTCGCCGTCGTGACCTCGATAAATACGATGACGATTACTATCACCTGATTCTGTGGGATGACGACGCGCTGGAGATTGTGGGCGCTTATCGCTTTATTCCGGGAGCCGAGCAGCTGGAGCGTCGTGGTCTGGAAGGCATCTACAGCGATAGCCTGTTCCACTACGACGAGCGCATGCTGCCGATCATCAATCAGGGCCTGGAGCTGGGTCGCAGCTTTATCCAGCCTGCCTACTGGGGCAAACGCGGCCTGGATTATCTGTGGATGGGCATTGGTGCCTATATCGCCAAATACCCGGAGACCCGTTACCTGTTCGGTCCGGTATCGATCTCCGGCGGTATGCCGCTGGCGGCGCGCGATCTGCTGGTGGCGTTCTACCGCATGTACTTCCCGACTGAATTGCCGCTGGCAAAATCGCGCCGTCCTTATCCGGCCTCGCTGCCGGAGGTGCTGGCGCAGTTTACCGGTGATAACTATGCGGAAGACTTGCGTCGTCTGAAGCATCTGCTGGCGAACCTCGGCACCGCGATTCCCACGCTCTACAAGCAGTACTCGGAAGTGTGTGAACCGGGCGGCGTGCAGTTTATCGATTTCGGCAGCGATCCTGATTTCAACAACTGTATTGATGGGCTGGTGCTGGTGGATCTGTCACGCGTGAAACCATCACGCTATGAGCGCTACATCGGCATGCATTTGCAGGCTGAAAGCGTCGAATAAGTAGCAGGGAGGCTTTAGGGCCTCCCGTTTTGTTTGAGCACGGAAACGTCAAATCGATGTCACGGGATCGTCATCTGATTGTCGTAGGGTCTTAGCCGGACTGTCAGATAAAGGCCAGAAACATGGCAACGATCACACTTCGCGGGTTAAGCAAAGCCTTTGCTGCCCAGCCGGTACTTCAGGATATCTCGCTGCAGATTGCGCAGGGAGAGTTCATCGCCGTTCTGGGCCCTTCGGGCTGCGGCAAAACCACCTTATTACGTCTGCTGGCGGGCTTTGAAACCGCTGATGCCGGTGAAATCCACGTCGGTGAGCGCTGCTTTGCTGCGGCGGGCGTGCACCTGCCACCGGAAGATCGCCAGCTCGGCGTGGTGTTCCAGAGCTATGCGCTGTGGCCACATATGACGGTGGCGGAAAACGTCGCCTACAGCCTGAAAGTCAACGGCGTGGCGCGCCATGAGCGTGACAGCCGTACTCAACAAGCGCTGGAGCTGGTGGGATTAGAAAACTTTGCCTCGCGCCGTCCCGCCGATCTTTCCGGTGGACAGCGTCAGCGTGTGGCGTTAGCCCGCTGTCTGGTCGCTAAACCGACGCTGGTGCTGCTCGATGAGCCATTGGCCAACCTTGATGTGCACCTGCGCGCCACCATGGAAGAGGAGTTTCGCCGCTTCCATCGCCACAGCCACGCCACCTTACTCTACATCACCCACGATCAGCACGAAGCGATGGCGCTGGCCGACCGCATTGTCGTGATGGACAGCGGCCGCGTGATGCAGTTCGCCACGCCGCAAACCCTGTGGCGTGAACCGGCGAATGCAATGGTGGCGGGATTTATCGATGACGGCAAAGTGCTGCCGGTCAGCGATATCGAACCGATCGGCGAGGGCAAAGCACTTGCCACGCTGTGCTGCTTGCGCGTCACTTTGCGTTGCGCACCGGATCAACGCCCGATGCCCCACGGCAAAGCCAGTTTTCATGCGGTGGATTTCCGCCTCGCTGAGCCGGATGAACCGCAGTTTGCGGCACGCGTGCAGCGGGTGATCTATCGCGGCAGCCATTACCAAATTGATGTTGCACCCATCGAGGCACCAGACCACAGCATCACGCTGCAGCTGGCCGATGCCGCTTTACCCGTTGTTGACGCGACCCTTGGTGTGGCGCTGCGCGACGGTTGGATTCTTCCTTCATAACGTTCAAACCTTAGGGAAATTGCTATGCGCACGTCTTTTAACGCTTTGATGTTAGCCAGTGGATTAGTGTTTGCCGCCACCAGCCACGCCGATGATGCCCCGTCCGGCAAGCTGGTGATTTACACCTCACAGGCACCGGAAATCGCGCAGCAAACCGTGGACGCGTTCAAAGCCGCGTACCCGAAAGTCGAAGTGGAGTGGACGCGTAACGGCACCACGCAGCTGATGAACGTATTGCAGACCGAGATGATGAGCGGCGGCGCCAAGCCGGATGTGTTGCTGATTGCTGATGCCATCAATCTTGGCGCGTTGAAGAATCAGAACCAGCTGTACAGCTACAAAGATGCGCCACTGAGCCACATCAATCCGTCGTTCTACGACAAAGACAAAACCTTCTTTGGCACCAAAATCATCGCCACGGTGATTGCTTACAACACCCAGCACGCGCAGCCGATTGACAGCTGGAACGCGCTGGCAGTAGAGGCCAATAAAGGTCAGATCGCCATGCCAAGCCCGCTCTACTCTGGTGCGGCGCTGTACAAGTTGCACACCGATATCAACACGCCAACCATCGGCTGGAACTTCTACAAGAAGCTGGCAGCGATTGGCGTGGCACCGCAGGGCGGCAACGGCCCGGCGCTGAAAGCGGTGGCCAGCGGACTGGATAAGTACGGCATCATCACGGACGCGGACGTGATTCTGGCGAAGAAAAAAGGCTCGCCAGTCGATCTGGTGTACCCGAAAGAGGGCGTCTCTTACGTGACCGAGCCGGTAGCGATCATGAAGTCGGTGCACAACCTGCCCGCCGCTAAAGCCTTCGTAAACTTTATGCTGTCTGAGCAAGGCCAGAAGCTGGTGGTCGAGCAGGGTAACCGTCCGGTGGACGATCGTGTTTCTGCGCCAGCCGGCTTTACGCCCATCAATAAAATCAAGCTGCTGACCCCTGACGTGGCGAAAGCTATCAAGGAAGATGCCACGGTGCGCGATCAGTTCACCGCAATGTTTGGCGGCTAAGCATGAGCGTGGTGAGCAACGAATGGCGTAACGCGACGCGTGGCGGTCAACGCTGGCGTCTCAACAGTGAAAAGCTGATCCTGGCACTGATGGTGCTGCTGATTGGCTTGCTGTCGGTGGCGCCGCTGCTGCGACTGGTGTGGACGGCGATTGCCCCTCAGGGCGTGCCGGATATGGCTCGGTTAACGCGCCTGATAGCCAGCGACCGCGTGCTGATTGCCAGTGGCAATACGTTGCTCATCGCTTTTAGCTCGACCCTGATTTCGGTGCTGCTCGGCACCGCCGCCGCCTGGCTGGTGGCGCTGAGCGATTTGCGCGCCAAAACCGCCTGGGTGTTTGCCTTTATCCTGCCGCTGATGATTCCGCCGCAGGTCACGGCGCTGGCGTGGCTGCAGGCGCTGGCACCGTCCAGCCCGTTAGCGCTGCTGTTTGGTTCGCTCGGCTTGCCGTGGTTTGCGCCCGGCGAACAGCCACTCTATTCGCTGAGCGGCATCGTGCTGCTGCTCGGTACACACAACGCGCCACTGGTGTTTCTCACCGTGCGCGCGGGTTTACGTCGCTTACCGGCCGATTTAGTCGAAGCGGCACAGATCAGCGGCGCGTCCAGGATGCGCGTGCTGTTCACCATCATTCTGCCGCTGGCGCGTCCGGCGATCTTTGCCGGGGCCGCGCTGACCTTTGTCGCCGCTGCCGGTAACTTCGGTATTCAGGCGATGCTGGGTATTCCTGCCCGCGTGCCGACACTGATCACGCTGGTCTATCAGCAGCTCAACGGCATTGGTCCGAGTGCCTTACCCAATACCGCCGTTTACGCGCTGCTGATTGCTGTGATCACGTTGGCGGGCATGGCGGCCAGCGCCTGGCTCGGTGGGCGCCATGATGTGCGCGTCAACGGTGCGCCGCGCCTGTGGCAGCAATCATTGGGACGCGGGCGCGTGGCGATTGAAGGTACCGCCTGGCTGTGGATGGTGCTGACGCTGCTGCTGCCGGTCAGTGCGCTGCTGATCACTGCACTCACCAGCGGATATGGTCAGGCACTCACCTGGCAAACGTTGACGCTGGAGAACTTCCGCAGCGCGCTATGGGGCTACCCGGCAGTGCGCCATGCCTTTATGACCAGCCTCGGGCTGACCACGCTGGCGGCGATGATTCTGACGTCCACCGCGCTGTTCCTGGCCTATTTCCTCAGCTGGCGACGGACCAAATTGGTGCGCGGCTTGTGGCTGGCCAGTGAACTCACCTATGCCTTACCGGGCATTGTCACCGGTGTCGCCGCGATGCTGTTCTTCCTGCGGCCGCTGCCGATAATCAATGTGTCGCTGTATGGCACGGTGTGGATCATCCTCGCCGCGTATCTGGCGAACTTCCTTGCGCTGGTGCTGCGCCCGACCCTGGCAGGCTTCGCGCAACTGGAACCGGCGCTGGATGAGGCGGCACGCTTGTGCGGTGCCAGCTTTATGCGCCGCATGCGCGATATTTTACTGCCGCTGGCTGCGCCTTCTGCGCTGGCGGGCACGGTGCTGGTGTTCCTCACCGCACTAAATGAAATCCAGGTTTCGGTATTGCTGGTCACCTCGCAAACCCAAACCATCGGACCCACCATCGTGTTCCTCGACGAAGGGGGCTCCGCCTCGCTGGCGGCCGCGGTAGGCTGCCTGATGATTCTGGTCGTGTGTTTGCTGATGGGATTGGCAACGCGGCTGGCGCGGCGTCTGCCGCAAGGGGTTTTACCATGGCAAGCTTAACGGTTATCAGCGGTGTGGGCGGCAAGCTGCCCGCGGCCTTTTTGGTTGAGATGGAAGGCTATCGCCTGCTGTGGGATCTCGGCGCCGGTCCGCAACCCGGCGTGCGCCCGGATATCCGCGCCATTGGCCGGGTTGATGCGTTGTGTTTGACCCACTCGCACATTGATCACGCCGCCTCGCTCGACTGCTGGGCGCAAATCGGCTCACCGCCGGTCTATGCGACAGAACAAACCTGGTTGCAGTTGGCTAACGTCGCGGTGCCGATGTATGCGCGACGTTTGTTACCGCTACGCGGGCAAACGGCCATCGGCCCGTTAAATCTGTTTACCGGCCGCAGCGGCCATTCACCGGGTTCGGTATGGTTCCATCTGCCGATTGCCGGTGGCATCACCTATATGGGCGACTGGAGCCGCGAAGCGCTGCTGTTGCCGTTTGACTGCCCGCCGCAGGCTAAGCTGTTGATCACTGATGCGTCCTACGGCGATCGCACGCAGCGTTTGTGCGATCAGATGGATGCACTGGGGATGGCCGCCACCCACGGCGCGGTGATTGCCGTGCCGGAACACGGACGCGGTCCGGAAGTGGCTTTACAGCTCACCGCACGGGGGCTGGCGGTTCAGCTCTGCCCGCAAATTCGCAGTGAGGTCGCGCAACTGCTGGCGATGGACAAACTGCCCGCCACCACGGCGCTGGGATTGGTGCGCTTGTTGAAACAGCCGCAGCCGGAACAATGGCGGCCTGCAGATGTCATTGTGGCGGCCGATGCGGTGGCCGACAGCGGCTTAGCCGCGCAGCTCAGTGCTCAGCCAGGCTTTAAGCTGATTTTCAGCAGTCACGTTGCGCCCGGCACACGCGCTGCGCGGCTGCTGGCCGATCAGCAGGCACGCTGGCTGCCGTGGAACGTCCATCCGCCGCTTGACGATCAGCTATGGTTAATTGAGAAAACCGCTGCCCAGCGCGTGATCCCGGCCTTTATTGCGGCGGCAGAGTGCCCGATTTTAGCGACACGCGCGCCATTATGCTGGCAAGCGCATCTCCCCCTGCAATGCCATCTGGATAGTCCGCGTTTTCCCCAGGAGCAGCGTCAACGTAGCAGAATATATTGAGTATCCCTCTGAATGTTTTTTCGCCATTGCCGATAACCTGACTACCAACTTTTGTCTGTGGACGATTAACGCTTGTCAGCGCTGCGCTTTTGCGTTTAAGTCTCCACGGTAATTAAGATTTTTCTTAAGAAGCAATTAATACCAGGCCAGCAATAGGCGAACAACAATGAATAATAACTCTGACGTCATGTACCGGCTGCTGGTGCAGAGCGTGGTGGATTATGCCATTTACATGCTCAAACCCGATGGCACGGTCGCCAACTGGAATGCAGGGGCGCAACGCGCCAAAGGTTATACGCCGGACGAAATCGTCGGTAAAAACTTTGCGCTGTTCTATAGCGAAGAAGATCGTAAAAACGGTGCGCCGCAGCGCGGGCTTTCAATAGCGACAGCGGTGGGGCGCTTCGAAACCGAAGGCTGGCGTTATCGTAAAGATGGCAGCGCCTTCTGGGCACATGTGGTGATTGATGCGATTCGCGACGACTTCGGCGAACTGCTGGGCTTTGCCAAAATCACCCGCGACTGCACGGTTCAGCAAGAACAGCAGCGCAAACAGCAGGAACAGGAGCAACGTTTCCGTTTATTAGTTGAAGGCGTAACGGACTACGCCATCTACATGCTTGATCTCGACGGTAACGTCGAAAACTGGAATGCCGGCGCGCAGCGTGCCAAAGGTTACGTGGCCGAAGAGATTGTTGGTCAGAACTTCTCACGCTTCTACAGTGCGCAGGACCGCAAAAATCATATCCCTGAGAAAAACCTCAGCACCGCTTTCAAAACCGGGCGCTTTGAGGATGAAGGCTGGCGCTATCGCAAAGATGGCAGCGCGTTCTGGGCACATGTGATCATTGATGCGATTCGTGATGATGCGGGCAAGCTGATTGGCTACGCCAAAATCACCCGTGACTGCACCGAGCAGCGTGAGCTGCAGCGCAAACAGCGGGAGTACGAGAAAACCTTCCGACTGCTGGTGGAAGGTGTGACTGATTACGCTATCTACATGCTGGATCTGCAGGGCCGTGTAGTGAACTGGAACGCCGGGGCACAGCGTGCCAAAGGCTATCTTTCCGATGAGATTGTCGGCCAGCATTTTTCAGTGTTTTACGGTTCTCAGGAGCGCATCGCCAACACGCCGGAAGCCAACCTGGGTATCGCGCTGAAAACCGGTCGCTTCGAAGATGAAGGCTGGCGCTATCGTAAAGATGGCTCGGCGTTCTGGGCGCATGTGGTGATCGATGCTATCCACAATGAAGATGGCAAGATGATCGGCTTCGCCAAAATCACGCGTGATGTCACCGAGCGTCGTGAGAATGAACAGCAACTGCTGCGCGCGCGGGATCTGGCGCAGGCGCAGAGCGCTAAGATGTCTGAGCTGTCTGGTTTCCTGGACACCATTATCAGCAATATCCCTTCGTGCGTGATTGTGGAAGACGCCATCAGCCGCGAAATTTTGATGGTTAATGACAAAGCCGAGCAGCTGTTTGGCGTCAGTAAATCTTTGATTATGCACAAGCGTCCGCACGAGTGTATGTCGGCGGAGCTGAGCGACTATTTCAACAGCCTGGCGGATATCGCGCTGCGCAGCGAAGGCATCCATTCACGCGAGCAGCTGCTGCTGACCGCAGGCGGTGATCGTATTCTGCAAACCCGCGCCACCACCATCAGTGGCAAAGATATGCGTCAGAACTACGTGATGCTGATTGTTGAGGACGTTACCGATCAGCGTGAAGCCGATGCGCGTATTCACCATATGGCGCACCACGATAACCTCACCAGCCTGCCAAACCGTATTCTGTTCCGGCAGAAGCTGAGTGAAGCGCTGCGCCAGGATAACCAACAACATGCGCTGAGCGCCACGCTGTGTCTCGATCTCGATAACTTTAAGAACGTTAACGATGCGCTGGGCCATCAGATTGGTGACGATCTGCTGCGCGTGGTGGCAAAACGCTTGCGCAGTGCGCTGCGCGATCACGACACGCTGGCACGTATTGGCGGCGATGAGTTTGCTATTGTGCTGCCCAATATTAACAACGCGCAGGAAGCGGCGGTGGTGGCTCAACGCCTTATCGAAGCGATCCGTCCGCCGATCAACGTTGAAGGGCACAATCTTTCCGTAGGTTTGAGCGTGGGTATCGCGTTGACGTCACAGGTCACCAACACGCCGGAGCACATGCTGCGCTGTGCGGATATGGCGTTGTACGAAGCCAAACGCAACGGGCGCAACCGCTTTGAACACTTCACCATGGAAATGGATGATGTGGCGCGCAGTCGCCGCGTGATTGAAAACGATCTGCGTGAGGCAATCACCGGACGTCAGCTCAAGCTTTACTATCAGCCAATCACCAATGAGGACGAAATCATTGGTTATGAAGCGCTGATGCGCTGGCACCATCCGGTTAAGGGCTTGATCATGCCGAATGATTTTATCCCGATTGCCGAAGAGACCGGGCTTATCCATATGCTGGGCGCTTATGCGCTGTATGAAGCCTGCCGCGAGGCACAGAGTTGGGGCACCGAGCAGTCGGTGTCGGTGAACCTGTCGCCGCTGCAGTTTAAGAACAGCTCGCTGGTGTCGGTGGTGGAAGGCGCGTTGCGTGAATCCGGGCTGGCCCCGCATCGCCTCGAGGTGGAGATCACGGAATCGGTGCTGCTGGACGACACGCTGGGTAACATCCGCACCCTGCAAAGCCTGAAGTCGATTGGCGTGCAGATTGCACTGGATGATTTCGGTACCGGCTATTCATCGCTGAGTTATCTGCGATCCTTCCCGTTCGACAAGATCAAAATCGACAAGTCGTTTATCAACGATATGGGTGACAGTCGCGAAGCGCTGGCGATTATCCGGGCGATCACCGGCATGAGCCGCAGTCTGGATATTCAGATCACTGCCGAAGGGGTGGAGAGCAGCGAGCAATTCGCCAAGCTGCGTGAAGAGGGTTGTACCTTATTCCAGGGCTATTTCTTTGGCCGCCCGCAGCCTTCAGAACTGCGTCTGAAAGAGCTGGAGTAAGCGGTCGCCATGTATGGCGATGCGACAACGTAGGTGGTGCATTGATGCGCTCCTTGTTGAGTCTATGTTCCTGATCGTTTGTACGCTCGTCGCCATCTAAGCGTACGATTTCAGCATAAAAAAACGCCCGGCATTGCCGGGCGTGGTGTTTTCAGCTGTGTGACGTCTTTATTATGACTGGGCGTGGCCTTCGACGTTCATGCGGCCCAGGTCTTTGTCCACCAGGAACAGGCCTTCGCCTTTGTTGCCCACCAGCGCCAGTTTATCCAGTACGGTTTTGAACAGCTTCTCTTCTTCGTGCTGCTCAGCCACATACCACTGCAGGAAGTTGAAGGTTGAGTAGTCCTGAGACATCAACGCGGTGTGTACCAGGTCGTTGATGCGCTGCGTGATCAGCTGCTCATGCTTCAGCGCTTCTTCCAGCACGTCATTCAGTGAGTTCCAGCTAACGGCAGGGGCGGCAATGCTGCCCAGTACCGGCAGAGAACCGGCATCGCTAACGTAATCGAACAGGCGCTGCATGTGCTCCATCTCTTCGCGAGAATGCATCTTCAGGAAAGAGGCAGCACCTTCAAAACCTTTGTCGCTGCACCATGCGCTCATCTGCAGATACAGGTTGGCAGAGAAGAATTCGAGGTTCAGTTGATCGTTCAGGCGAGAGGTCATTTCAGCAGTTAACATGGCTGAGTCCTTTTTAATTTGTCAGGTGAAGTACGGTGAATTATGCATCAATCTATACTTTTTTGTGAAGGCTTTTTCGACAAAAATTTGAAATTATCTTATTGATTGTAAATGGAATTATTTCATTTATTGAATGCGAGGAGTTCTCAGTTTTGACTCATTTTCATTCACGCTGGATTGATTATAGCCGTACATCGGCGGATGCTGTGATGAGCCTTTACTTGTCAGGAGCTTAGCGGTGTCGAACGTATTAGATCATTACCATTACCTGCATGAAATCCCGGAACTGGGATTCGAAGAATTCAAAACTTCCGCCTATATCGCCGACCAGCTTGAGCAGGCTGGCATCAGGGTGACGCGCGGCATCAATCACACCACCGGCATCGTGGCGGAAATTGATAGCGGCGTGCCGGGCCCAGTACTGGCGCTTCGTGCAGATATGGATGCACTCGGCCACATCATTAACGGCGTCGCCTGTGCACGCCATACCTGCGGCCACGATGGGCACTCTTCGGTGGTGCTGACGGCGGCACAGGAGTTGCTGAAAGAGGGTGCGATCAAGCGCGGCAAGCTTAAGCTGCTGTTCCAGCCTGCGGAAGAACTCGGTGCGGGTGCGTTATCGATGATTGAGGGCGGTGCGCTGGAGGATGTCGAGATGATCCTCGGTTTCCATGTGCGTCCACTGGAAGAGTGCCATGTCGGACAAGCCACGCCAGCCGTGCTTTATTCGGCGTGCAGTACGCTGGAAGCGACAATTAAAGGTGTGCCTGCTCATGCCGCGCGCCCACATTTGGGTGTCAATGCGCTGGATGCCGCAGTACAAGCTGTTCAGGCGGTGAACAGTATCCATCTGGCACCGGGTCTGACATGGAGCGTGAAAGCCACCCGCTTCCTGTGTGATGCCGGTGTCACCAACTCGGTGCCGGATGAGGCGCGCGTGGTGTGGGATCTGCGTTCGCAGGAGAACGCACCGATGGAGGTGCTGAAACAAAAAGTGACGCAAGCGATTCAGCACAGCGTGGCTGCATTGGGTGCGAGCGCTGAAGTGGTGGTACTGAAAGAGATGCCCGCCGCAGAAATCCACGAGGAAGCCACGGCAGTGATCCGGGCAGCGATCGTCGATGTACTGGGGGAAGAAGGGCTGCTCGACACCAAATCCACGCCAGGCAGTGAAGACTTCTTCTACTACCCGGTGAAAAGACCGCAGGTGAAAGCCGGTTTCTGGGGGCTGGGTACCAATCTGGTGCCGGGCCTGCATCATCCTGATATGCGTTTTGAACTGAGTTCGCTGGAGATTGGGGTGAAGATCTTTAAGGCGGCAGTGGTGCGCGTATTGGGTTAGTCGTGTGTCGTTTCCCACACCCCAGCCTCTCCCGCAAATGGGCGAGGCTGTAACCCTGAATGAAAGCCTCGCTCGAGCAGTCTCTTCTTCTCGCCTGCAGGAAAGCGGCTGGGCGAGGGTGTACACAGGTTCCATCCTGCGATTTCCCCGCCTGCTGAAATATTGTATGCTATGCCGCCTTAATGCTGACTGGATAACCGGACTGCCGCCAATGTAGATCGCGCACATCTTGCTGTGAACTGACGCCACTGCGTCACCATTGGTTCCGCTATCCCCCGGCTTTGCCCGGAACGATTTATTCGCAGCGCGCCGCCCGCGCGTTGCCCTTGAAGAAGAATTCACACATGTCTATTGCTTCCTTTTTAGATGAAGTGGCGCGCCGCCGTACGTTTGCGATCATCTCGCACCCGGATGCCGGTAAAACCACCATTACCGAAAAAGTGCTGCTGTTCGGGCAGGCGATCCAAACCGCCGGTACCGTCAAAGGCCGCGGCTCCAGCCAGCATGCTAAATCTGACTGGATGGAGATGGAGAAACAACGTGGTATCTCCATCACCACCTCGGTGATGCAATTCCCGTATCGCGACAGTCTGGTGAACCTGCTGGATACCCCAGGGCACGAAGACTTCTCTGAAGATACCTACCGTACGCTGACGGCGGTTGACTGCTGTTTGATGGTGATCGATGCCGCGAAAGGTGTTGAAGATCGTACCCGTAAGCTGATGGAAGTGACCCGTCTGCGCGATACGCCGATCATCACCTTTATGAACAAACTTGACCGTGACATCCGCGATCCGATGGAACTGCTGGATGAAGTTGAGAGCGAGCTGAAGATTGCCTGCGCGCCAATCACCTGGCCGATTGGCTGCGGTAAGCTGTTCAAGGGCGTGTATCACCTCTACAAAGATGAAACTTACCTGTATCAAACCGGTAAGGGACATACCATTCAGGATGTGCGCATTGTCAAAGGTCTGGCGAACCCGGATCTCGACGCGGCGGTGGGTGAAGACCTGGCACAGCAACTGCGTGATGAGCTGGAACTGGTGCAGGGCGCGTCCCACGAGTTCGAACAGGAGCTGTTCCTGAGCGGTGAAATTACCCCGGTGTTCTTCGGCACCGCACTGGGTAACTTCGGCGTCGATCATATGCTCGATGGCTTAGTGGCCTGGGCACCGACGCCGATGCCACGTAAAACCGATGCGCGTCTGGTGGAATCCAGCGAGGAGAAATTCAGCGGCTTCGTGTTTAAGATCCAGGCCAACATGGATCCGAAACACCGTGACCGCGTTGCCTTTATGCGCGTGGTTTCAGGCAAGTACGAGAAAGGCATGAAGCTGCGCCAGGTGCGTACTGGCAAAGACGTGGTGATTTCGGATGCATTGACCTTTATGGCCGGCGACCGTTCTCACGTTGAAGAAGCCTATCCGGGCGATATCATCGGCTTGCACAACCACGGCACCATTCAGATCGGCGACACCTTTACCCAGGGTGAGAACATGAAGTTCACCGGTATTCCGAACTTCGCGCCTGAGCTGTTCCGTCGTATCCGTCTGCGCGATCCGTTGAAGCAGAAACAATTGCTGAAAGGTCTGGTTCAGCTGTCGGAAGAGGGCGCGGTGCAGGTGTTCCGTCCGGTCCACAACAACGATCTGATTGTGGGTGCGGTTGGTGTGCTGCAGTTCGAAGTGGTCGTGGCGCGTCTGAAAAGCGAATACAACGTCGAAGCGATATATGAAGCCATCAACGTCTCAACCGCCCGTTGGGTGGAGTGCAGCGATGCGAAGAAATTCGACGATTTCCAACGCAAAAACGAAGTGAACCTGGCGCTGGATGGCGGTGATAACCTCACTTACATCGCCCCAACTATGGTAAACCTCAACATCACGCAGGAACGCTATCCTGACGTGAAGTTCCGCAAAACGCGCGAGCATTAATCCCGCCTCACAACAGGGCCAGTGATTTTCACTGGCCCTGTTTTTATCCTACAGACTCCTCCTAATTGCGCTGCGTTTATCGCTTTTTGGCGAGATATCAACCACAAAAGCCAGCAAAACCTGTAATCCCTACTATGATTATCCTGTCGGACGAGAAAAGAGACCTCTGGTTTCATTACGTCTATGAATGCAGCAACGCCGTTTGTTGCTGGCGCATTCGCAGTTGCGAGTGAGTTAACTGATAGAAGGATGATATCGATGAATAAGACTAAGATTGCTAAAACCCTGATTGCCGCTCTGGCTACCACTGCTCTGATGGGCGGCGCAGCCTACGCTGCGGACACCAGCAGCACGGGTTCTAAAATCGATAGTTCTATGAAAAAAGTCGATGGTTTTATGGATGACAGCGGCATCACTGCTAAAGCCAAAGCGGCGCTGGTGGATGATGAAGCGATTAAAAGTACGGATATCTCAGTAAAAACGCATCAGGGCGTGGTCACGCTGAGCGGCTTTGTCGCTTCGCAGGATCAGGCGGAAAAAGCCGTGGCGCTGGTGCAAAAAGTTGAGGGTGTGAAATCCGTCAGTGACAAACTGCACGTTAAAGACAGCAAAGAGACCACACTGAAAGGTTATGCGGGCGATACCGCAACCACCAGTGAAATCAAAGCTAAGCTTTTAGCAGATGACATTGTGCCATCGCGCAACGTGAAGGTGGAAACCACCGATGGCGTGGTGCAGTTATCAGGAGAAGTGGCGAACCAGGCACAGTCCGATCGTGCTGAGAAAATCGCCAAAGCCATTGAAGGCGTCAAAAGCGTGAAGAATGACCTGAAGGTGAAATCTTAACGCGAGCGAAGCGGCACTGTTTCGGTGCCGTTTCGTAATAAAAACAATGTTGTATGAATAAGCAGTTCGATTTTCACTACGGTAAGGAGAGGCTTATGTTTCGTTGGGGTATTATCTTTCTGGTCATCGCTCTGATTGCTGCAGCGTTAGGTTTCGGCGGTCTGGCGGGTACGGCAGCATGGGCAGCTAAAATTGTCTTCATTGTCGGTATTATTCTGTTCCTCGTAAGCCTGTTTACCGGGCGTAAACGACCCTGACCGATTGCGTTAACACAACGCTAACCCGCGAGTCACTAAAGCGGAGACCAGACATTTGCGGCATAATAGGCAGCCGTACCGATTGCACGATGCAATAGGTCAGGGAATGACAATGACTGGTTCTCCGGGATGCTGCCGTCAGCGGCTCCCTCAGAGCAGGAAAACTGAGGGACATCCATTGGGAATACGCATCCCGGTGTCACTGGACACCTTTGAGCCCCTGGCGCTCACCCCATTTAAATCCAAAAAAATTGCCCTGGTCTGCGAAGGCGGCGGTCAACGCGGCATCTTCACCGCAGGCGTCCTTGATGAGTTTCAGCGCGCCGATTTTAACCCGTTTCAATTGATGCTGGGCACCTCCGCAGGGGCACAAAACCTGTCTGCGTTTGTTTGCGCCCAACCGGGCTACGCGCGCCGCGTCATCACGCGTTATACCACCAGCAAACTGTTTTTTGATCCGTTGCGCTTTGTGCGCGGTGGCCATCTGATCGATCTCGACTGGCTGATCGACATCACCAAACAAGAATTTCCCTTGTCGCTCAGCAATGCCGAAGGACTGTTTGCCAAAGGCAGCGAGTTCTATATGTGCGCTTGTCGCGGTGACGATTACCGCGCCGAATATTTCAACCCTACCAGCCTGAACTGGCACGACGTGATCAAAGCTTCCAGCGCCATTCCGGGGTTCTATCGCAGCGGCGTACTGATGGACGGGGTGAACTATCTGGATGGCGGTATTAGCGATGCCATTCCGGTGCGTGAAGCGGCACGACGCGGTGCCGATACCATTGTGGTGATCCGCACCGTGCCATCACAAATGTCTTACACGCCCAAATGGTTCAAACGTATGGAGCGCTGGTTGGGTGACAGCGCACTGCAGCCGATGATCAACATCCTGCATCACCATGAAGAGAGTTATCGTGAGATTCAGCAGTTCATCGATCAGCCGCCAGACGATCTGCGCATCATTGAAATTTACCCGCCGAAACCGCTGGCGAGTATGGCGCTGGGCAGCCGTTTGGCCTCACTGAATCAGGATTACCATTTAGGACGCCGCAGCGGCCGCTATTTCCTCGCGACGCTAGGTCAATGGCTGAGCGATGCCGAACCGTTCCTGCGCCAGACTACCGTGACACCACCGGCCGCCGTGGCGAATGCACCAGACAATCGCGCCGTGCATACGCCGCCGCTGGCGGATAATGATGCCGATTTTGATGCAGGATCGCTGGCATGAGATTTATCGACACCCACTGTCATTTCGATTTCCCACCTTTTGTCGATGACGCCGCAGGCAGCATCGCCCGTGCGGCGCAGTCGGGTGTGGAACGCATTATTGTACCGAGCGTCGATGCCAGCCGCTTTGCACTGGTCAGCCAGCTGGCGCAACAGCACGTGGCGCTGTATGCCGCATTAGGGCTGCATCCGATCAATATTGCCGAGCATCAGGATGCGCATCTGGATCAGCTGGAACAGTGGTTGAAAACGCCTGATAGTAAACGCGTGGCGATCGGCGAGATTGGCCTCGATCTCTATATGCAGGACGCGCAATTTGATAAGCAGACGCGATTACTCGATGCACAGCTCAAACTGGCGAAACAGTATGATTTGCCGGTGATCCTGCATTCGCGCCGCACCCACGATCAGCTGGCGCTGCATTTGCGTCGCCATGATTTACCGCGCCGTGGCGTGGTACACGGTTTTGCTGGCAGCCAGCAGCAGGCGGAACGTTTTATCCAGCTTGGCTATGCGATCGGCGTGGGCGGCACCATCACCTACGAACGCGCCAGTAAAACCCGCAACACGATTGCTAATCTGCCGCTCACCTCGCTGTTACTGGAAACCGATGCGCCCGATATGCCGTTGCAGGGTTATCAGGGGCAGCCCAACCGTCCTGAGCGCGCGCGTAACGTGTTTGACGTGCTGTGTCAGCTGCGCAGTGAATCGCCCGACATCATTGCCGATGCGCTATGGCAAAACAGCCTGCGCGTGTTTGCCCTGCCTGACTGATCCTCTCCCGACACAATCTGGATTTGCCGCTATTTTGGCCGGCATTGGCTACAGTATTAAAATCGGCATTACACATTCTCGCCCTGTTTTGTGATAATATTCACAACCTGTATTACGCCTGAAAACCGCTGTGCTAGCGATTATTTGTGATTTAAATCACTAAATAATTGTATTCATATGACGAATTTTCTTTTTTCATGTGACATGAAGCGCAATTCATTCAAGTGTGGTTTGTTAGAATTATCACATTATCCGGTGGCGTCGTCTGCCGGTCACCTTTTGGAGAGCATCATGACCGATCTTAAAGCAGCTGCACAACGCGCCCTGCAACTGATGGATTTGACCACCCTGAACGACAATGACACCGATGAGAAGGTGATCGCGCTGTGTCATCAGGCGAAGTCGCCAGCCGGTAACACTGCGGCCATTTGCATCTATCCACGTTTCATCCCTGCTGCGCGTAAAGCACTGCGCGAGCAGGGCACGCCTGATATCCGCATCGCCACGGTCACCAACTTCCCGCACGGCAACGATGACGTTGAGATCGCGCTGGCAGAAACCCGTGCGGCGATTGCATACGGTGCAGACGAAGTGGACGTGGTCTTCCCGTATCGCGCGCTGATTGCCGGCAATCGCGACATCGGTTTTGCGCTGGTGAAAGCCTGTAAAGAAGCCTGCGCCGCTGCCAACGTGCTGCTGAAAGTGATCATCGAAACCGGTGAACTGAAAGAAGAAGCGCTGATTCGCGCCGCTTCTGAAATCGCTATCGATGCCGGTGCGGATTTCATCAAAACCTCAACCGGTAAAGTGCCGGTTAACGCCACGCCAGAAGTGGCGGCGATCATGATGCAGGTGATTCACGATAAAGGCGTGCAGCAGCAGGTGGGCTTCAAGCCTGCGGGCGGCGTGCGCACGGCGGAAGATGCCGCGATCTATCTGAAGCTGGCGGATGACATTCTGGGCGAAGGCTGGGCGGATGCGCGCCACTTCCGCTTTGGCGCTTCAAGCCTGCTGGCGAGCCTGCTGAATACGCTGGGCCACGCGACAGCGACCAGCAAAGCGGGCTACTGATCCCAGCCTCAGGGTCGCCATCAATGGCGACCCAAATAATGTTTGGTGCATTTCACAGCAATCTCCCGGGGAGGCAACCTTGTTCCTGCCACAAGAAATTATTCGAAAAAAACGCGACGGCCAGCCACTGAGCGAAGCGGAGATCCGTTTCTTTATCAATGGCGTGCGCGACAACAGCGTATCAGAAGGTCAGATTGCCGCGCTGGCAATGACCATCTACTTCCACGATATGAATCTTGAAGAGCGCGTGGCGCTGACCATGGCGATGCGCGATTCCGGGTCGGTGCTCAACTGGAAGTCGTTGAACCTCAACGGCCCGATTGTTGATAAGCACTCCACCGGCGGCGTGGGCGATGTGACTTCGCTGATGCTCGGCCCGATGGTGGCAGCGTGTGGCGGTTATGTCCCGATGATCTCCGGGCGCGGCCTCGGCCACACCGGCGGCACGCTGGATAAGCTGGAAGCGATCCCCGGTTTCGATATCTTCCCGAGCGACGATCGTTTCCGCCAGATCATCAAAGATGTCGGTATCGCAATTATCGGCCAGACCAACTCACTGGCCCCCGCCGATAAACGTTTCTACGCCACGCGTGATATCACCGCTACCGTTGATTCGATCCCGCTGATCACCGCATCGATCCTTGCCAAAAAACTGGCGGAAGGATTGGATGCGCTGGTGATGGATGTGAAAGTCGGTTCCGGTGCCTTTATGCCCACCTTCGAGGCTTCCGAAAACCTGGCGCAGGCGATTGTTGGCGTGGCGAACGGCGCGGGCTGCAAAACCACCGCGCTGCTCACTGACATGAATCAGGTGCTGGCATCCACCGCCGGTAATGCGCTGGAAGTCCGCGAAGCAGTGCAGTTCCTCACCGGCGAGGCGCGCAACCCGCGCTTGCTGGAAGTGACCATGGCGCTGTGCTCGGAAATGCTGATCTCCGGCAAGCTGGCCGACAACGACGCCGAAGCACGACAGAAATTGCAGAACGTGCTGGATAACGGTAAAGCGGCGGAAGTGTTCGCGCGCATGGTGGCGGCGCAGAATGGTCCGGTGGATTTCATCGAGCGGATGGACAGCTATCTGCCTGCACCGACCCTGAGCAAAGCGGTGTATGCCGATCGCGCCGGAATTGTCAGCGCCATGGATACCCGTGCGCTAGGTATGGCAGTGGTGTCGCTGGGTGGAGGTCGTCAGCGTGCCAGCGACAGCATTGATTACAGCGTGGGCTTAAGTGACATGACCACGCTCGGCACGCAGGTTGATGCACAGCGTCCGCTGGCGGTGATTCATGCCGCGTCGGAAGCGCAGTGGCAGCAGGCTGCGGAAGCGGTCAAAGCAGCTATCACGTTGAGTGATAGCGCGCCTGCGGAAACGCCGGTGGTCTATCGCCGCGTCAGCGAGTAACGCTTCTTCGTGCCAGGCAGCGGCCATTCGGGTATACTGATCTGATCGCTTTTTTTTGACTTGTCATCGCGCCATTGCGCAGGAGACTTGCATGAAACGTGCTTTTATTATGGTTCTCGACTCCTTCGGGATCGGCTCCAGCAAAGACGCCGATAAATTCGGTGATGAAGGATCGGATACGCTCGGCCATATCGCCGAAGCGTGCTTCGAAGGCCGCGCCAATGAAGGTCGCGAAGGCCCGCTGCATCTGCCCAACCTGACCGCGCTCGGTCTGGGTAAAGCCGCTGAACTCTCTACCGGCCGCTTCCCGCCGGGCCTCGACGCCAATGCTGAAATCATTGGTGCCTACGCTTATGCCAGCGAGCTGTCATCCGGTAAAGATACGCCGTCAGGCCACTGGGAAATCGCCGGCGTGCCGGTGCTGTTTGACTGGGGCTACTTCAGCGACAAAGAGAACAGCTTCCCGCAGGAGCTGCTCGATGTGCTGGTAAAACGCGCCGATTTGCCGGGTTATCTTGGTAACTGCCATTCGTCCGGTACGGTGATCCTCGACCAGTTGGGCGAAGAACACATGAAATCCGGCAAGCCGATTTTCTACACCTCGGCGGACTCGGTATTCCAGATTGCCTGTCACGAAGAGACCTTTGGTCTGGATCGTCTGTACGAACTGTGCGAAATCGCGCGTGAAGAGCTGACCAACGGTGGCTACAACATCGGCCGTGTGATTGCGCGTCCGTTTGTCGGCGACAAAGCGGGCAACTTTGAGCGTACCGGTAACCGTCACGATCTCGCCGTGGAACCCCCTGCGCCAACCATGCTGAAAAAGCTGGTGGACGAGAAGGGCGGCGAAGTGATCTCCGTGGGTAAAATTGCGGATATCTACGCCGAGCAGGGCATCACCCAGAAAGTGAAAGCTACCGGGCTGGATGCACTGTTTAACGCCACCATCGAGCAGATGAAAAAGGCGCCGGACAATTCCATTGTCTTCACCAACTTCGTTGATTTTGACTCCACCTGGGGCCATCGTCGCGATATCGCCGGATATGCGGGGGGTTTAGAGTTCTTCGACCGTCGTTTGCCGGAGCTGATGGCGCTGGTGAAAGAGGGTGATATTCTGATCCTCACCGCCGACCACGGTTGTGACCCAAGCTGGAAGGGCACCGAGCACACGCGCGAGCACATCCCGATTTTGATTTACGGTCCAAAAGTGAAGCCAGGATCGCTGGGTTATCGCGATACCTTTGCGGATATCGGCCAGACCATTGCGAAGTATTTTGGCCTGTCCAGCATGGACTACGGCAAAAGCCTGCTGTAAAACAGCCCACCAATTTTAAAAAGGAAAATAACCATGGCAACGCCTCATATTAATGCAGAAATGGGTGACTTCGCGGACGTGGTGCTGATGCCGGGCGATCCGCTGCGCGCTAAGCACATCGCAGAAACCTTCCTGGAAGATGCGGTTGAAGTGAACAACGTGCGCGGCATGCTGGGTTACACCGGGACGTACAAAGGCCGTAAGATTTCGGTCATGGGCCACGGTATGGGTATACCATCCTGCTCGATCTACACCAAAGAGCTGATCACCGATTTCGGCGTGAAGAAAATCATCCGTGTCGGTTCATGCGGCGCAGTGCGTGCCGATGTGAAACTGCGTGACGTGGTGATTGGTCTGGGTGCTTGCACCGATTCCAAAGTGAACCGTATGCGTTTCAAGGATCACGACTTCGCGGCGATTGCGGACTTCGACATGGTGCGTAACGCGGTTGATGCCGCCAAAGCGCTGGGTGTGGACGCACGCGTTGGCAATATCTTCTCTGCTGACCTGTTCTACACGCCAGATCCGCAGATGTTCGATGTGATGGAGAAATACGGCATTCTGGGCGTGGAAATGGAAGCGGCCGGTATTTACGGCGTGGCGGCGGAGTTCGGTGCTAAAGCGCTGACCATCTGCACCGTGTCGGATCATATCCGCACGCACGAGCAGACCACGGCGGCTGAGCGCCAGACCACCTTCAACGATATGATCAAGATCGCGCTGGAGTCGGTGCTGCTGGGGGATTAATCCCGTCTGTTTTGTTCGGTGCGCTTCAACGCGCACCTGACGAAACGCACCAGCGCACAGGGTCGTCATTGATGGCGACCTTGTTCTTCTTCGGGCGAAATGAATCCTGCCATTTTTGACGACCTCGTTACTCGCCGCTCGGAATCATCGATACCACTCAGGGCGACCTGAACCTCTCCTCGTAAACATCTGACACACTTTTACCCAGGCTTGTGCATCTTCGTGCTGGCTCTAAAACAATCTCTGCTTATCATTAGTGTGATAACAAAGAGACTAAGCCCCCCTGATGAATTTCCGTAATTTCGAAGCTGAAGAAAAACTGTTTGTCCGTCGTGCGCTTGTCGCTTTTGCTCTGGTCGTCATCTGTTTCATTATTCTTGGCGTAAATCTGTATCGTATTCAGGTACAACAGCACAGCTATTACCAGACGCGCTCCAACGAAAACGACATCAAAATGATCCCCATCGCGCCGACGCGAGGGTTAATCTACGATCGCAACGGCATTCCGCTGGTGCGTAACGTCACCTGGTACGACATCCTCATCACGCCATACAAAATCGACAATATGCAGGAAACGCTGAAACAGCTGACGCCAATTGTCGACCTGACGCCGGAAGAGATTGAAACCTTCGAGCACGAGCTCAAACAGAACAGCCGCTATAAGCCGGTCGAGTTAAAAGAAGAACTCACCGATGAGCAGGTGGCACGCTTCTCCGTCAACCAGTTCCGTTTCTCCGGTGTCACTATCGATACTTACCAGGATCGTGAGTATCCGTATGGAGCCGATTTAGCCCATGTGGTGGGCTATGTTTCTAAGATCAACGATAACGATTTCAAGCGCCTGAATGCCGAAGGCGTCGGCGAAAACTATGCTGCTGACCACAACATCGGTAAGCAGGGCATTGAAGGCTATTACGAGTCAATTTTGCACGGCAAAACCGGTTATCAGGAAGTGGAAGTGGATAACCATGGTCGCATCGTGCGCGTGCTGAAAGAAGTGCCGCCGGTTGCCGGCCAGAACGTCTATCTGACGCTGGATCTGCATCTGCAGCAATATGTTGAAAGTCAGCTTGCCGGCCAGCGTGCGGCGGCTTTGATCGAAGATCCACGCGATGGCAGCGTGTTGGCGATGGTTTCCGCACCGAGCTACGACCCGAACCCGTTTGTGAAGGGCATCAGCTACAAGGCCTACAAGACGCTGTTGGCGGACAAGAACCTGCCGCTGATCAACCGCGTCACGCAAGGGCTCTATCCCCCGGCTTCCACGGTCAAACCCTATATGGCGATGTCCGCGCTGCTGACCAAGGTCATCACCCCAAGCTTTACTATTTTTGGCGCGCCGACCTGGACCCTGCCAGGCACCGATCGTAAATATCGTGACTGGAAAAAATCGGGGCACGGCACGCTGGATGTCACTAAGGCGATTGAGGAGTCGGCGGACAGCTTCTTCTATCAGGTGGCGTTTATGATGGGCATCGATCGTATCCACACCATGCTGAGCCAGTTTGGCTACGGCAAACCCACCGGCATCGATCTCAATGAAGAGTATTCTGGATTGCTGCCAAGTCGTGAGTGGAAGCAGAAAGTGCATAAACACGCATGGTATCAGGGCGATACGGTGTCGGTGGGGATTGGTCAGGGTTACTGGATTGCGACGCCGATTCAGATGGTAAAAGCGCTGGTGGCACTGCTCAATAACGGTCGGGTGATCAATCCGCATCTGCTGGAAAAATCGCAGCGTGGTAAGGAACAACAGCTTTATCAACCTAAATTGCCGCAACCGCAAATTGGCGATCCAAAATCACCGTATTGGTCGCTGGTGCGTCACGCGATGTTCGGTATGGCCAATGCACCGAACGGCACCGGTTATAAGTATTTCCACACCGCGCCTTACGGCATTGCGGCGAAGTCGGGGACGTCTCAGGTGTTCAGTCTGAAGCAGAACCAGGTCTATAACGCGAAAATGATCCCGACGCGCCTGCGTGACCACATCTTCTATACCGCGTTCGCACCGTTTAATGATCCGAAAGTCGCAGTGGCGTTGATTCTGGAAAACGGGGGAAGTGAAGGGGTGACGGCAGCACCGTTGATGCGCAATATTCTCGATCACATCTTCCTGCCGCCACCGTCTGAGCCGCCGGTAGAAACGGCGCAGAAAAATTAATTTGCGCGAGATCGCACCCAACGTCGCGGTGCGATTTATCGCGCGATCCTGAGCGGTAATGCTGATCTCTGCGCTATAAATGCTGTCGCGACAAGGCTCTTCTAGCGGAAGAAAACCCGGTTGCGACCGTGGTTTTTCGCATCATATAGCGCGGCATCAGCATTGTTATACAGGGTTTCGAAATCAGAACCCGGTTTGCCGTAGCTCACGCCGAGGCTGGCCGTCACTAACTGACCCGGCAGCACCGCCAGTGGCGAGGCGTTCAGCGAGGCGTGAATCGCGCCCGCGACAATCACCGCGTCCGATAAACGGTAGTGCGGCAGCAGCACGGTAAACTCTTCACCGCCAATACGGCCAATGCTGGCATCTTCCGGACAGTGCGTCTGAATACGCGACACCAGGCCGCAAATCACCTTATCGCCCATCGGATGTCCGAACTCATCGTTGATCTTCTTGAAGTGGTCGATATCGAGAATGATCAGCGCCGCCGGGCCATTGCTCAACGTATTCGTAATACGCTGAATGATGGCACCGCGGTTCCAGACAGCAGTGAGTGGGTCGTGGCTGGCTTTGTATTCCAGCTCCTGAGCCAGTTGATGCAGCTGCTCATTGACGCGGTTCAGCTCGCGTTCAGCACGGTCACTGCGCGAGATCATGCGATAGGTCTCGCGCATCAGGCGCTGATAGTGGCGATTAACGTTCAGCAACGCATTACGATAATCGTCTGCACTGAGCGAGGTCTGAGCCGCAACATCCTGAGCGCGCGTTAGCACCTCGCTCTCTTCGCGAAACAGCTCATTCAGGTCCATCATGAGGCCATTTCCGCTCGCAGATTCACCTGCAGATCGGTAAAGTCCAGCGCCAGTTCCTGGCCGAACTCTTCAGACACATCATCTTCTTCATCAAAGAACCAGTTGAGTTCAACCTTCTGGCCTTTCTGCGCCAGCTGATTGAACAGATCAAACAGGCTGAACAGCATTTTGGTGCTGGAGCTGTTGAAATAGCGCAGGGCGATATTGGCTTCGATCTGGCCGCTTTGTGCGGGCTGCCAGCTTTCCAGCGCATCCAGCAACGGACGGTAGAAGGCGGCGGCGTTTTCCGGCCAGGATTCTCCGCGCAGGGAAAACTGACCGCTTTCGAAGTCAAAATTGACCTCGGGAGTGCTTTCTGTGGCAGCAATAACAAGGTTTTGCATAAACAATTCAATCCTGGTGAATGGTGGCTTTGAGCCAAAACGTGGCGTAACCACTGGACTCCAGCGGACGCAGTTCATACTCCAGCGGTTCACTGACATCACGGGCAAGTGTCAGTAATCCTATGTTGGCCCCTTTGCTTGTGGCAGGGCTCTCAGCTCGCAGACCTACGCGGTATGCTTGTTTGATCTCTTCATTGCTCATGGTACGCAGCAAATCCAGCCAGTAACGCAGCTGCTCACAGGCGACTTCATCGACCTGATTGCTGCTTTCCAGCACGTAGGTGTCGCCATCTACGCGCAGCGTAACGGTGCCGAAGCGAAAATCCTGCTCGGCGTGGTTCATGACGCGGCTATCCTGCGAATAACGCAGGATATTCTGTACGATTTCAACAAAGCTGGAGAACAAGCGGCGGCGCACTTTCACCGGCGCCTGCTGGTTCTCCAGAAAGACCTTAATCACCTCGCCCATGGCGGTGATGTTCTGCGGCGAGAAGAAGCCAGTATAGTGCAGTGCAACGCTTTCTGGCGGTACGCGGCTAAGGGTTGAACCTGAGTTCATAAGGTGCTCATTAATAACGGAAGCCAAACCAGGTGACGTCATCGCGTCGCGGCTGGTTGCCTTGCCAGTTGAGAAATTCCCGCTCAAAGGTCGCTGACAACTCGTCCATCGGCAGGGTTTGATATTGTGTTACCAGCGTCTGAATGCGCTTTTTGCCAAACATAATATGGCGTTCACCGCCGGGCTGATCGGTCACGCCATCGGTCATCACCAACAACATATCGCCGGGATGCAGCGTGCGTTGATGTTCCGGCCAGATGTAATCCTGCGGCGTATCGGTGTAACCCACACCGACGCGATCGGCCTTGAGCGATTCCGCTTCGCCAGCGGCCGGATGTAACAGCGCATGCATGCGTGCGCTGGCCCAGCTGAGTTGATGTTGGTGAGTATCAAGGCGTAGCGCGATAGCATCACAGCCGTCATTGGAGAGCGACGTTTGCTGCGTGGCATTGAGCTGCCCAAGGGTTTGTTTAATATGACGATTCAGTGATTGCAGCAGATCGGACGGTGCCCGACGGTTTTTCTGCAGCGCGTTTTCCAGCGCGGATTGCAGGATCACCGTCATAAAGGCACCCGGAATGCCATGGCCGGTGCAGTCGGCAATCAATGCCAGCCAGCCGTGTTCATCCTGATGGAATGCATAATAGTCGCCGCCCACGCCATCGCGCGGCTGCCAGTGCAGGCACCAGTCATTGAGCTGCTGGGCCATTTGCTGTTTTGAGCGATCAAGCATCGCGTCCTGAATCACGCGCGCATAATCGATACTCTGCAAAATTTGTTGATGCTGTTGCGCCTGCAAATCGGAGACGGTGCGGATCAAATCGATCCCCAAACCGATACCAATATAGCGGCCTTGTTCGGTCAGAATAAATCCGTCGGTGACCGATTTATCCCCGGTTGCCACCACCTGATGCGCCACCTGATCCAACTCGGTATCGGCATCAATCACCAGCGGCTCTTTGTCCATAAAAGCGATACAGCTTTTGCGGTCATAGAGTTCGCGGAAGAACGGGCGCGTCATCTGTGACAGGAAGATATGGCGGTTGATCATGCCAAACGGCGTGCCGTTCTCGATCACTGGCAAACCGATCAAATCTTTATGTTCGGTAAACAGAGCCATGACCGCTGTGTTGTCCATGGCGGGACTGACAAACGGCACCTCAATGCACAGCGAACGCGCACGGGAACGGCTCGACAGGGAGGTTAATCCTGCGCGTAAATCAGGCAGCTGCATAAGAATTATTCTGGCATTGATTAGGATTTATCCTAGATTACTGCACTGCTATGACAGTTTTATGTCACAGCAGTGCAATAGAAGAAGAGAAAGCAGGAAAAATTACTCTTCTTTCAAGGCCTCAGCCACATGACTGATGGCGCGCACCACTTCGCTGGAGCTGCCGCGAATCTCAGAGATCACGCCACCCGCTTCTTTGGCTAACACGACGCCATGATCTGCACGTTTCAGGTTCGATTCGATGCCTTTTAACGCTTTTTCGGCGAGAGTGTGGTTATGCTGAACCATATTCTCGATCTCGGTAGTCGCGCGGTTGATGTTTGCCGCCAGCGTGCGAACCTCGTTAGCCACCACGGCAAAACTGCGACCGTGCTGACCGGCACGTGCGGCTTCCACCGCGGCGTTGAGCGCCAGCAGGTTAGTCTGATCGGCAATGCGGCGAATGCTCTCGACAATCGCACCAATGCGGTCTGAGGATTCGCTGAGGTTACTGATATCGCCGGAAATACCGTGCAGTTCGCCTGCCAGTTCATTGATGGTTTGCACACTGTTTTCAATCACCGTGGCACCGAGGCGCGTGCTCTCGCTGGTTTGCAGTGCCGTTTGATACGCCTGTTGTGCCGCCTCGCGCTCCAGATGGTTCTTCTCCACCTGCGCGGTAACATCAGTGGCGAATTTCACCACTTTGTAGAGTTCGCCGGCTTCGTTGAACACCGGGTTATAAGTGGCACGCAGCCACACGGTGCGACCCAGCTTGTTGACGCGCTCAAACTGGCCGGAGATAAATTCACCCTGATTCAGCTTATGCCAGAAGCGGCGATACTCGTCACTGTTGCGCATCTGCGGCGGGCAGAACTGACTGTGATGGACGCCAATCACCTCATCGCTGCGATAACCCATGGTTTTGAGGAAATTGTCATTGGTCATCAGCACTTCGCCTTTGAGGTTAAAGGCGATGACCGCCATCGAACGCTCAATGGCGGTGGTCATGGCGCGCTGCTCTTGCGCATCAATAATCCGTGCGGTGATGTCGCTCGCCAGCTTAACGATTTTGATTACCCGACCGCTGCGATCCTGCACCGGCACATAGTTAGCCTCCAGCCAGATGGGACGGCTGTGTTTGGCAACGCGCAGGAATTTATCGCTGAAGCCTTCGCCCCGGTTCAGGCGGCGCCAGAAATCGCGATACTGCGGGGATTGGACTAAATCAGCCGTACAGAACATGCTGTGATGCTGGCCGGCAATCTCCTTCAGCGTGTATCCCATGCGCTCCAGAAACAGTTCATTGGCGGTGAGAATGTGGCCTTCCGGCGTAAACTCAACCATTGCAATCGCCTCCTGCAACGAACTGAGCGTGGCGCTGCTGCGAGCGCGCTTCTGCCACGCCAGGCGTGACAGGATTCCCGATGTAATAGTGCTAAACATGGTGGACCTTATAATTGGAATTTGTCGTCACATCGGTTATCGGCGGGCGCGGTTAAAAATTCACCACTAAAGTTGGTAGTTGCAGAAATTTTTTACCGGATGGTCTGAAGGTTGCTGTAAAAGCCAGCAGTCAGCGGATTTTTGCTGAAAAGCGTTTGACGGTGCGGCCTGAGTAGGGTTTAATGCGCCCCGTTGCCCGGATAGCTCAGTCGGTAGAGCAGGGGATTGAAAATCCCCGTGTCCGTGGTTCGATTCCGCGTCCGGGCACCATACATCGAAGCACACTGGTTAGAAGTGAGATCTCTAACGGGTGTCTAAACGAAGATGGTGTTCAAAGCAACGGTGACTGCATTGACAGATGCATCATCCAACATTGAACATAAAAATCTTCAAGAAAGGGTATCAGTTCGAGCTGATGCCCTTTTCTCGTTGGCGTAAATAATTGCAATCATTGTCGCATCTGTCAACAAAACCTCAAGTTTCGTTAGATTTACTTACCCCCTTCCAGCGATTGCCATTGATGCCGCCCATCAAAATGAGCCTTACATTTTCTCAAGCCATCCCTTTTACGCTCCACGTTGTAGTATGCACCTGTTCGCTTAGTAAAAAATTCTTAGCCAAGCCAGTCATTTGTTCATGATTCTATTTACCGACTCGCGCCTTCAAAACGTTATACGGTCATGTATTAAAAATCTTCCGGTTGCCAGAATAAGCAACCAACCTGAAGCCGGTTATTCCTGATTATGCATGGAACATATTCGGGCTCAGGGTCAAGGATGACCCTGACCCGAAATCCTGCTCCATTCAGAAACAGAATTCCGGCATGATAATGACTCCCCTGAGCGGAGGTTGTGCCGATGAAAAAGTCACGATTCACCGAAGAGCAGA
>NZ_JBBCKX010000007.1:0-222135 GCF_037153115.1 Pantoea sp. USMM079
TTGAGAAGATGCAGAACGGCCTGTTTTTTAAATTCCGGTGAATGCTTACGACTGCTCATTGTAGTTCCCCCTACTCGTTGGAATGGTGTCCAACTTTCGGGGTTCACTTCAGATTGGGCGCCGTTGTTTTATGCCTGACAGGATTTCTGCGTCAGCCAGCGCTGGCGCAATTTATCCCACATCCAGTTATAAGCCATGGTATAGGGCAGGAAGAACAGGAAGAACGCCACTTCCAGCATAAAGGCTTCCAGCAGCGTGATCTTCAGCATCCAGGCGGCAATCGGCAAACCGATAACGATAAAGCCCCCTTCAAAGCCCAGCGCGTGGATGGCGCGCAGGCCGAGGCCGCGTTTTCTCTGCGGCGGCCAGATGCGATCAAAACCGGTGTTATAGATCATGTTCCACAGCATGGCGACCGTTGACAACATAATCGCCAGCGCGCCCATCTGAAACAGCGGCTTTTCCATAATCCAGGCGGCCAGCGGAGCCACAGTGAGAATCGCCAGCACTTCAAATCCTGCAGCATGATAAAAACGTTCTTTCAGCGAACGGGTACGCATATAAACCTCCTTTTGGGTAACGCGACACATTTTCTCACCGCAAAATGCTAAGATAAAATGATTACCTATCGATAAAAGCGATGGTTCACCATGAAATACTCCCCGGAATCCCTTGAGGCTTTTGTCCAGACTGTCGCCAGCGGCTCGTTTTCTGCGGCGGCGCGTGCGCTGGCCAAAAGCCAGTCCACCATCAGCAGCGCCGTGGCGAATCTGGAAGACGATCTCGGTTTCACCCTGTTCGATCGCAGCGGTCGCCAGCCGGTACTAACCGAGCAAGGACAGCGCGCACTGGCGCAGGTACAGCAGATTCTGGCGGCCAGTCAGCGGTTGGATGAGCTGGCTGTGCGGCTGTCACAGGGCGTGGAACCGCGACTCAGCCTGGCGATTTCTGATTTCTGGCAGGCCGATCATCATGAAAATCTGCTCAACCGCTTTGAAGCGCGTTATCCGGATATTGAATTTGAATGCATGATTGCTGAGGACGCGGACGCGCTGGACCTGCTGCAGGCCGGTCGCGTGCATCTCGGCGTGGTGCGTGCGCAGCCGCAGTTGCCGCCTGATTTAGCGGTGGCGCGTTTACAGGTGGGGGCGGAAATGGCGATCTATCTGCATCAGGAGCATGTGCTGGCGCAGTCAAAACAGGTGAGTGAAGCACAACTCGGTGAATTGCGTCATTTACGGCTTAATACCTGGGTGCAAAACCGTGAACCCTTGCCTGCTGGCCGAGTGTGGTCGGCGCCTTCTTATTTATTGCTGCTGGAAATGGCGGAGCAGGGCTTTGGCTGGAGCGTATTACCGCGCTGGCTGGTGGAGCAGTTTGGTCATCAGGTGTTGAAAGAGTTGCCGGTGCCGGGCTGGCCACAGCGCATCGCGGTGGATGTAATCTGGTCGCGACTCAATCCGCCAGGTCCTGCCGGGCGCTGGATGATTGATCAACTCTGCGCCCAGCAGCCGGATTAATCGCGGCGCGCCACGTCGGCCAGTGTGGCATCCAGCAGTCGTGCCAGGTCCTGCGCCGCCAGTTCTATATCCAGCCCGCGCTTGCCGCCGGAGACAAAGATGGTGGCAAATTCTGCAGCCTGCTGATCGATCACCGTTGGCAGACGTTTTTTCTGCCCCAGCGGGCTGATGCCACCCACCAGATAGCCGGTGACGCGCTGTGCCAGTTGCGGGTCGGCCATATCCGCTTTTTTGGCGCCCAGCGCCTTTGCCACTTTTTTCAAATCGAGCTGCGAGGAAACTGGCGTTACGGCTACCGCCAGCGCTTTGGCATCGCCGTTGAGCGCCACGAGCAGGGTTTTGAACACCTGGCGTGCATCGAGATTGAGCTTACGCACCGCCTCATCACCAAAATTTGTTTCGTGGCTGTCATGCTCATAAGGATGAAGGGTAAAGGCGACCTTTTGTTTTTCCAGCAGTTTTACGGCGGGTGTCATGTTCTGTCCTTGCTACGAAAATTCTTATTTCAGTTTTGGTGAATAATACTGGCGAAATTCTGAACTTTGCGCGAAAATTGGCCCGCGCCAGCAATGCTGGTGATAACCAAAATCATAAACAAATTCCTCTTTGACGGGCCGATAGCGATATTGGCCTTCTTTTTTGCCTGCAATTCGCCACGCATCCGCTTTGTTTGCCATCTGCTGCTCAACGGCTCAACGGCTCAACGGCTCAACGGCTCAACGGCTCAACGGCTCAACGGCTCAACGGCTCACTGCTCATCCGCTGTGCCAACCCTCCGCCGCGCATCCGGCAAAGCACATTCCCACACAATCAGAGAGATGCACGTCATCGATTTGATAACTTTCAGGACATGAGGATGCATAAGGTCTTGCGGTGACGGCATTTGTTACGATTTCAACAATCCTGGCAGGTTATCCTCGCCATATAGATGGAGTGCGCCGACAGCCACCACATAGCGGCCTTTCGGCAGCGCCTGCAATAACTCGCGCCAGTGCTGATTACGATTGCGCATCAGCGTGTCATTGAGATCGCTGCTAAAGGTGGTCGGCAGGGCCACCGGTTGCTGCGTGGGCGGTGCATCCAGCCACCAGCTGATCATGGTTTGCAGCAGGCGGGCGTTGGTGTGCCAATGCTCCAGCGTGTCCAGTAACAGCGATAAACCCTGCTGCGGTAGCGACTTCAGCAGTGCGATCTGGGTTTCCGGGCCTTCCAGTTCAATAATGCGCTTATTAGCCGATTTCGCCGCCATCAGCAGTTGGTAATCAATGCCAAATTGCGGCCGTAACCCCAGACGCTGCGCCTGTTGTGCCTGCAGCATCAAGGCGATTTGCCAGAACGGCAGCGTGTCGAACACTGCCATGGAAAGCGAAAGCTCATCGCACAGCACATCCAGTCGCTGCAACACCTCGGCATCCAGACGCATTGCCAGCGGTGCACAGGCATCATCATTGCTGAAGGGCGATGCACCCTGGGTAATATCCGCTTCGACAATCAGTGCGTCGGCCTTGCTCAGCTGACGCAACAGACCGGCGGGCAAAGGCTGCATATCGCGCGTGCCCATATGAATGCTGCCCGCCAGATGCAGGCGTCGATCGCCCAATTTGATATCCATTGCCGGCCAGGTATAGCGTGCCGGGAAGAGGCTGGCGGCCATCTGCTGGAAGCTGTGCCACAGACTGCGTCTCATGCCCTGTCCTTTTGAAGTCAAAAATCCATGCTAGCGATTTCAGTCACTGAAAAACAGGGCAGAGAGGGCGATTAACGTTTTGCTGGCTTAAAGCGCAGCAAACGATTCGCGTTACTCACCACGGTAATCGAAGACAGCGCCATCGCCGCGCCCGCCACGATTGGGCTAAGCAGCAAACCCGTGAACGGGTAGAGCACGCCCGCCGCAATCGGAATCCCCAGGCTGTTATAGACAAAAGCCCCGAGCAAGTTCTGGCGCATATTACGCAGCGTTGCGCCTGCCATCGCCAGCGCATCGGCAACACAGTGCAAATCGTTGCGCATCAACGTCATGGCGGCGGTTTCGACGGCCACATCGCTGCCGCCACCCATGGCAATCCCCACATCGGCCTGCGCCAGCGCGGGCGCATCGTTAATGCCATCGCCGACCATCACAACTTTGCGCCCCTGCTGCTGCAACTGCGCAATCGCCTGCGCTTTGCCTTCGGGCAGCACGCCCGCGATCACTTCACCAATACCGGCTTCGGCAGCAATCACCTGCGCGGTTTTTTGGTGATCGCCGGTCAGCATGATTAACCGATAGCCCAACTGGTGCAGGCGCTGTAACGCCTCCGCACTTTCCGGGCGCAGGCTGTCACGCAGGGCGATCAGGCCGAGCAACTGACGATGATCGGCCAGCAGCACTGGCGTAGTGCCTTGCGCGGCGAAACGGTCGATATCTTGTTGTGCGGCGCGGTAATCAATCTGTTGTTCATCCAGCAGTGCCTGATTGCCGAGCAGCAGCGTTCTGCCCGCCACTTTAGCGCTCACGCCTTTGCCGCGTATTGTACGAAATTGCTTAGTCGGCTCATCGCTGAGATCGGGTGCTGCCGCCAGAATCGCTTTCGCCAGCGGATGGTTCGAACTTTGTTCCAGTTGCGCCGCAGCGCTCAGCACCTGCTGACGATTCCAGTCGCCATAGACCAGCACATCGCTCACCTGCGGGGTGCCGCGCGTCAGCGTGCCGGTTTTATCAAACACGATGGTATCGACTTCGCTGGCACGCTGAAGCGCATCAGCATCGCGCACCAGCACGCCCAATTCTGCCGCGCGACCGACGCCGGCAATCACCGACATTGGCGTCGCCAGCCCCAGCGCGCAAGGGCAGGCGATAATCAGCACCGTGGTGACAATCACCAGCGTGTAGGCCAACTGCGGCTGCGGGCCGACCAGATACCACACCAGACCCGCCAGCAGGGCAATTGCCACCACCACCGGCACAAACACCGCTGAGATGCGATCGGCCAGGCGGCCAATGTCCGGTTTGCTGCTTTGTGCCTGGCGTACCAAATTGATGATCCGCGCCAGCGTGGTGTGGCCGCCGGTGGCGCGTGCCACGAAGCGCAGCGTGCCATCCTGCACCAGTGTCCCGGCATAGACTTTATCGCCGGGCTGTTTCGCCTGTGGCACCGCTTCACCGGTCAACATCGCTTCATCAAACCAGGCTTCACCGCTTTCGACTTCGCCGTCCACCGGCACGCGATCGCCCGTCACCAGTTTCAGCAGCATGCCGGGCTGCACTTCGCTCAGCGGCATTAACGTTTCGCCCTGTTCGCCGATGACACAGGCTTGCGCCGGGGTGAGATCCAGTAACCGTTCGAGGGCTTTGGAGGCCCGCTGGCGAGCCCGCTGCTCCAGCGCATGGCCGAGGTTAATCAAACCGACAATCATCACGCTGGCTTCGAAATAGAGATGTCGTGCCTGCATCGGGAAAAATTCTGGCCACAGCGCCACGCTCATCGAATAGAGCCAGGCGGCGCCAGTGCCTAAGGCCACCAGCGTATCCATGGTGGCGGTGCCGTGCTGTAGGCTGCGCCACGCACTGCGATAGAAATGGCCGCCGGCGATCACCATTACCAGCAAAGTGATCACGCCGAGCGAGCGCCATAACGTTTGGTTGGCGTCACTCAACATCATGTTGTCGCCGAGCATGCCCCAGATCATCATGGGCACGCCGAGCAGCAGCGCCAATGCCGCCTGCCAGCTAAAGCGGCGCATCGCCTGCTGTGCGCTGACCTGCTGGCGTTCACGCCGCGTCTGTTCATCGTCGATCACTTCAGCGGAATAGCCCGCCTGATCCACTGCGCCAATCAGCGCCTCGGCTTGCGCATCGCCTAACACCAGCGCACTGCGCTCTCCGAGGTTGACGCGGGCCTGACTGACACCAGGCACTTTCTGCAACGCCTGTTCCACGCGGCTCACACAGCTGGCGCAGCTCATGCCGCCGATCAGCAAATGGTGAACAGGAAGGTTTTCTTCTGCCGGTTGCGACACCGTTGTCAGCGCCTCCGGCGGCGGCTCTGTTGCTGTCAACGGCTCAGGCTTTGGGCTGTCTTTCACCGCCGCGTGATAGCCGGCCTGTTCAACGGTCGCAATCAGATCGCTGGCGCTGGCGGCACCGGTAACGCGCGCTTCCTGCTGCGTGACATCCGCCTGTTCCACATCGTCGCGCTGCTCCAGCGCTTCTTTCACCCGTTTGACGCAGTGGCCACAGGACAAACCGTCCAGCGCCAGTAATTGTGTGTGTGACATCTTAAACTCCTTAAACGAGAGGTTTGACTGTCTGCAAACTTTGCATTAGTTATAGAGCCTAAACCTTCCATTCAGGGGAAGGTCAAGCGGTCATGAGGTGAAGACAAAAGATGAACATCAGCGATGTGGCAAAAAAAACCGGGCTAACCAGCAAGGCGATCCGTTTTTATGAAGAGAAGGGCGTGGTGACGCCGCCGTTACGCAGTGACAATGGCTATCGCAGTTATGCCGCGCACCATATCGATGAGCTGAATCTGCTGCGTCAGGCGCGTCAGGTCGGGTTTACGCTGGACGAATGCCGCGAGCTGGTGACGCTGTTCAACGATCCCGCACGCCACAGCGCGGATGTCAAAGCGCGCACCTTGCAGAAAGCAGATGAAATCGCTGCACACATCGAAGAATTGCATGCAATGCGCGCGCGACTGCTGGAACTTGCTGAAGCCTGCCCCGGCGATGACAGTGCCGAGTGCCCGATCATCAATCATCTGGCGGGCTGCTGCCATCAGGGCGAAGGGAAACGCGGCTGAATCTGCAGCGTGATACCGATCACACCGGTGACGATCACGGGCGTTCCGGCGGGCAAATCTTCTGTCGCCTGCACTCGCCAACTGCTGTCGCCTATGCGCACATGGCCTAACCCATCCTTAAGGGTGTTATCAAGGGTCAGGTGCATCCCGATCAGCTGCGATCCACGTTGATTCAGGGTGTTGGGCTGCTGAGCAACCTCGCGGTAGCGCATCCAGCGATACCAGAAGTAGACACACAGCAACGTCAGCACCGCGAACAAAATGCCCTGATGCGTCCACGAGAACGGGAAAAGCCATTCAATAAGACCGACCAGCACCGCCGCTAATCCACTCCACAGCAGATAACCGCTGGTGCCGAGCATTTCAGCCGCCAGCAGCAGGCCGCCCAGCGTCAGCCAGAACCAGTGCGGATGGGCAATCAGCTCAATCAGGATCACGGTTTACGCTCCTGACGGCTCTCCTTCAACAATTCGCCGATCCCGGCAATAGAACCCAGCAAACTGCTGGCATCCAGCGGCATCATCACCACTTTGCTGTTGTGAGATTCACCGATCTTCTGCAACGCATCGGTATATTTCTGCGCCACAAAATAGTTCACCGCCTGAATATCGCCTGCGGCAATCGCTTCCGATACCGCACGCGTGGCGTTGGCTTCCGCCTGCGCCTGACGTTCACGCGCTTCGGCTTGCAGGAAGGCGGAGGTACGTTCACCTTCGGCTTTCAGAATCTGCGACTGCTTATCCCCTTCGGCGCGTAAAATCGCCGCCTGGCGTACGCCTTCTGCAGTCAGAATGTCGGCACGCTTGGTACGCTCGGCCTTCATCTGCGCATTCATCGCCGCGATTAATTCCTGCGGCGGGCGCACGTCACGGATTTCGATACGGGTAATTTTCACGCCCCACGGATTGGTGGCTTCATCGACGATGTGCAGCAAACGGGTATTGATGTTATCGCGCTGCGACAGCATCTCATCCAATTCCATGCTACCGAGCACCGTACGGATGTTGGTCATGGTCAGATTGAGGATCGACAGCTCAAGATTGCTGACTTCATAGGCCGCGCGCGCAGGATCAACCACCTGAATAAAGCACACGGCATCAATGGTGACGTTGGCGTTATCTTTGGAGATGATTTCTTGCGAGGGGATATCAAGGACTTGTTCCATCATATTGATCTTGCGACCAATACGATCCATGAACGGCACGATCAAACTCAGGCCGGGGGGCAGGGTTTTGGTGTAACGACCAAAACGTTCCACCGTCCACTGATAGCCTTGTGGCACAATTTTTACACCGGCCCACACCGTAACGAGTGCGAGCACGATAATGACGGGAATGACAGTCAACATATAACCTCCTGGTTGTCAGATTGTCGGGCCGAATCGTTCGGCCCGTTGCACGCGCGGTACCGATCAGTACAGCAGCGAGTACAGCTGGCGGCGATAGCGCGTGGCGAGTGCATCGCCCGTGCCGAGCGCGGCCAAAATCTCCTGGAACATCTTACGTACCTGACCTTCTCCGGCACTGAGATCGCTCTTCAGGAAGCTGAACAGCAGATCCAGCGCTTCTTCGTTACGGCCCACCTGGTGCAGCTGTAATGCAAGTTTAGCAGCCAGTTCCGCATTCGCGGGCTCGGCTGCCAGCTGTTCCTGCAGTTGTTGAATTTCAGGGGTATCGGCAGCTTGTTTCAGCAGATCGATTTGCGATACCAGGCTTTGATAACGGGTGTCCTGATCCTGCAATGGCACCACCGCCAGAACCGCTTCTGCTTCTTCGCTGCGGCTCAGGGTGATCAGCACCTCTGCCAACAGGAAACCAATTTCACTGTTCTGGTTGCTCAGCGCCCAGGCGTCTTTCAGCAACGGCAGCGCATCCAGCGGTTTGCCTTCTTCCATCAGCTGCATCGCCTGATGGGTTTTGATCTCTTCTTCACGCGGCAGCACTTTTTGCAGCAGGGCGCGAATCGCTTCTTCCGGCTGCGGGCCCTGGAAGCCATCCACCGGCTGCCCGTTCTGGAACAGATACACGGTTGGAATCGAGCGCAGACCAAACTGCGATGCCACCATCTGCTCTTTATCACAATCCAGTTTGGCCAAAATAAACTGACCTGCGTACTCCTGTGCCAGACGCTCCAGCACCGGCGTCAGCTCCTGACAGTGTTGGCTGCGATCGGACCAGAAATAGAACAGCACCGGCAACTGCGTGGATTGTTCCAGCGTCTGGTGCAGGTTGGATTCGTTGATGTCGATAATCAAAGCGTGTGACATGAATACGTCTCTTTGCAGAAAGTGTGTTGAGAATATGGGGGCAAGCTGCCCCGCTTCAAGTTCAAATCTAGCTTGTCGATCAGTTGCTGCGCAAGATGCGATCCAGCATCCAACCCGGTAACAGGCGTTTCAGCAGGCTCATTACCCATGCGACCAGCGTCACTGGATAGCGCAGGCGCGGACGTTTGCTTTCCAGCGCGTGGCGCAGCTTGGGCAAAATGGCTTCCGGCGGCAGGGTGAAGCGTGCGGCAATGCCGGGATTACGCACCGGTTTGTCCTGCTCGCCCTGATGCACATTGTCGGTGAAACGCGTGGCAATCGGTCCAGGTTCGATCAAGCTTACGCGCACGCCGGAAGCGCGCACTTCCATGCGCAGCGCATCGCTCCAGGCTTCCAGCGCCCATTTGCTGGCGGCATAGGCACCGCGCCCGGGGGTGGAGATCAGCCCCAGCACCGAGCTGGTATTGATAATACGCCCATTGCCGCTGGCTTGCAGGGCAGGCAGCAGGCGCATCGTCAGTTGGTGCGTACCAAACAGGTTGGTGGAGAACTGCTTTTCCAGCTGCGCGCGCGAGACGCTGCTCAGTGGGCCGTACTGACCAAAGCCGCCGTTGTTAAACAAACCGTGCAGGCGATGCTCGCACAATTCCAGAATATGGTCGGCGGCGGCATCCACGCTGGCGGCATCATCAAGATCGAGCAGCACGCCAGTAAATCCCAGCGCCTCCATGCGCGCCACATCATCCGCACGACGGCAGGCGGCAATCACGCGATAGCCGCGAGACTGCAAATCGTTGGCGGCCACTAAGCCGATGCCGCTGGAGCAGCCGGTGATGAGAATATTTTTTTGCATAATCACTGTAAGGCTGTTTGAGATTGATAACAGATTCAGTGATTTGTACTGCTGACGTCAACCTTTAGTTATGGCCAAGCCGGCCGCGCTAGCACTTCGTTTGTTAAGTGCATTAAACGGCCTTTCAATGTATTTCCATGCCAGCCATGCCAGTAATAAAGAGAGTGCGACCGAAACAGAAAATCGCAATACTCCCTCTTCAATACCCATGTCATTCAATCGCTTACCTATCCCTTCATTCATCAAGGTGTGTACCAGATAAAGTGAAAATGAGATATCGCCTAACTTAAGCCATGCGCGAGGGATAAGCTTTCCAATTCTCTCTTCTGAAGCAACGGCGAATAAGAGAATAAGTGCATAAATCCATCCTGAACCGGTTAAGCCATGTCCGACAAATAGTCCCTGGCTAAATAGCGTAACCATCATGGCCACCGAAGCGACAAACATGATCAGCATCAGATAAGAGTCGAGTTTACGTAGTAGCGGTACGCTTAACCCAATCAGCATTCCAACCAGGAACAATAAAATCATCGGATTAGTGACAAGGTTAAGCTGTGCACTGCCTAAATCATAACCTTGCTCTGCGAGGCTGAGGTTTTTCCCGGCAAGCCAGGGGATGGCGAAGAGAGTTAAGACGAACCAAATTGCGATAGCTAAAGCCCGACGTGGTAATCCCAGAAGCAATCCCACCGCAAGATAAAAGTAGAGTTCATAATTCAGGGTCCAGCGAATTCCATACATGCCACTGTCATCCACATAAAAGGGACCGTGCTCAGGATATATCGGCTGAAAGGTGAGCGCGCTTATGAGGTTCTGTGTTTTATCTGCATAGTGGAAGGTGCTCATGGCGCCAGAGAGCAGAAAGGTAATGATCAGAATAATGTAGTACGCAGGTAATATACGGAAGAGGCGGCGCTTCAAAAAATGCACAGTTCCTGAAAGCGTGGCGGGTGTCGTTTTCAAGGTTAAAACAATCACAAAACCGCTAATCAGAAAAAACAGGTCAACACCGGTGGCTCCCCAACCAAATAATGAGTCTCCTAACCCAGATGACTTTGCATTGATGTTCCAGCGGAAATGGAAAAACATCACGCTGAGGGCAGCGAATCCCCTGAGCGCGTGCACACTTTTAAAATAACTCGCATTCATTTAATTATTCTTAACTGTGGTAGCCAACCGCAAGTAGACGGCTTAAATTGTGCCCTTTTATATCATTGCGTTAAGGGTGTGACCACGAAAAGTTAAGAGTGCAAAGAATTAGTAATTAATGATTTGATTTAGGTTAAATGTGTGATGTTGCGCACCGCCAGGTCTGCTGATGCGCATGAGGGTATTGGTGCTGACGTTGCCCGGGTTTGCATTTCTTTACCTGTTAAAAATCACACGCCTGCTTTAATTCTGCTTTACTAGCGGAGCCAGTTCGTTGGCCATCAGATTGGCGATAAACGGCTGCGCATCCGGATTGGGGTGAATACCGTCCTGCTGCATCCATTCCGGCTTCAGATAGACCTGCTCCATAAAGAAGGGCACCAGAGGAATGTTGTACTGCTGTGCCAGTTGCGGATAAATCGCGCTAAACGCTTCGGTATAACGACGTCCATAATTAGCGGGTAAACGAATTTGCATCAGCAGCGGCTGTGCTTTAGCCGCTTTGACTTCGTCGATCACTTTACTCAGATCCTGCGCGATATTGGCAGGCGGGAAGCCGCGCAAGCCATCGTTACCGCCCAATTCGATTAACACCCAACGGGGTTGATGCTGTTTTAATAGGCCAGGCAAACGCGCCAGCCCTTGTCCGGCGGTATCCCCGCTGATGCTGGCGTTGATAATTTGGGGCTGCTGTTGCCAGGTTTTATTGAGCAGGCTGGGCCATGCCGCAGTGGCGGACATGCGATACCCGGCGCTCAGGCTGTCGCCCAGTACCAGCAAGGTATCGGCGGCGGCGATGCGGGACACCAGCAGAAGCAATAACAACAGGAAGGGATAATGCCAGCGGAAAACATTGTTGCAGTTCATCATCTTACTAAGTCCGTCGGTCAGGGAGAGCATCAGCTGACCATCCTTACCGGAGTTGAGCTGGTTGTCAAACCAGCTGAGACCATCGCGCTAATTGGCGAATCGGGTTCCGGCAAATCCACATTACTGGGCATTCTGGCCGGGCTGGACGATGGCAGCAGCGGCGAGGTCAATCTTCTCGGCCAGCCGCTGCATAATATGAACGAAGAGCAACGTGCCGCGTTGCGCGCGCGGGAAGTGGGCTTTGTGTTCCAGTCCTTTATGCTGGTGCCAACGCTCAATGCGCTGGAGAACGTGCAGCTGCCTGCCTTGCTGCGCGGTGACAGCGATCGCGATAGCCGCGCCCAGGCGGTGGATCTCTTAACGCAACTTGGTCTGAAAGATCGTCTGCATCATCTGCCCGCGCAGCTTTCCGGCGGGGAACAACAGCGTGTGGCGCTGGCACGCGCGTTTAGTGGCCGTCCGGGTTTGCTGTTCGCCGATGAACCGACCGGCAACCTGGACCGCAAAACCGGCGATCGCATCGCCGACTTACTTTTCTCCCTTAACCGCGATTTCGCCACCACGCTGATTCTGGTGACGCACGATGAGCAACTGGCGGCGCGCTGCGATCGTCGGCTGCGTCTGCGCGACGGCAAGCTGTGGGAGGAGACATGATTTGGCGCTGGTTCTGGCGTGAATGGCGCTCGCCGTCGCTGCTGATTGTCTGGCTGGCGCTCACCCTGGCAGTGGCCTGCGTGCTGGCGCTGGGCTCGATCAGCGATCGCATGGAGAAAGGGCTGAGCCAGCAGAGCCGTGATTTTATGGCGGGCGATCGTACTCTGCGCAGCAGCGCGCCCGCGCCGGAAGCCTGGCTGAAAAAAGCGCGCGATGAAGGGCTCTCCGTCAGTCGTCAGCTCAGTTTTATGACCATGACCTTCGCCGATCAGACGCCGCAGCTGGCGGATGTGAAAGCGGTGGACGATGCCTATCCGATGTTCGGCACCTTGCAGACCGATCCGCCGGGATTAAAACCGCAGGCGGGCACGGTGCTGGCCGCGCCACGCTTGCTGGCGCTGCTGAATGTGAAAGTTGGCGACAATGTTGATGTCGGTGACACCACGCTGCGTATTGCCGGTGAAGTGATTCAGGAGCCGGATGGCGGCTTTAATCCGTTCCAGACGGCGCCGCGCCTGCTGATGAACCTCGCGGATGTCGATAAAACCGGTGCGATTCAGCCCGGCAGTCGACTCAGCTGGCGCTACAAGTTCTCCGGCGATCCGGCTCCGCTGGCGCGTTATGACAGCTGGATCCAGCCGCAGTTAAAAGCCGGTGAGCGCTGGATCAGCGTCGAGAACTCCGAAGATGCGCTGGGTCGCTCGATGCAACGCGCCCAGCAATTTCTCCTGTTATCGGCACTGCTGACGCTGATGCTGGCGATTGCCGCCGTGGCGGTGGCGATGAGCCATTACTGCCGCAGCCGCTACGATCTGGTGGCAGTGCTGAAAACGCTGGGCGCGACGCGCAAAGCCTTGCAACGGTTGATCATCGGCCAGTGGCTGGCGGTGTTGCTGCTGGCGGCGATAGCGGGCAGCGTGCTGGGGCAGGGGATTGAGGTCATCCTGCTGGCGATGCTCAAACCGGTGCTGCCTGCCGCCTTGCCTGCCGCCAGCTTCTGGCCGTGGCTGTGGGCGATTGGCGCGATGTTTGTGATTTCGCTGCTGGTGGGATTGCGCCCCTATCGGCTGCTGATGGCAACTCAGCCGCTGCGTGTACTCCGGCGTGATGCGGTGGCGAATGTCTGGCCGCTGCGGTTTTATCTGCCCGCCATGGCGCTGGTGGTGGTTGGCCTGCTGGCGTTATTGATGGGCGGCAGCAAAATGCTGTGGGCGCTGCTGGCGGGCGTGGTGATGCTGGCGCTGCTGCTGTCACTGCTCGGCTGGGGCACGCTGTTGCTGCTGCGTAAGCTGGTGGTGCGCAATCTGGCGATGCGTCTGGCGATCAATCGTCTGCTACGGCAGCGGGTGATGACGCTGAGTCAGCTGGCGGCATTTTCGCTCTCCTTTATGCTGCTGGCGTTACTGTTGGTGATGCGCGGCGATCTGCTGGATCGCTGGCAGCAGCAGTTACCGCCGGATGCACCGAACTATTTCCTGCTCAACATGACGCAGGAACAGGTGCCGCAGGTGCGCGACTTCCTCAATCAGCATCATATTAAACCGGAATCCTACTATCCGATTGTGCGTGCGCGTCTGACGGAGCTGAACGGCAAAGAAGCCGATCCGAAGATGGATAACGCGCTGAACCGCGAGCTGAATCTGACGTGGCAAGCAGAGCGTCCGGATCACAATCCGCTGTTGGCCGGAAGCTGGCCACCGAAAGCGGGTGAAGTGTCGATGGAAGTGGAACTGGCGGATCGCCTTGGGCTGAAGCTTGGCGATACGCTGACCTTCAGCGGTGATACCCAACAGTTCAGCGCCAAAGTCACCAGCCTGCGCAAAGTGGATTGGGAAAGCCTGCGGCCGAACTTCTTCTTTATCTTCCCGCCGGGTGCACTGGACCAACAGCCGCAAACCTGGCTCACCAGCTTCCGCATGGACAGCAATCCGGCGCTGCTGGCGCAGCTCAATCGCGCCTTCCCGACGCTGAGCTTGCTGGATGTCGGCAGCATGCTGAAGCAGATCGGTCTGGTGCTGGCGCAGGTCAGTCAGGCGCTGGAGATCATGGTGGTGCTGGTGACGGTGTGCGGTGTTCTGCTGTTGCTGGCGCAGATTCAGGTGGGTATGCGACAGCGCAGGCAAGAGCTGGTGGTGTATCGCACGCTGGGTGCCAGCAAACGCCTGCTGCGCGGCACGCTGTGGTGCGAGTTTGCCTTGCTCGGCGTGGTGTCGGGTATTGCAGCGGCACTGGGTGCAGAAGCAGCGCTGTGGGGATTGCAGCGTAAGATCTTCGATTTCCCCTGGGAGCCGGACTGGACGCTGTGGATGGCATTACCGATCAGCGGCGCGCTGCTGTTGTCAGTGTGTGGCGGCTGGCTGGGCGTGCGATTGCTGAAAGGGAAGGCGCTGTTCAGGCGGTTTGAAGCGGCTTAATCTAGTGCACAAAAATCAAAGGCCGCTTGCGCGGCCTTTTTCATTTACAGCTTCTCAACCGCCCAGGCAATTCCGCTGGCGTACTCTTCCGGCAGCAGCGGTACCAGTGCGTTCAGCGCCGCCGCGAGGCGTGCCTGATCGCTATCGGTGAGATTTAAGTGCCCAACCTTACGGCCTGGACGCACTTCTTTGTCATACCAGTGCAGATGCACCAGCGGCTGTTGCAGCCATTCGACATTCACGTCGGTGCCAATCAGGTTTACCATCACCGACGGCGCAAACACCACCGGTTTCGGCAGTGCCAGACCCAGCACCGCACGCAGATGCAGCTCAAACTGGCTGATCGACGCGCCGTTTTGCGTCCAGTGACCGCTGTTGTGCACACGCGGCGCCAGTTCGTTAATCAGCAGGCCTTCTGGCGTGATGAAACACTCCATCGCCATCACACCAACGTACTTCAGCTCATGCATGATCGCGCTAAGCATCGCTTCCGCCTGCTGCTGTTGCGCGGCATCGGCCTGCGGGAACGCCACGCTGGTGCGCAGAATGCCGTCCTGATGCAGGTTGTGCGTCAGTGGATAGAACACCGTGGTGCCATCCTGACCGCGCGCACCGACCAGCGACACTTCACCGCTGAAGTTGATGCCCTGCTCAACGATGCACTCGCCGTAGCACTCATCCGGCAAAGAATCGGTCTCGTTGGCGCGCAAACGCCACTGACCACGACCGTCATAACCGCCGGTGCGACGTTTCACAATCGCCAGTTCGCCGAGCGAGCTAAACACCTGCGGCCACTCAGCTTTATCTGCCAGTAGCTGCCATGGCGCCGTTGCCAGGTTCAGCTGATCGAGCAGCTGTTTCTGCGTCAGGCGATCGGCGAGGCGCGGGAAGATATCGCGGTTCACAAATGCCGAATGCAACGCCAGCTCACGCGTTAACGCAGTTTCCGGCCAGCGCTCGATCTCTGCGGTGATCACGCTTTCGGCGATCGGCAGGGCAGAAGGTTCAGCATCCAGACCTACCGGATACACCGCGATGCCCAGCGGTTCGCCCGCCTGGCGCAGCATACGGCCTAACTGACCGTTGCCGAGTACGCAAACCGGTTTCATGCATCCACCCGCGGATCTGGGTTGTTCAGCACTTCATCCGTCTGGGTTTGACGCCAGGTGGCGAGACGCGCCGCCAGGTCTTTGTCATGCACCGCCAGAATCTGTGCCGCCAACAGTGCAGCGTTAGCCGCACCGGCTTTACCGATCGCCAATGTGCCGACAGGAATACCGCGCGGCATCTGCACGATGGAGTAGAGGCTATCCACACCGCTCAGCGCGGCGCTTTGTACCGGCACGCCCAGCACTGGCACCAGGGTTTTGGCAGCAATCATGCCCGGCAGATGCGCAGCACCGCCCGCTCCGGCAATGATCACATGGAAACCGTTATCTGCGGCGGTTTCGGCAAAGCTGAACAGTTTGTCTGGCGTACGGTGAGCAGAGACCACTTCAACGTGGAACGGAACATCCAGGCTGTTAAGAATTTCCTCGGCGAACTGCATGGTAGCCCAGTCACTTTTAGAACCCATGACGATGGCGATACGAGCCGGGGTGGCGTTGGATGACATGCGGTCAACTCCTGTGAATAGTCAAACGAACCTGGCCGGGCAGGCAGGTAAAGAAGGGCACAGAGAATAGCATGAGAAGAGAGCAAGGAAAACGGTTGCGTGGCCGGAAAACGGGCAATGGTGCGTCAGGATGGGCAGATGATGAATCTTCATCCCGCTGAGTGCCGAGCACTGGCGCGCCCGACTATGAAGATGCGATTTTAAAACGGGAATTCGATCAGCTGCACGCCATCGGCATCAACCTGAATCATCGAGCCATTTTCATGCCAGGCACCGAGCACCACGCGCTGGGCGCTTTCACCTTGCACCAACAGCTCATGCACCGCCGGACGGTGAGTATGCCCGTGAATCAAAATCCGCACCTGCTGGCGCGTCATCGTATCGATCACGGCTTGCTGATTAACATCCATGATGCTTATCGACTTGTGCTGATTGGCTTGCTTGCTGTCGGCGCGCATACGTGCGGCAATGCGCATACGAATCCGCAACGGCAGGGCGAGGAACAAGCGTTGTAGCCAGCGCTGATGCACTTTGGCGCGGAAGCGTTGATAGCCTTCATCGTCGGTACACAAGGTATCGCCATGCATAATCAGCACGCGATGGCCGTACAGGCTGAGCACTTGCTCTTCCGGCAGCAACGTCATGCTGCTGGCGCGCGCAAAACGTTTACCGAGCAGGAAGTCTCGATTGCCATGGATGAAGAATGTGGGGATCGGCAGGGCTTTCAGTGCTGCGGCGATTTCACGATGTAGCGGATTAGGATCGTCATCACCAATCCAGGCTTCAAACAGATCGCCGAGGATGTAAAGCGCATCGCAATCGCGCGCTTCACCCTGCAAAAAATGCAGAAAACCGGCAGTAATTGCCGGTTCTTCTGTGCACAGATGCAAATCTGCGATAAACAGCGTGCGCGACATTACTCGCTAACAGTCACTTTCTGGATGACAACGTCGTCAACCGGAACGTCCTGGTGCATGCCGCTGCGGCCCGTTTTCACCGCTTTGATTTTCTCAACCACGTCCATGCCTTCAACCACTTCAGCGAACACGCAGTAACCCCAGCCCTGCAGGCTTTCGTCACGGAAGTTTAGGAAGTCGTTGTCTGCTACGTTGATGAAGAACTGTGCAGTCGCAGAGTGTGGCGCCTGAGTACGGGCCATCGCCAGCGTACCTTTGGTGTTCTTCAGACCGTTGTTGGCTTCGTTACGGATGTCTTCTTTGGTGTCTTTCTGCTTCATGCCAGGCTCAAAACCGCCGCCCTGGATCATGAAACCGTTGATAACACGGTGGAAGATGGTGTTGTCGTAGAAACCTTCACGGCAGTAGTCCAGGAAGTTTTTCACGGTAGCCGGCGCTTTGTCATCGAAGGTTTTGATTACGATGTCGCCATGGTTCGTCTGGAAAGTGACCATTATATTCGTCCTGTTACGGGTGTCGTCAGTATCAACTGCCGCGCCTGCTAAGCGGCGGGGCATTTTTGTAGACGCCTCTTATATCACAAATTCCGATGGCTCGTCAGTAAGGCAGCCACAGAAGGTAAGCGAGCGATGCACAACTGAGAAAAATACGGCACAATACCCAGCTACGCTGGAAAGGCGTATCCCGCAAACGTTAATAACGGAATCGTTCAATGCTGAAGATCTATAACACCCTGAGCCGTCAGAAAGAGGAATTTAAACCGATCCACGCTGGTCAGATCGGCATGTACGTCTGTGGAATTACGGTTTACGACCTTTGTCATATCGGTCATGGGCGTACCTTCGTTGCATTTGATGTGGTGTCACGTTATCTGCGCTATGTGGGCTATCAGCTCAAGTATGTGCGTAACATTACCGATATTGAAGACAAAATCATCAAACGTGCCAACGAAAACGGTGAGAGCATCGAAACGCTGACCAACCGTATGATCGCTGAAATGCACAAAGATTTTGACGCACTGGGCATTCTGCCGCCGGATCTGGAGCCGCGTGCTACGCGCCATATCCCTGAAATCATCGAACTGGTAGAGCGTTTAATCGAACGCAAACACGCTTATGTGGCCGATAACGGCGACGTGATGTTCGATGTGCTGAGTGACAAAGGTTATGGCGTGTTGTCGCGTCAGGATCTGACTCAGCTGCAGGCGGGCGCGCGCGTTGAAATCACCGAAATCAAACGCAACCCGATGGACTTCGTGTTGTGGAAAATGTCCAAACCTAACGAGCCCGCGTGGAATTCACCGTGGGGCAACGGTCGTCCGGGCTGGCACATCGAATGTTCCGCGATGAACTGCAAACAGCTCGGCACCCACTTCGATATCCACGGCGGCGGATCGGATCTGATGTTCCCGCACCATGAAAACGAAGTGGCGCAGTCAACCTGTGCGCACGACGGCGATTACGTCAACTACTGGATGCACTCCGGCATGGTGATGGTCGACCGCGAGAAGATGTCGAAATCACTGGGCAACTTCTTCACCGTGCGCGATGTACTGGCGCATTACGATGCCGAAACCGTGCGTTACTTCCTGATGTCGGGCCACTATCGCAGCCAGCTTAACTACGGCGAAGATAACCTTAATCAGGCACGTGCAGCGCTGGAGCGTCTCTATACCGCGCTACGTCACACCGATGCCAGCGCCACGCCAGCAGGCGGCGAAGAGTTTGAAGCGCGCTTCCGCACCGCAATGGATGACGACTTCAACACGCCGGAAGCCTACTCGGTGTTCTTCGACATGGCGCGTGAAGTGAATCGCCTGAAAACTGAAGACAAAGCCGCCTCTGATGCCCTGGCCGCGAAACTGCGTCAGCTGGCGAACGTGCTCGGCATCCTGCAACAGGATCCAGAGCAGTTCCTGCAGAGCAGTGCGCAGGTGAATGATGACGAAGTGGCAGAGATCGAGCATTGGGTCAAAGCGCGTTCTGATGCGCGTGCCGCGAAAGATTGGGCACAGGCGGATGTGGCGCGTGACAAGCTGAATGAGCTGGGCGTGATTGTGGAAGATGGTCCGCAGGGTTCGAGCTGGCGTCGTAAGTAATATCGTCGGGTGCGCGTTTATTGGCATCCGAATAGGCAAATTGAAGGGTGCGCAGTCATCAGCACCCGAGTTGCCAGGTTGCAGGTTTCGCGTTGATGCGTACCTGAATTTACCAGCCGCAGAATAGCAAAAGGGGCGAACCACGGTTCGCCCCTTTTCATTGCCTGAACGCTTAAGCTACAACGGTAATTTTATAACCCGCGAACTCAACTTTCTGGCCTGCCACAATCTTGCAGCGCTTACGCGTTTCGATTGCGCCATCCACGCGCACTTCGCCATCCGCGATAGCCACTTTTGCCTGCGCACCGCTCTGAACCCAACCTTCGAGTTTCAGCAGGTCACACAAATCAACGTGGGCATGTTCGCCCAAAGAAAAACTGGCCATTATGCCTCCTCCACGTCGTGATACTCTTCGCACGCGACTAATGTATTTTGAATCAGGGTCGCAACGGTCATTGGACCGACGCCACCGGGAACTGGGGTGATATAAGACGCACGCTCAGAAGCGCTCGCGAAATCTACATCGCCCACCACTTTACCGCTCTCCAGACGATTGATGCCAACATCAATCACCACCGCGCCTGGCTTGATCCAGTCACCCGGAATAAAGCCTGGTTTACCGACCGCCACCACCAGCAGATCGGCGTGCTCAACGTGATGACGCAGATCTTTGGTGAAACGGTGCGTGACGGTGGTGGTGCAGCCCGCCAGCAGCAGCTCCATGCTCATCGGACGACCGACGATATTGGATGCGCCAACCACCACAGCGTTCAGGCCGTAGGTATCGATATTGTAGCGCTCCAGCAGCGTGACGATGCCGCGTGGCGTACAAGGACGCAGCTTCGGCGCACGCTGGCACAGACGACCGATGTTGTACGGATGGAAGCCATCGACATCTTTGTCCGGCACGATACGTTCCAGCACTTTGACATTATCGATGCCGGCTGGCAGCGGCAGCTGAACCAGAATACCGTCGATTTCGCTGTCATTGTTCAGCGTATCGATCAGTTCCAGCAGTTCGGCTTCGCTGGTGGTCGCAGGCAGATCGTAAGAGCGGGAGATAAAGCCCACTTCATCACAGGCGCGACGTTTGCTGGCGACATAGATCTGCGAAGCGGGGTTCTCACCCACCAGCACCACTGCCAAACCTGGTGCACGTTTACCGGCTGCCAGACGCTGCTGTACTTTTTCGGCAACCTCAAGGCGCACCTGCTGCGCAATCGTTTTACCGTCAATAATTTTTGCTGCCATCAGAGAGGAAATCCATCTGTAGAGAGTTAAATCGGGGATTGGCGCCTATTCTGTCAGAAGCGCGTCCGGCTGTCAGGTAGAGATTCATTTCACCCGTGCGTTTCACGACTTTCCGCAGTGACGTGAGGCCGCCTTAGCGCGTATTATGTCCCTCAGGAAATTATGTGGATGCCGTGATGATTTGGTTAATACTCGCCACGCTGGCGGTGGTGTTTGTTGTAGGGTTTCAACTACTGACGGCCGGTTCGCGCCATGCTGCGCAGGCGCTGAGTAAAAGGCTGCAACTCCCCCCGGTGCACATCGAATCGATGCTGTCGCTAATGGGTAAGGATGCGGCCAAAGAGTTCACCGATTACATCGCGGGCGATGATGAAACCCATCTGGCTAACGGCGCAGCAGTGATGCTGATCTGGCAGGTGTTGATTGTCGATGGCAGCGACGAGAACGCAGTGCGCTGGCACGGGATTCTGACTAAAGCTGGATTTTCGGGACTGATATCGCGGCAGCAGCTGTTGCTGGCGCTTGGATTTCTGCGTCAGCTGGAGCCGGAGAGTGCGGAACTGCATGCATTGCGGGAGCAATATAATGCGAGGTTTACGCAGCAGGGGATCGAGCTGGAAGGGGAGGCTGGCGAGGTGAGTAATTTGGTGTCGATGAGCGAGTGGCGGAAGCGGCATTGAGGTTAAGGGATTTTTGGGCATGGGTATTGAGGGCGGATGGCGCGCGACGTGGGGCGAACGGCTCGGTCTTCAGGACTAATTGTTCAATGATTCAACACTCTGGAGCCGCAGGGCGGCAAAAACGTTGACGCGAGAGCGTGCAAACGTATAATCCGACGCAACCACTATGCGCCCTTAGCTCAGCTGGATAGAGCACCGGCCTTCTAAGCCGTAGGTCACAGGTTCGAATCCTGTAGGGCGTGCCAAGTCAAATCAATAAGTTATCTCTCTCCCTCAGCTTTCAAATTTTCCCCATGGGACAGATTCGGGACACGACTGCCAAAAAATCGCGTCAATTTGCCTCGCTTGCTCCATTAAATGGTTCGGTGCCAGGTGAGCATAATGCTGCACCATTTCGATACTTTCCCAGCCGCCCATTTCTTGCAATGCCGACAATGGCACTCCGACCTAAATAAGCCAGCTCGCCCATGTGTGTCTCAGGTCGTGGAAACGGAAATCCTCAATGCCTGCCCGCTTAAGTGCTGCCCGCCATGCTGTATTAGAATCCACCAGCGTTTTACGCACGGTAGTACAACGTCTATGTGATCCAGTACCGCCCAGAGGATGAATCAGCAGAAGAATAAATGTCACATATGAGAACAATAGTGTTGGTTCAGTTGGTTAATCTTTATAAGCTAATGATTTATAAGGGGGGTTTAATTCAATAACTGAATCGGCACTGAACCAAAAATTGGCTGTTTTGAACCAACACTTTTTAGTGGATTTGAATTTTAAGGATGGATGTAGTGAACGAAGAAGTGCAAAAGCTTATTGAAAACACGATCAAAGACATTTTGCTGGGAAATACTGCACTAACTTTCCTCTTTGCAATGCCATTAGCTTATATATCAAAGCATGGTTTAGATGTCGTAATTTGGGCTGGAACAGTGTTAATAGCTCCTGCGTTGTGCTGTGTAGGAGCATGGATTGTAAGTAGGGTTTATCATCACGCTACCGCATTTTTCACTTCAAAATGGCTTAAGCGAGGATACGTACTGTATGTCCTTATATCGGCGGAATTTCTCTTTATTTACTCTTTAAGCCAAATAATTAAAACAATAATAAAATGAATTAGTTAGAAGGGTTATTGATAAAATCGCGGAAGAGCTCGAATCAAAGCGGCTGTATCGCAGAGCCGCATTACGCTGGCTGGAGGTATTCAACAAATGCGAATCAGAAGCCGTCCGAGAGTGGATCAGATCCCGCCGCAAGCAGTGTCTGGCGAGGCGTGTTCGCCCCACTGTGCTTATCGACATCTTTGGAGATGTGACCAAGGCCGCAGGCGACACACAGCACAGGATGGGATTAGCCAGGCCGGGCGGTCAGGCCTTCAGATTGAAAAATGAAGTGTGTGAGCGATCTAGAAAGGCTGGAAAATAAAGCAAGTAACAATAATTGCAATGTTAATAATTATTGATAGGATGTTTCCGATTGCAATCAATGGAAATATAAATAATGAAAAAGGTTTTGGCAGTGGCGCTTGGGGCGTTGTTACTTTCTGGTTGTACTGTACGTGTTGCTGATATGACTGTCGCAAGCACCAAAAACTACAATCTGAACGCAGCTAAGTTTGAGAAGGGGGCTCGCGTTACCGGCGAAGATAAAGCACTAATCGTAATTTTCCCTCTAGGTATTCCGAACGTTAAAACGGCGATGGATCATGCTATTGAGAAAGATAAGTGTGCGGTTGGCTTGAGTGATGTTGTCATCTACCAGCTAAATCACGCCTTCCTCTTCGGCACCTACGGTTTCCGTGTAGAGGGAACGCAAATCATCGACAAATCACAGATGGGATGTGAAAACCACATCTGATCTTAAGCCACCTACGGGTGGCTTTTTCTATGGGGTATGGAAATGAAAAAGTCTATTCTGGCATGTCTAATATCTGTGTTCATTTTAACAGGATTTGGCCCAAAGGAGCTTTCTCCTGAAGAGAAACAAAAGGTAGAGCAACTCAAGGTAGAATTATCACAAACAGAAAATGAGATTTCTTCAGCGAATGTCGCCAATCAAAATTACTCTGGCGGGCTGATCAAGACTTTAATCAGCGCCAGAGTAGAAATTCTCAAAACAAACCAGGCGCTAATTAAACAGCGGATTGATGCTATTGAATCAGGCGCAAAAATAACAATGGATGTGCCAGGGACAAAACCTGATGAGACAACTGCTGAGTCAGTTAAGAACGAAATAGATGCGTTAAATGCTCAGATTTCTCAGGCTAAAGCAGAAGCGAACCAATATAGCGGTGGCTTAGTTCTTGCGATGAAACTGGCAGCAATCGCAACTCAGGAGCAAACCATGGCGATGCTCCAACAGCGCTACCTTTCAGCCAAGTATGGACTTGCTAACTCTTTACCAGTGGATATGAAGCAGGCAACCGTTTCGGAAGCAAACCAAATCCGGAAGCCAACACAAGCCAATAACATTCAGCCATTATTACCACCCGGTGAGGGGCCTTTTGGTTTAGAGTCAGGTTTAAGCAAAAAGAATATTGAAGACATGACCGGTGAAGAGCTTAAGCCTTATGAGGGCGTGCCAAATCTCTATACGATAAAATTCCCACCGAAAAAGAACGCTGAATTTGAGGGTTTTGGTCTACTCATTTCTCCAAAGTCTGGCCTATGTCAAATCAGGGCGTTGGGTAAAAACGTTGATACAGACAGCTATGGAATTGCGCTCCAATCAAAATATAAAGAGATCTTGGATTCCCTATCTTCAATCTATGGCAAACCTAAAAGCACCGATCTTTTACTTTCTGGCTCAATCTGGAAAGAACCTCAAGACTGGATGATGGCGCTGAACAAAAAGGAACGTTTCCTCTCAGCTCAGTGGGCAGGGTCGCCCGCAACCCCTCTTAAAAACAAGCTTGTAATGGTATCAATGGAAGCAAGAGCCAATGGCTCTGGCGAGGGATATGTTTACCTGCAGTATGACTTCGACAACATAGATGCATGCAATGCGGAGATTGAAGACGCTAAGAAAAGCTCGTTATAAATCTTCTTCTCGATATTGATACATCAACGATTATAAAATTTTGTAACCACACCTCGTTCCGGCGAGGTTTTTATAAGCAAAATATTCGATCAAAACGATCCTATGAACATTTCATAAATCCGCATCTTAATGTTAATTATTTCATTTTTTGCAATTATAATCACTGTGTGTATATCAGTGGGGTGGTTATGATGAAGAAAATAGTAGCACCAGTACTTCTCAGCCTTGAAAAGGTTAAGGCACTCCAAAAAATCTAGCAGCAGGAGCGCGCTAAATCATCATTAGGCGTGGCACCATCTATTCACGTTATTGCTCGCGGCCTCATGGACAAAGCGATCGCTCAGTTTGCTGAGGGGGCGTGATGGAGCAATTACAGCGCCTGGCTGAAGCTATCGCAGACACATACATTCGTTATCGCATTCGTGAGCATGGGAACACTAAATTTACTCATGATGCCCGCCCCCGTGTTTAATACAATAGTCAGTTAGTAATGTCTGAATCTTCATTTCTGAATTATCCTTTCTCCAGCTGGATGCAAACTCAAACGGTGTCAGATAATTCAGCGTGGAGTATGGGCGATATTCGTTATAATCTGTACGATATTCACTGATAGTTTTCCTGTCATGCTAAAAACATATGGTACATTAGTATATGGGGGGGGCTATAATAAATTTATTTAAAATAGAACTTATAATTTTTTAATTTTCAATTAATGTTTTCAACTCGTCAATAGAGAATGACGGTTTTTGTCTGTGGAGCATTGCATGACAATTGGGGCAGACAGGACGAAGGTCCTTTATTGGATCCAATTTGTAACGCTCTCCTATCTCAGAAAGAGGAGTAATATGGTGGACGTGTATGTAGTCCTTACCGATTTCACCATACACGTCCTTAAAGTCCATATTACACACGCTACATTGACAGCCGTAATAGTCTATACATTTATCTCTAGCTGTTTTACTTCGTTCGTATTTGTTAACCTTGATCTTTTTTACGGCACCTTCATAAAAGGTTTCTGAAACATCATCTGGATAAATAATATCTACTGTATTAGAAAGCGATTCGGCTTTACTGATGCCCGCTGGAGTGAGCTTCCAAATGCCACGGCCTGATTCGTTTGCATTGTAGATGTATTTGTAGTCAACAAGTTTTCTTTTCGCCCATTGAACCATGTTTTTCCATTGAGAGCGGTTACTATCATCAGGTATTAACTCGTTCATTTCTTCTTTTGAGAGGCCAAACGCCTTCCCCAGCGACTCATAACATGATGAGGGATTTACTTCACCACCTTGGTTATAGATATTTAAAAGCAAGGGCATTTCGATCTCTTTATAACTTGGGAAAGCCATATTCACCACCATAAAATTGTATTTGAATTACTTCCTAAATATTTCTCTTGTATGCCATGCAATGAAATTAGCTTGTGGATGATTTTCTTTCTGCAAGGGAAGGTTGATTTGATTTCCTGAGAAGTCCCAAAAAAGTCTGGATACAATGCTATTGCCATTTACGGCAGAAGATATTTGAATCCGCATATCTTCATCCACGCCAATAGAACCTTTATCAAATGCTTTGTGATGGATTGCGCAGAGCGCTATACCATTTGCGATTTCACATGGGCCTCCATGCTGCTTCCACTTAATATGAGCAGCTTCAAGCGCAATAGAGGCATTATCATGTCGCATATTGAAACCACAGATCGCGCACTGGTAGTTATAAGCACGTAATACTTGCTGCCGAAACAAAGGATCGCGCTGTTTACGAATTTCCAGAAGATTAAATCCTAGCTCATCGGCCAGTTCCTCCTGAATGCTTTCGGTAAAATGTGCTTCGAGGATTGTTTCAGCTAAGGAGTTAATTAAGGCCTTGCTCTTTATCAAAAGAGTGTAGTGCTGCTGGTCAAAACCACCCGCAACATGATGTTCAACCAATTCTCCCGCAGGTGGTTGCCTGCTAGTACCTGATGTGGAACAAAGTTCCGCATTTTGAAGTTCCCAAAAACCATCACCCTGCAAGCGCCAAAATGGCATATCAGGTCGGTATTGGGAGCGCTGAGGTCCAAATCGTTCCAGTAAACTATGCAGGTTGTCCCTAACTTCTGAACCGTAATCATAAAGGCGGCCGTGGCCATTTTGATATCCCGCTAATACGTACAACAGCAGCAACGGCTTATGCGGAGCACGTTGGTCGCCTTTACGCCAGATTGTGATGTTAGTGATTGCCTGTTGCAGAGTTTTGATGGAAGCCATTGATTTCACTATCAGACAAATAATTTTGATAATGCTCGCAAAATACTTGTTGATCAAGATTGATGGAAGATATCTATGATGTAATTGCAAGTCTCTGACTTGATAAATGTTGTCATCCATTCCTGCACTTGTTGTAAGACGAGGATGCAACGGGCTGAAAGCCTGGAGCTGCCACGCCATCCGACAGAGAGAGAATCCATACCCTGTTCCCTTCAAACACGCATTTATTTTAGCGATCCCCACATCCACCGATATAACCGTTAAGGGATCGTTTTCGGAGAGTGGTGGCTGGCGAGACAAGGGAGAGTCAATTTGAAGCTGATGCCTGACGGTTAATGACGCACGTCAATTCACCCAGCCGCTCTAATTTATCGGTCAATGCGCGGGACGGGGTGAAAAATGGAAAAGGTATTGATTGTTGACGATCATCCAATCACGCGATTAGCGCTCAAGATACTGATTGAAGAAGATAATCGGGTAGTCGTAGGAGAAGTGGGCGATGGCATTCAGGCCATAAAGTTTGTGAAAAAACTGCAGCCAGACTTAGTGATTATTGATATCGATATCCCGGTGCTCAACGGTATCGATGTCATCAAGCGCGTGCGCCAGAGTGGGCACGAGATGGGCATTCTGGTGCTCTCCGGCAAAGACAGCGAGCACTACATTCGCCGCTGTGCCACGGCGGGTGCTAACGGATTTATGAGCAAGTGCAAAGATTTGGCCGAGCTGAGAGATGCGATTCGCGCCATCAGCAAAGGGTACGGCTTTTTCCCGATGAATCGTGCGCGTCAGTGCTCACACCTTGATGAGGAAAGCAGTGACCAGCGCAAAATTGATGAGCTGTCGCCGAAAGAGCTGGATGTGTTGCGTCAGCTGGCGCGAGGCGAGAAAGTGGTGGATATCGCGCGAGGCATGAACATCAGCGATAAAACCGTCAGCACCTATAAAAGCCGGCTGATGATGAAGCTGGAGTTAAAGAATCTGGTGGATGTGCTCGATTTTGCCCAGCGGCACAATCTGGATTGAGGCGCAGTGGCATATTATGCGCTGAACTCGTCTTTGAGAAAGGTTTCGATAGCCTGATTCAACACATGCACGCAGCCCAGCGTTTCATCGAGCATCTGGCCGAGATGGCGTTCATCGGCTGGGGCGCTACAGGCTTGCTCTAATTCGCGGCACTGATCGGCAATCGAGACTGCGCCGATGATCTGCACCGAACCTGCCAGGCGGTGCAGGCTGCGTTCCAGCGCGGGCCAGTCGCGATTGTCGAAACAGGCGCAGGCCACCTGCATGTCATGCAGATTTTCATCGCGGGTGGCGCTGAGCAGGCGCTGCAGCATCTCGTTGTCCTGATGAGCCAGTTCGCGCAGGGCATTGAGATCGAGCAGATGATTGAGTGCGACATGGCCGGGATAGGGCACAACAGCAGGGCGCGGCACCCTTTGCAACAGCGCTTCCAGCTGCGGCAGGCGCAACGGTTTGAACAGGCAGTCATCCATGCCTGCTTCCAGGCAGCGCGATCGCTCTTCCGGCTGTGCGTTGGCGGTCAGTCCCATAATGGTGAGCGGCTCGCGCTGTTTTTTACGCAGTTCGCGCGTCAGGGTGAAGCCATCCATCACCGGCATGCTGCAATCGGTGATCACCAAATCAATCTGGTTTTCCTGCCACAGCCACAGCGCCTGTTCGCCATCCTCGGCTTCGATCACTTTGTGTCCCAGTCGGGTCAGCTGGCGTTTCAGCAGCAGGCGGTTGGCAGGATGATCATCCACCGTCAGGATGGTTAACGGCAGGCCACAGGCATCCTGCTGGCGTATCGGTTCCACTGGCACGCTGACCGCTTCACGACAATCCACCGGAATGCGCACGCAGATGCGGGTGCCGCGCCCCGGCTGGCTGTGCAGCGTCAGGCTGCCCGCCATCATCGCCACCATTTGTTCGCAAATCGCCAATCCAAGTCCGGTGCCGCGCTGTTTTTTGCCCGATGCGGACTGTTCGTAAGGATTGAATATCAGTTGCTGATCCTCTTCGCTGATGCCGATGCCGGTATCCTGCACCGTGAGTTCCAGCGTAGCGCGATCGCCTTCTCCAGGTTTGCTACGCACTTGTACTTCCACCGTGCCGCGCTCGGTGAATTTGATGGCGTTGCTGATCAGGTTTGAGAGGATTTGCCGCAGACGCATCGGATCCAGCAGCAGTTCATCTGGATGCAGCACATCAATCTGATAGTGCAGCAGCAATCCTTTCTGGCGCGCCAGCCCTTCGAACACGCGCACCACCGGTTCGGCCAGCGTATCGAAGCGCACCCATTCCGGCGACAGTTCCAGCTTGCCCGATTCGATTTTCGCCATGTCGAGGATATCGCCAATCAGCCCCATCAGCGATTGCGCGGATTCATAGGCGACGCGCACCGATTCTTTATCGCACGGTTGTTGCAGACGATTGGCGACCGCCAGCTCCAGTAAGCCAATAATCGCGCTGATCGGCGTGCGGATTTCGTGGCTCATAGTGGCGAGGAAGGTACTTTTGGTGCGGTTAGCTTGTTCGGCGCGCTCGCTGGCCTGCAGCAGATCGCGGGTCAGTTGTTCATGTTCCGTCACATCCTGCCAGCTGCAAATCATTCCGGCGATGTTGCCGTGATTATCGCGAAACGCCACTGCGCGGTGGATGACATCACGCAGTTCGTGGCCGTTATCGATCTGGCCGCGCTGTGGTGTCATCTCCATTGACGTTTGTTCCGCCAGTAAGGCCATTTGCGCCTGGCAAATAGCGTGCAACGGATGCGCGCTGTCACTGAGCGGCAATTGGCTGATTTTGGAGTGTGCATCGTTGAAGAACTGGCTCCAGGCCGGATTTTTGTTGGTCATCTCGCCTTTGTGGTCAATGACGTAAATCGGCACCGGCGTGCCGTTGAACAGGGTTTTCTGGAAGGTGGCCTGTTCCTGCAGTCGCGCCTGCGCCTCTTTACGCTGACGCACCGCGCGGTGCAGATGGTAGTTCCAGAACAGTGAGGTGATCACCAGCACCGCGAAGATTCCCGCCAGCCAGTAAAACTCGTGTCGATAGGCCATCCAGGTGTCGAGTTTAACATCGGGTGTGCCCTGCCATTTCATTGCCAGCAATGAGATATCGCGTGGCGGGATGGTTGCCAGCACTTTGTTCAGGATGCTCAGCAGTTCCGGGTTATCGCGCCCCACGGCAAAGGCAATCCGCGCCGGATTTTCACCGAGGCGCGAGACAATCTGCAGCCGATTACTGAAGTAGCGATCGATCATGTAGCGCGCGGCAATCAGGTTATTCACCGCGCTATCCACCCGACCTTCATTCACCATCTGTAGTGCAATACTGGCGTTCTCAACGGTGACCAACTTGATGTGGGGGAAATTTTCCGTCAGCCAGCTGGTGAGTTCATGCTGGGGTGTGATCGCCAGCGTATCGGTGTCATTGAGTGATTTGGGCGCGCCCAGCGTATTTTTACTCACCAGCACATACGGCGGCAGCACGTAAGGGCGGGAGAAGAGGGCGCGCGCTTCACGCTGCGGGCTGTGGGCCAGCGAACCGACCAGTTCTACTTCATGGCGGCTGAGCCGGTCAAACATCGCGTTGACGGAGGAAGCTTCCACCATTGTGAAGTCGATGCCGGTGCGAAGATGGATCAAGCGCAGTAAGTCTGCGGTCATGCCGTTAAATTTGTTGTGACGATCTTTCAACGTGAAAGGCGCATCGAGCGGGTTCATCACCACGCGCAGCGTCTGATGCTGAGCCAGCCAGCGTCGCTCACGGTCAGTGAGTTGCAGAGGCGGCGCCGCCATCATCGGCGGCATGCTTTGCACCCATTGATGGAAGATGGCTTTGTGCTGCTGCAAGGGAATGGCATTCAGCACCGCATTGACGCCCCGATACAGTGGCGCATTGCGGATGGGAAAGACAAAGCGCGGTCCGGCATCGGTGGGCTCAAAAATGCGTATCACGGAGAGCGTCGAGGCGTAGTTACGTTCAATCAGGTAATTGGCGGTGTTGAGATTGCCAATAAAGTAGTCGTTTTCGCCAAAGGCTAATGACGCCAACGCACTGAGCGCAGAAGGATAGCGGGTGATTTTCGCTTCCGGATAGCGCGCCTCGATCCAGGCGTCGCTCAGGTAGCCTCGCGGCATGGCGATCTGCATCGGCGAATTATCATCACTCATTTCAGACATGATGTTATCGCGTGACACCATCGCAGGGTAATCAGAGGCAAACGGGGTACTTAATAATAGCTCTGCGCCAGTGGGTTCCGGGCTGCCCGCGCTGTCCATCAGCATATCGACCTTGCCTTGCTGCAGCGCATCGAGCGCCGCACTGCGACTACTGTAATAGTGCGTGTTGATGTGTAAACCGAGGTAATGCAGAACTAAAGCGGTGTAGTCGGCGGAGATCCCTTCCAGCGTGTTGGCATCGATGACCATATCGAACGGCGGATTTTCAGGCGCGTAAATCGCAACGCTGACTTCGCGCTTTTCGCCCAGCCAGCGCCAGTCGTTGTCGGGGAGATCAAAGGTCAGCAGGACATTTTGTTCACGGCTGACCAACTGCATGATGCGGGGATCTTCAGCCCTGACTGGCTGGCTCATCAGGCAGAGCATCAGGCCAATCAGGAGGAGTAATTTAACCATCACTCTGTCAGGCGATATTATTGCGTTTGGCAAACTCGTAAAGGCCGACCATATTTTGAATGTCGAGCTTTTCCATTAATCGGCGTTTATAAGTGCTGACGGTTTTATCACTGATTTTCATCCGCTGTGCCATTTCCACCACTTTCATTCCTTTGGATAAATACACCAGCACCTGCAATTCTTTGCTGGAGAGGCCGGCAATTTTATTTTTGTCTTCCTGAATATCGTCCGGTAAACCCTGACGTCGGCGATTTAAAGGAAAGAAGCCATATCCGGCATTAATCGCGCGAATGGCATCGTGCAATTCGGTCATATTATTGCGTTTACTAATAAAACCATCGGCACCGGCAGTGGCGCTGCGCTTGATGTAGTGGTCAACGTCCTTGCCGGTCAGTACCAGAATGCCACCGTTGAAGCCGTTGTGGCGCAACCTTTGCACCAGGTCGATGCCGTTGTAAGAGGGCATATCGATATCCACGATGATCAAATCCGGCGACAGTTTCTTGGTGAGCGCTAATGCTTCAAATCCGTCATCCGTTTCGCCCACCACATTCATGTTGTCCGTTTCAAGCAGCAGTCTTAACGCCATCCGAACCACCGGATGGTCATCAACGATAAGAACTTCCTTCATATGGCTGTCCTGTTTATTGCGGTGAATGGAATATTCATAAGGATTGGTTTTATTGGTTAGCAGATTTTAAGAGTAAAGTTTAAATGGCGCAAATAATTATTTTGTAGGGGTTTCCTGATAAAATAAATATCATGCCCTGACGGATTATTTATATATTTACGATGGTTTTTGTGCGGTTTTTAATTATGCGGTGATTCATTTTAATAAGGTGCGTTAACTGAACATAAAATTGAATGCGCTGTTGCACGATCAGAACACCCGTTATCGTTGTTGATTGATATCTGATTGCTCAGAACCGTGGTTTTCCGCAGGGAAGATGAGCACGAAGGATGTCGCGATGAAAAGGACGAAATGTGAAATTGTTTAGGATAGGTTTAATATTTACCTGAAGGTAAAGTTATTTATGTGATCCTAAGTGTAACGTCATAAAATGTCACCAAGCTGATAGTTAACACAGGAAGTAATCCTGGGTGGAAAAGGGTATTTCATCCTAATCATCTGTTTTAAATGGTTAAATTTATATTCTTTATTGCCGTTTTTTAACGATGAATAAATAACTTTAACCTCCATGAACCATGAGTTGATAAACGGAGTGCTGAATTTTATTAATTCTGATCTTTGAAATGATAATTAACCAAAACATGACCCCGGTCATCACGGTGGCAGTGAAAGTTATTAAAGTAGGCTTTTATTTTCGTTCTCCTTTTTTCATTTTATTGTCAACCGCACGGGGTGAAATATGACCGTTGTTCCTTTCCGTCCAGATCGATCGGATTCATCTGATCGACCCTTATATCAGCTCGACAGTGCCAGCGCTTTTACCCGCTTAAACAGTTCGCCCAGTGGCTTGCAGACCGAGGAGGCGCAGGCGCGTCTGGCGGCTAACGGGCGCAACGTGTTGCCTCAGAAAGCCGAAAAGTCACTGCTGATGCGCTTTCTGGCGCATTTTAAAGATGTACTGATTTACATCCTGCTGGCGGCAGCGGTCATTACCGCGGTGATGGGCCACTGGGTGGATACCTTTGTCATTCTCGGCGTTGCTGTCATCAACGCACTGATTGGATTTATCCAGGAAAGTAACGCCGAGAAGTCATTGAAAAGCATTCAGAACATGCTGTCGAACGAAGCGATGGTATTGCGCGATGGGCGGCAGATCACCGTGCCGACCGAACAGCTGGTGGTCGGTGACGTGGTGTTGCTGCGTCCTGGCGACAAAATCCCTGCCGATCTGCGCTTGTTCGACGTGCACAATTTGCGGGTGGAAGAAGCCATTCTCACCGGGGAATCCACGGTGGTGTCCAAATTAAGCGATGCGCTGGAAGGCGAAAAGTCGCTCGGCGATCGGCTGAATCTGGCTTATTCCGGTACTACGGTGAGTTCTGGCACTGCCGCAGGTGTGGTGATCGCCACTGGCGGTGATACCGAGTTGGGGCACATCAACGCGATGATCTCCTCCATCGAAGAAGCAAAAACGCCATTGCTGGTGCAGATTGAAAAACTCGGTAAGGCGATTTTCTACATCATTTTGCTGATGATGGCCGCGCTGTTCGTGTTCGGTTATCTGCTGCGCGACATCCCGCTGGCGGAACTGCTGCTGGCGGTGATCAGCCTGGCGGTGGCGGCGGTGCCAGAGGGTTTGCCGGCGATTATCTCGATCATTCTCTCACTTGGCGTGCAGTCGATGGCGCGCAATCATGCCATCATTCGTAAGCTGCCGACGGTAGAAACCCTCGGTGCCATGTCAGTGATCTGCTCGGATAAGACCGGCACGCTGACCATGAACGAAATGACGGTGAAAGCGCTGGTGCTGGCGAACAGTCACTGGCGTATCAGTGGCAACAGCTACGAGCCGAAAGGGGAGTTTCATCTGGAAAGCGGCCAGCGTGATGAGGCGCTGTTCAACGGCTTTTTACAGACGGTAGATATCTGCAACGAGAGCCAATTGAGGCAGGATAAACAGGGTCACTGGGGGATTGTGGGTGGCCCCACCGAGGGCGCGCTCAAGGTGCTGGCGGCGAAAGCAGGCATCAATTCGGCAAGTGTGCAGGTGCTGAGCAAGCTGCCGTTTGACTCGGCCTACAAATACATGGCCGTGAGTTGCCTGATTGATGGCAAAGCGTGCCTGTTACTGACTGGCGCACCGGATGTGCTCCTCGCGCTATGTCAGCAGCAGCAGGGCGTGCAGGGTGCCGAAGCGCTGGATCGCGACTACTGGAACGCCGCGATCACCACTTATGCCAGCGAAGGGCTGCGCACCGTGGCCGCGGCCTGGCGCTGGCTGCCGGAGGGCCAGCAGCGGATCGATCACGCCGATCTGCGCGAGGGCATGATGATGCTGGGTCTGGCGTGCATGATGGATCCGCCGCGTCCGGAAGCGATTACCGCCATACGCGACTGCCAGCAGGCCGGGATTCGCGTCAAAATGATCACCGGCGATCACCCGGAAACGGCGATGGCCATCGGTCAGATTTTAGGCATCGGCAACAGTGACAGCGCCGTCACCGGTTATCAGCTGGAGCACATGGATGATGCTGAACTGGGCAAAGCGGCACGCGAGTACGACATTTTCGCACGCACCAGCCCGGAACATAAGCTGCGTCTGGTGAAAGCGCTGGCAGTGAGCGGGGAGATCGTCGGGATGACCGGCGATGGCGTGAATGATGCCCCTGCGCTGAAACAGGCCAATGTCGGCATCGCCATGGGCATCAAAGGCACCGAGGTGACCAAAGAGTCGGCGGATATGATTCTGGCGGATGATAACTTCGCGACTATCGCGGCGGCGGTGAAAGAGGGGCGTCGCGTTTACGATAACCTGAAGAAAACCATCCTGTTTGTGATGCCGACCAACCTCGCACAAGGGTTGTTGATCATCATCGCCATTCTGATGGGCAATCTATTACCGCTGACGCCGGTGCAGATTCTCTGGATGAATATGGCGACCTCAGCAACACTCTCATTTGGGCTGGCATTCGAAGCCGCCGAGCGCAATATCATGCGTCGGCCGCCGCGTAACGTGCGCAGCCATGTGATGGATGGATACGCCATCTGGCGAGTGGTTTTTGTCGGCTTACTGATTTCGATTAGCGCCTTTGTACTGGAAGCCTGGTTGCAGCCGCGTGGTTATTCGCCGGAGTTTATCCGCACGGTGCTGTTGCAGATGCTGGTGACTGCCCAGTGGGCATATATGCTCAACTGCCGCAACAGCGAGGGCTTCTCACTGGATAAAGGCTTGCTGAAAAATCGCGGTATCTGGCTGGTGACGCTGGTGCTGGTGGCGCTGCAGGCGATGATTATTTATCTGCCGCTGATGAATACGCTGTTTGGCACCGAGCCACTGCCGGTTAAATATTGGTTTATTTCGCTGGCGGTCAGCGCCGGGATATTTGTGCTGGTGGAAATTGAGAAGCATCTGACGCGCGGCTGGCGCGTCGCCCGATAACTCACTCTGGCTGGCGCAGTGCCAGCCAGACTTTTTTCAGCAAGAAGGTGAGAGGAATCGCCAGTATCGCACCGGTCATGCCCAGCAGCGCTTGCCAGAACAGGAAGGCCAGCAACTGCACGGTCAGGGTGAGATTCAGGCGCTTGCCGAGCATCAGTGGTTCCAGCACCGAACTGAGCAGCAGGTTCAGCACCACAAAGAATCCCACCATCATCAGGCTGGTTTGAGTATCGAACAGGATAAAGGTTTGGATCACCGGGGGAATGGCCGCGAGAAAGGAACCGAGCACCGGAATGTAGTTGAAGATAAACATCAGCACGCCCCACAAAAAGGCGAACTTCAATCCCAGCAGATGTGCCATGCCCCAGACAATCACGCCGCCCAGTAGGCCGGTCAGCGTTTTCACCCGCGCATAAACAATCACACTCTGAATCCCTTCTTCCAAAGCGATAAACAGCGCAGTGTGCTGTTTACTGGCGCGCAGGGTGCGTTTCAGCAGCGGCAGCTCAATGAGCATAAACAGCAGCATCAGGAACACCATCAGCCACCACGACAGCAGGCCGGGGATTAACGACAGTTGATAGGTGACAAAGCGCACCACCGCACCGGCATCGACAAAATTCAGCATCTCATCGGCGGTGAGGGCAATGCCCATCTGGCTCAGAGAGAGCGTCAGGTATTGCAGCTTGGCTGCTACCAGATTGGGTGCCTGACGGCTGAGTTTGATCAGGTCGGGCGCGGAGGCGCTAAGTGACATGATGGTGATGACGATCAGCAGCAGCAAAATCACAATCACCAGCAGAGAAGAGAGCGTACGTGGGATGCCGCGTCGCGCCAGGCGGCTAATCAGTGGATCGAGCATCACGGCAAGAAATATCGCCAGCAGCACCTGGTTGATCAGCGGCGCACCAAGGCGCAGCCCAAACAGTACAAGGGTCAGACATGCGAGCAAAATAAGCGCCTGCGATAGCGGCGCGAAAGATTTTAACCAACCCTGGTACATCGATGCAGTTCTCCGGTAAACGGGCGGTTGCCGTGTGCAGCAACCGCCTGACAGGGAAAGGCCTTACTCGCGAGATTTCCCCTCTTCAATAAACTCTTCGTCGATCTCCTCGACATTGTCGCGGTTGTCGCGCCCGGAGAGCAGGTTCCAGCAGGCGATAAACAGCGCGGCAATCAACGGGCCAATGACAAAGCCATTGATACCGTAAACTTCCATGCCGCCCAGCGTCGAGATCAGGATCAAGTAGTCAGGCATTTTGGTGTCTTTTCCGACCAGCAGCGGACGTAAAATGTTGTCTACCAGACCGACGATCACCACAAAGAAGCCGACCAGGAACAGACCTTTCCATATCGCGCTGGTGGCGAAGAAGAAGATCGCCGCAGGCACCCAAACGATGGCGGAACCGACCGCCGGGATCAGCGACAGGAACGCCATCAGTGCGCCCCACAGCAAGCTGCCGTCAATGCCGGTGAACCAGAAGGCAAGACCGCCCAACACGCCCTGAACCACCGCGACCACCACCGTGCCTTTGACGGTAGCGCGTGAGACGGCGGCAAATTTCACCATCAGGTGATGCTTCACGTAAGTAGAGAGCGGCAGTGCTTCCAGTATCAGATTGACCAGCCATGGGCCATCCTTCAACAGGAAGAACAGCAGATACAGCATCACGCCGAAGCCAACCGTAAAGGTGAACGTTCCTTTACCGATCATGAACACGCTGCCTGCCATGTATTGGCCGCCTTTGAGGGCAAATTCAGACAGTTTCTGCTGAATCTGGCCGGCATTGTTGAGGTTGTGTTCCGCGAGATAACTCTGCGCCCAGTTCGGTAAGTGCTGCATTAATTCGGCAAACACCGTCGGGAACTGTGACGAACTGTTCTGCAGTTTGGTGTAAACAGTATTGACTTCAACTACCATCGACGAGGTGATAATCGCTAATGGCGTGAACACGATCAGACAGATGATCGCCAGAGTGGCAAAGGCAGCGAGCCCGTTACGATCGCCCATTTTGCGGCGCAGCAATGACTTCAGCGGATGGAAGATCACCGCCAGAATGGCTGCCCAAAAAATGGCAGAGAAGTATGGTGTCAGCACATCAAAAAAGGCGTAGGTGACTATCGCCAAAATAACAATAAAGAAGCCGAAGTTAAGTCCTTTAATACGCATTCAATTGTCTCGTGAGTAAACGTGGCGATTGAACTATAGAACGTGATTAGCGGAATGTAATGCTTTTAGGCCACGCGTGTGGACATCGGATGTCCCGATTTGTCCTGCTGATGTCTGCAAGCGGGCTGGTGCAAGGGTTGAATCGCGGTGATGATGGTGAAAAATCTGACTGGAGATGAACCATGCTGGAACTGCGTCCCAACTGCGAATGCTGTGATAAAGACTTACCGCCGGACTCACCCGATGCACGCATCTGCTCGTTCGAATGCACCTTTTGTGTCGAGTGCGTGGAAACCACGCTGAATCATCGCTGCCCAAACTGTGAGGGGGAACTGGTGCGCCGTCCGGTGCGTCCGGCGGCGGCGTTAGCACGCCATCCGGCTTCGACCACGCGTCATTTATCGGCTTCCGCGACACGCTGAATGAGTTCGTCAAGCTGCGCTTCGTTGAAGACTTCGATGCCATGCTGGCGCAGCAGCGTGCGAGAGATGAGTAACTTATCGCTGCCATTATAACGAACCGTCAATCCCATCAGGCAGGCACTAACTAATATTCTTTCCATGACTCCATCCTTCGGAAATAAATCGCAGCGGTAACGTAATATTCTAACGCTGATATCGAAGTTGAAATAAAAATCCATTAAGCGAGTTAAAGCCTGCGCTATATTTAGCGCGATATTAATCACGATTGTGAATTAATCGAGGTGCTGCAGGATTCTAACGTATTAATGCCGGGTAAATTGATGAATAACGCTGAAGTCTGGTTAATGAAAGGGTTTGCCGACGCAGGTTGAAGGGAATGGTATTGATTTAGCAGTGTTTTATCGAATGGTGGTTGTGTGGTTATCGTTGGGGGCAGGTTCGTTTCTATCACCACGACGGTGCGAAATTTATCAAACCGCTATTCTGGTCAGAGCACAGACCTTATTTGTGCATCAGATCCCTCGCACAGCAGATTATTTTTCTGCGCCATTTTATTTTTACGGTTTTTTCCGAAAAGCAGGGGTTTTTAAAAGAATTTTGCATTTTAAAATGGTATTGTTTATCCGCAATGCTAGTGATGTGGCGTTGTGTGCTTCAGTTTTACCCTCAATTTTAGGGTTTACCCGCTTTATGCAATTTATGGAAATAGCATTCTCCACCCGATCCTCGCGATCGGGTTTCTTTCCTCTCCGCTGTAGTATGAATCCGCTGACTTTAAGACCAGATAATGTCAGAAAAGACACAATCGTTAAGAAATCGCTAATTTGCAGTAATTTAATGTAAGTCTGCGGTTTTTAAGAGTTTTGGAAATCCTCTTTTGCTTTTGATTGGTGAATAGTGTCTCTCGACGGCGCAGTAACTGCCGTTATCATTGGAGGCAACATCATGAAAAAAACAACATTAAGTCTTATTGCTTCACTTATTGCATGCAGCACACTGTTCTCTTCCGTCTCCTGGGCAGATGGCCCGGGCGACCAGCGCTGGCAGCAGCACGGCGGCGACCAGCATCAGGATCATGGGCGTGGCCCTGACCATGGCGGTGATCGCGGCCCCGATCATGGCTACAACCATGGCCCGGACCGTGGCCCGGATCATCATGACCGTTATGCCGACCATCGTGGCCCAGATGGACACCATGACGGCGATCACTTCGCCTGGAACGGCCATGACTTCCGTCGCGGTCACCCGATGCCGCCAGAATTCCGTGGCCCGCACTATCGCGTAGATGACTGGCGTGAACGCCGTTTGCCAGAGCCGCCGCGCGGTGAGTACTGGTCTTACATTGACGGTAATTACGTCCTGATTGCTGCCGCCACTGGCGTGATCACCTCGCTGCTGCTGAACGGCGCATTTAACTAATCTCCCCCACGGATGGCTACGGCCATCCGTGTTTCTCTCTGCTTTCTGCCCTCACCAGGTTATTCTCTATGCGACCCTTTTTTCCCTACAACGCGCTAAGGAGTCATGATGACCGTGGTAAAAATGGTGGCAGTAGACAAGGACGGCACCTTTCTCGACGATAAAAAGCAGTACAACCGGGCTCGTTTTCAGGCTTGTTATGAAGAGATGAAACGGCGCGGCATCAAATTTGTGGTCGCCAGTGGCAATCAATATTACCAACTCAAATCCTTCTTCCCCGATATCTCCAGCGAAATTGCCTTCGTCGCCGAAAACGGTGCATGGATCATCGATCGCGATGAAGAGCTGTTCTGCGGCGCATTCAGCCGTGACGATATCGATGCGGTACTCGACACCCTGCACAACGGGCACTACCCGGAACTGCGTTATATCCTCTGCGGACGTGAAAGTGCTTACTACTTCGAAGGTCTCGACGAGAGCTGGCTGGTGAAGATGCGCCACTACTGCCATCGTCTGAAGCCGATTCGCAGCCTCGATGAGGTCGCGGATGACAAACTCTTCAAGTTCGCCCTCAATCTTTCCGATGATTATGTTGAACCGTTAATGGCCGATATCGAACGCCTGCATCAGGGTTCGGCTGCGGCGACGTCCAGCGGCCACGGCTCAGTGGATCTGATTGTGCCAGGCAATCACAAAGGGCATGGGCTCGATCTGCTCAGCAAACGCTGGGGCATCGATCGCAGCGAGATTTTGGTGTTTGGCGATGGCGGTAACGATCTGGAGATGTTGCAGCAATCGGGCTTTAGCTTCGCCATGGCGAATGCACCGCAAAAAGTGAAAGATGCCGCACGCTATGAAGCGCCCAGCAACAATGAAGAGGGCGTACTGCAGGTGATTGAACAGATGCTGGCGGGCAAAGCGCCGTTTGCAAGCTGAGCGTCATTTAGGGCTCAATTAATGCTTTGCCGATGCGCTACGCATACCAGGCGCAGCGAGATGCAGCGGCACCGCGGGCGCAGGACATTGGCGGGAAAGTCATGCTGTGCGGGCGTGCTTTGGCGCGCCCGCACCGTCGCAATCAACCGTTGTTATGCCACATGCCAGGCTGCGGTGATCATCTCGGTGAGGGTTGGCGCATCGTAGCTGACCCAACCGTTTTTACTGTTGGCGCGCGCGACAATCCAGTCAACGTCGGTAGCGCTCAAGGTCGGCCCATCCTGCCAGAATGGCACAATCGCATGCTGCTGCAGCCAGGCTTTCAGCGCCAGCGCGGGCGGCGCCGGATCGTCCGGTAGTAGCGCTTGCCCCAGCTGTGCCATCAAACGCTGCTGTTCAGCGTGCTCGGTTTCCGCCAGCACATCGAGGAATGGGAACAGCAAACGTCCGCACACTTCTCCGTGATGGAAAGGTTTGATGGCGCCCAGTTCACCGGCAATCCCATGAATCACGCCCAATCCCGCACTGCTCAGGCAGACACCGCCCAGCCAGGAAGCCATCATCATCGCTTCCCGCGCTTCATCACCTTGGGCATCGTCACGATTCAGGTTTGGCCATGCCTGAAAGAACAGCCGCAGCCCATTCAGCGCCGTTTGTTGGGTAAACAGATTGCCTTTGCGCGACAGGTACGCCTCGAACAGATGAGTAAAGGCATCAATGGCGCAGGTGGCCAGTACGCTATCTGGTGTGCCCTTGAGCAAATCGGCATCCAGAATTGCCACCTGTGGCACAAACACCGGATGGCGCAACGAGGCTTTCACCTGAATATGCTGCTGATCGGTCACCACGGCGTTTTGCGTCGCCTCACTGCCCGTTCCCGCTGTGGTGGGAATGGCGATCAGCGGCAGAGTGATCGCCTGAACCGGCGTATCACCCACTTTCTCCAGGTAACGTGCGGTATTCAGCGGATGCTGCATCATGGCGCTGAAAGCTTTAGCCGCATCCAGCACGCTGCCGCCGCCGATCGCCACTACGCGATCCACATGGCCGCGCCAGCGATTCACCCAGGCATCAATTTCATCGGGCGAGGCTTCATGGCTGACAATTTCATAGCCCAAAATCTGGTCATTGAGTGCCGCACCCAGTCTTTGCCAGGCGGGACCGTTAAGGAAAGAGCGGCCACAAAACAGCAACGTCGGTTGGGGATGGGCAGCCAGCAGCGGCAATAAACGGTCAATGCTGCCACGTCCAAACAGGGTTTGTTGATTACTGTACAACTCGATCAGATTCTCACTCACCTGCAGATCCTTTTTTTGAAGGGCATAAAGACCTTAGTGTAACCAAAAGCGGTGACGCCCCCGCTGCAAACATTCTGATAACTGCCTGGCAAAAAGTTGATCACCTTCGCAAAACAGAAATTCCCCCCGCACGGCTGATGCTTTGTACGCAATGTTACCCTTAACATGATACCCGTAACATTGTGCGGCAGACCGCGTGCCTCTCAGCGATGTCACCGAATCGACTGTCCTTTGGGATCAACAAAACAAACCGCTGCCGACATGCTGTCGTGCGCAAAAGTGGAGAAAAATTATGCCATTACTCTATGTGGCGATTGGCGTAGCCTTACTGCTGCTGTTAATGATTCGCTTCAAGCTGAACGGATTTATTGCGCTGATCCTGGTCGCGCTGGCGGTGGGCATGATGCAGGGTATGCCCGTCAACAAAGTGATTGGATCGATCAAAACCGGCGTGGGCGGCACACTTGGTAGTCTGGCGCTGATCATGGGCTTTGGCGCGATGTTGGGAAAACTGCTGGCTGACTGCGGCGGTGCCCAGCGTATTGCCACCACGCTGATTGCTAAATTTGGTCAAAAACACATTCAGTGGGCGCTGGTCTTAACCGGCTTCACGGTGGGCTTCGCGCTGTTCTATGAAGTGGGCTTTGTGTTGATGCTGCCGCTGGTGTTCAGCATCGCGGCGTCGGCGCGTGTGCCGCTGTTGTACGTCGGCGTGCCGATGGCTGCGGCATTGTCGGTGACGCACGGTTTCCTGCCTCCGCATCCAGGTCCAACGGCGATTGCGACGCTGTTCAACGCCGATATGGGTAAAACGCTGCTGTATGGCACCCTGCTGGGTATTCCGACCGTGATTCTGGCGGGCCCGGTGTATGCGCGCTTCCTGAAAGGCATCGACAAACCGATTCCTGAAGGTTTGTGGAACCCGAAAACCTTTACCGAAGCGGAAATGCCCGGCTTTGGCGTCAGCGTCTGGACGGCGTTAGTGCCGGTAGTGCTGATGGCCTTGCGTGCCGTGGCGGAGATGGTGTTGCCGAAAGGGCATCTGTTGTTGCCGTATGCGGAGTTCTTTGGTGACCCGATTATGGCAACGCTGATTGCAGTGCTGATCGCCATCTTCACCTTTGGTCTGAACCGTGGACGTAGCATGGATGAAGTGATGGGCACCATCACCGACTCGATCAAAATCATCGCCATGATGCTGTTGATCATTGGTGGCGGCGGGGCGTTCAAGCAGGTGCTGGTGGACAGCGGCGTCGATAAATACATCGCGAGTATGATGCACGAGACCAACGTATCGCCGATCTTTATGGCGTGGTCCATCGCGGCGGTGTTGCGTATCGCATTGGGTTCAGCCACCGTGGCGGCGATTACCGCCGGCGGGATCGTTGCACCACTGATTGCCACCAGCGGTGCCAGCCCGGAACTGATGGTGATTGCCGTGGGTTCCGGCAGCGTGATCTTCTCTCACGTCAACGATCCGGGCTTCTGGCTGTTCAAGGAATACTTCAACCTGACCATCGGTGAAACCATCCGCTCCTGGTCCGCGCTGGAAACCATTATTTCGGTGTGTGGTTTGGTCGGCTGTTTGCTGCTGGCTAACGTGATCTGAAGGAAATTAGCTGAGGCGATGTGCCTCAGCTTTCTTATTACTGGGGTCTACTGCGCCAGCGCGCGGAAGGCCGCCAGCTCTTCATCGGACATGCCCGCTTGTAATGCCGCTGCGCAAATCTGTTCCCAACTGTTGCTGTCGAGCGGAATCCCCTCGCGATCGCGTTCGATACGATTCTGTTCTTCCCATTCACCCGGCACCTGAATCGGTGCATCGCCGCTTTGTGGCGAGCGTTTTACCCATTCGAGGAACGATTCTGCTTCTTCCTGCATCGCCGGGGCATCAAACGCTTCGGGATTAACGATGATGGTGGTCATGCAGTTGAAAATGGCGTCATGGCTGCTGACCAGCGTGGCATCGTGCGTGGTGCGACCACCGGAAAGCGCACCGCCCAGAATTTCGCACATCGTGGCCAGCGCGTAACCTTTGTGCAGACCGAAGGGCATCAGCGAGCCATAAGGTGCCTGATGCATCACGCCGGGTTCGGTGGTGGGCTGCCCCTGATGATCGATCAGATAACCGGGCGCGACCTGTTGCCCTTTGTTCCACGCCACGCGTGTTTTGCCGTAGGCAATCCCGCTGGTAGCGAAATCGAGCAGCAGCGGTTTGGCATTTTGGCGTGGGAAGATGGCACAGAAGGGGTTGGTGCCAAAACGACGGTCGCTACCGTTAAAGGGCGCAACCATCGGATCACCCATCACGTTGACGAAATGGAAAGAGACGAATCCCGCAGCTGCGCACTGTTCCGCCCAATGACCGATACGACCAATATGGTGAGAGTGGTGTAAGCCGACCGCAGCGATACCCAGCTTCGCTGCACGCTCAATACCCAACTGCATCGCCTGATGTGCCGCCACCTGACCAAAGCCGTTATGTCCGTGCAGGGTGAGCACCGCACCGGCATCCTTTTCAATGGTGGTGTGCTGGTTCAGCTGCAGGAATCCCTGCTTCAGCGAACTCATATAGCTCGGGATCATTCCTACGCCGTGTGAATCGTGACCGGCCAGATTGGCGGCCACCAGATGGTCAGCCACTAAACGTGACTCTTCGGCGCTGCAGCCGGCATGTAACCAAATGGCCTGAACAAATTGATGTAACTGGGAAGGGGGAAGTCGGTAAAGGGCACTCACGCGGTCAATCTCCTTGTCATGTTCGATAATGTATCCTGCGCTTAAAGCTATCATTACCGCAAGTGAGTGTTATCAAAAGCAAAGGGCCACAATCTGTGGCCCAAAAACTCAATGCGGCTGTTCAAAGCCCGCTTTCACCATCTGATCGCGCAACGCGCGGGTAATTTCACGGTTCCCACCCGTGACCGGATAAATGACATTGTTGACGACATCGTCAAGGTAATGCTCTTCAAACTCTTGCATGGTGAGTTGGGTGCCACCTTCATCATTAATAGCAATGCTGCCACTGATGTGGTTGCCGTAATCCTTTGCCTTCAGGCTGTAACGCCCCATGCTGGTATTAATCGTGCTCATAAGATCTCCTTGTTACGTAGGCAGTGATAACAATTGAGGCCTGCTAGAGGCGCTGTAAGTTTAGACAGCACGAGCCGGCGGTGCGCAGCGGGAGAGAGAGATAAAATCGCGACATGCGACCCGTCTCGCAGAAATAAAACTGAACGGAAGGCAACGCTCATCACCATGCGTGACAGTGCTCGCACTGCACAGCGAACGCAGAATGATCATCTATACTGGATAACAGGCGCGTTATTTTTCATCACTGAAGGAGCGAACAATGAAAATAATTCTGTGGATTATTGCCATCATTTTTATCGTGGGATTACTGACGATTACGGGTGTATTCAAACTGATTTTTTAGCATGAACAGGCACCTGAGGTGCCTGAATTCTTTATTCTGCCCGGGACGCGGCAAATTCGCTCAATGTGAGCATTGCCGGAATCAAGTCCCGCCAGTCAATCGGTTTATCACAACCCGCGCAACACGCACCATGGTGTGGGTTATTTCTATCCTCTTCCACTTTCGGCAATGTGAAATAAAATTTAGCGCAGCCGCAACGTCGACAGCGAATCGTCATTTCAATGTTCCTCCCTCTCCATCCTGGAAAGATGAGATTTATCTTATTCGCCCTCAGAGTTCAATTCATAAATTTAATTAATTTATTTCCAGTGTAAATGATTGTCGTTAAGTTACTGAAAATTAAGTTGTCTCTCTGGGTGATTATCACGCTATGAGTGCATTTAATGTGCATTTTTCCTGACGACCGGGATATTTCTTTCTATAGAAAAACCACAACCTAATCTAAATCATCGGAAAATAATGTTGTAACGCAGACTATCCCTGGAGTTTTTAGCCGCCTTTTTAGATATCGTTTTAAGTTGTTGCGCTAATAATCGCCCACTCACCGAATGCGCCTTTTTACTGGGGGGCGAATTTAAGAGATGACTTAATAGGATTTTTTTGTGAATCGGCACATTTTATCCGCACTTTTGGGCGGAATTTTGACGTTACCCATGACGTTTTCGGCATCAGCAGTCACAACATCGCAAGCCATTAAGGCGGGATGGAACACATTTAGCACCAATGTTGAGCAAACCTGGTCGCAGCCACAGCATCATGACTTTTACCTGCCCGCTATCACCTGGCATAACCGCTGGACCTATGATGACGAGCATATCGAAAAGTACAACGAGCGGCCGTGGGGTGCAGGGGGCGGTGTCTCTCGTTGGGATGAGAAAGGCAACTGGCATGGGCTCTATGCCATGGTGTTCAAAGACTCGTTCAACAAATGGGAGCCTATCGCTGGCTATGGCTGGGAAGCGACCTGGCGGCCATTGAACGATCAGAATTTCCACATCGGTGCAGGCTACACCGCGGGCGTCACCGCGAGAGATAACTGGCGCTATATCCCGGTTCCACTGGTTTTGCCATTAGCATCAATAGGATATGGGCCAGCCACTTTCCAAATGACTTATATTCCAGGAACTTATAATAACGGCAACGTCTATTTTGCCTGGCTGAGATTCCAGTTTTAGCGTGTGAAAAGCGTCAAAAAGTGTGAAGGGGATGCAAAAAATCAATATTTATCACTTTTTCATCAATTCTCACTGGACAAATGTCACCGCAATTGCTGTACTAGATGCCGACACAGTTTAGTGTCCATTTTTCATGTAAAGGTAATATAGATGTCCAAGATCAAAGGTAACGTTAAGTGGTTTAATGAGTCGAAAGGCTTCGGTTTCATTACTCCAGAAGATGGCAGCAAAGATGTATTCGTACACTTCTCTGCAATCATGAGCAATGGTTTCAAAACTCTGGCTGAAGGTCAGCGTGTAGAGTTCGAAATCACTGACGGCGCTAAAGGCCCATCTGCTGCTAACGTTATCGCTCTGTAAGTTAACAGTTAGAATTTTGAAAACCCGCCTAATGGCGGGTTTTTTTTGTCCTTTTTACATGTGCCACCAGGTCAGGGAATAGCCCAACACGGCCGCCATGGCGACGAAAAGCGCCATCACTTCATTGTAGCTACGTGGAATCAGGTTTTTCATGTGCGCGCCCCAGAGGTGTATTTCACTCAGCATCGCAAAGCCAGGTTAAGCCAACCTTAAGCCGTGATGACAGTCTGATGACAGGGCACATTCTGCGGCGTATTTCACAGAACCTGGCAGTAACATTCTCATAACAATCCTTACTTGCAGCTTTTTACGCAACAACGCTATATAACTGCATGCAAGGACTCATGAGGAGGCAGGATGAATATACGTCAGGCACTGGCAAAAGACAGTTTTGCCCTGAGTGCGCTGTTAACCGAACTGGGTTACAGCGGCACAGAAAAGTTTATTGATACACGTCTGGCGCAGTTATGCAGCCATCCCGACGAAATTTTATTGGTGGCAGAACACGGTAATCAGGTTCTGGGATTTCTCTCTTTGCACTTTATCCCCCAACTGGCGCTGCCCGGTGATTTCGCCCGCATCAGCTATTTTTGCATTGCGGAAGGCGAGCGTAGTAAAGGCAGTGGCCAACAGCTGCTCAGCCATGCCGAGCAGCTAGCGCGTGAACGGGGCTGCGATCGCATGGAAGTGCATTGTCACGCTTCCCGCCTTAAAGCCAACCAGTTCTACTCGCGTGAAGGCTATGTAGAATCTCCGCGTTATCACATCAAAGATCTGGGCTCGCTTTAAGTTCACGCCCGGTGGCGATGACCAGCGCGTCAGCAATGCTTTCAAGCTGATCGAACGGGAGCAGTGAAGCACTGACGCGAATAAAGGGCTCGCCGTTGAGGCAACAGCGTTCTCCCGGCAGTACAGCAATGCCGCGTGCTGCCAGGGTGATCATGGCGTACTGCTCTGATTCCACCGGGATCTGTACGCTCAACCCATCTCGCTCTTCCAGCACCACTCCGCGTTTTGCCAGTGCCGCCAGTAACTGCTGGCGACGCTGCGCGTAAACGGTCTTCGCCTGTTGAACGCTCTGCTGTGTGGCCTCATCGGTGAGCATCCATGCCACCGCATCCTGCAAGATACGGCTGGTCCAGCTGACGCCGAAGTTACGCCACGACTGTAAGCGTTTCACCATGTCTGCCGTCGCGGATAGCGCCGCCAGTCGCAGATCCGGGCCGTAGGCTTTGGAGAATGAGTGCACGTGGATGACCCGTTCCGGGAAGTGAAAACCGAGGCTCCAGGCCGGCCAGCGCGACAGATCGCCAATGCCATCATCCTCGACAATCATCGTGGTACTGTTCGCCAGCACCCGCGCCAGCTCGGCGCTGCGACGCTGAGTCACGCTGTAGCCGGTGGCGGAATGCGTGCGCGGCTGATAGATAAACATCGCCGGTGATTTTTGCAGATGTGTGGCCAGTGCCGTGGGTATCGGCCCCTGATCATCACAGGGCAGCGGCAAAATTTCTGCGCCGATATTTTCCAGCATATCCAGCAAACGGGTGGCGGTGGGATTTTCAATCACCACCCGATCGCCCGGCGACAACAGCGTCTGCACAATCAGGTTCATGGCATCAAAACCGCCATCAGTGGCTAACCAGGCTTCCGCCGGATAGGGCCAGCGTGGACTGATGGCCGCTTGCAATTGCGGGGAAATCGCCTCGCGCTGATAGCTGTTTAACTCAGGCGAGGCAATCCCCGCGAGGATCGCCCGTTTAAGATCGGGTAGCAACGCCGGATCGGGTGACGCCATCGCCAGCGCCGCCCGGATGTTCTCGCCGTAGTTACCAATCTTCTCAAAGCGGATAGGGCGTGGCAGTACGCTGTTGCCACACACCCACACGCCACTGCGTCCTTTACCCGCCAGCACTTTCTGCTTCTTCAGTTGCGCCCAGGCAGCAGAAACGGTTGCCGGACTGACGCCCAGCCGCTCCGCCAGTTCGCGCACCGCAGGCATTTGCATGCCAACAGCAATTTGGCCGTCCCGAATTAAGGATGAGGCGGTAAGCGTTATTCCCTTTACCGAAGCATCGTCTATTTGATGGCTAAGCCACTCGACATCTACCGTTTGCGTCATAAGAAAATCATTTGTTCAGTAACAAAGAATTGATTGTTCAGATTAGTATTCGCGTTTTAGACTCAAATTCAAGCACTATTTGCTGAATAAATAAACAGCGCCAGATCTCTGGCCGAAAACGGGGAAAGCACAATTATGGTAACCATCAGACTGGCGGTGCGTGACTGGGATTATTTCACCCCGCTGGCACTCGGCGACATCAAACCGGAAGGCTTCACGTTAGAGATTGACCGCGTGGGCACGCTGGTTGATAACCTCGCGACCAGCGACAAATACGACGCGGGTGAAGTGTCATTCAGCCGCTATGCTCAGGCATGCGCCAGAGGGGATAACGCACTGCTCGGCCTGCCGCACTTCCTGATGCGCGGCTTCCGCCAGCGCTGCATCATCACCACCGCCGACAGCCCGATTACCACGCCCGCTCAGCTGAAAGGCAAGAAAATCGGTGTGACCGGTTGGCAGGATTCTGGCAACACCTGGACGCGCACCGTGCTGCGTGAAGCTGGCGTGGAGATCGATGATGCGTACTGGTTTGCCGGCCGTCTAACCGAAGAGCATCCGATTGTGGATCGCCTCGCAGGCTTCGGCCGTCCAGGTCGCATTGAGCCGGCACCGGGTGAGCGCCCGCTGATCGAACTGCTGAAGGCCGGTGAGCTGGATGCGGTGTTCACGCCGTTTATGCCAGAAGGTTTCTTCCTGAAAAATTCTGGCCTGCGTCAATTGCAAAACGACTTTGTGACCGCCGAGCGCGACTACTTTAATCGCGTCGGCTACGTGCCGGGTATCCATCTGCTGGCGATGAAACCGGCACTGGCGGAAATGCATCCCTGGCTGCCGCAGGCGTTAAGCGAAATCATCGATCGTTCGTACCAGATGTGGATGCAGAAACGCGAGAAATACGCCGACACCACACCGTGGCTGCTGGATGATTTGCGACGTACCGCGCAGGAATTACCGGCGGACTGGAATCAAAACGGATTCTCCGCTAACAAAAAGATGATCGCCGATTTTGCTAACGAGCTGTTCCAGCAAGGCTTAACCAAAACATTACTGACGCCGGAAGCGATTTTCCCGGCAGCAGTGCAAGGGGAGTGAAGATGAAAGTTGCAATGGGGCAGTTTGCTGTCAGCCGGGAATGGCAGGAAAACACCGATATCTGCATCGGTTTAATGAACAATGCACTTGCTGGAGGCGCGGATTTACTGGTCCTGCCAGAAGGCGTGCTGGCGCGTGATATTGCCGACCCTGATTTGGTACTGAAAGCCGCACAGCCGCTGGATGGCCCTTTCATCACACAGTTGCTGGCGGTCAGTAAGGGCAACGATTTAACCACCATGATGAGCGTGCACGTGCCGACAGAGGGCAACAAGGCGCTCAACGTGCTGATTGCCATTCGCAACGGTGAACTCATCGCCGCCTACGAAAAGCTGCATCTTTATGATGCGTTTGCGATGCAGGAGTCACAGCGCGTGAATCCAGGCAACGAAATCCCACCGCTGGTGGAAGTGGCGGGGATGAAAGTGGGCCTGATGACCTGCTACGACGTGCGCTTCCCGGAACTGGCGCGCCGTCTGGTGCTGGACGGTGCTGATGTGCTGGTATTGCCTGCCGCGTGGGTCAAAGGCCCGCTGAAAGAGATGCATTGGGAATTGCTGTGTACGGCACGCGCACTGGAAAACACCTGTTACATGGTGGCCGTGGGCGAATGTGGCCCGCGTAACATCGGCAACAGTCTGGTCATCGATCCTCTCGGCGTGGCGATAGCCAAAGCGCCAGAGTCGGCGGCACTGGTGTTCGCCGACCTCGATCCACAACGTATTGCCTACGCACGTAGCGTACTGCCGGTGCTGGAAAACCGCCGTTTTGCACGTCCTGAACTGAAACCACTTTGATAGATTTTGGGGAACTGGCTCATGAATAAACTTACAACAGCAATAACGTTGGCGCTGGGGCTGACAGTCAGCGCAGTGCAGGCAGCGGAAACTATCCCAACGCAGAAAGTTGATCAGGCGCTGCATGACCGCTTGCCAGCAGAGATTAAAAGCGCTGGAAAAATGATTTCGGTAAACAACGGATCGTTTCCTCCTTATGAGATCGTGAACGGTCCACATTCGATGGACGGCGCCTCAGCCGACCTGACGAATGCTTTGGCTCAATTGCTGGGTGTGAAAATTGAACATGCCACGGTCAGCGGTTTGTCGGGTGTTTTAGCTGGCATTAACTCGGGCCGTTATCAGATGGCGATTGGGCCGATTGGCGACTATCCCGATCGTCAGCAGAAAGTCGACTTCATCGATTTTGTGCAGGAGTTCGTGGTATTCGGCGTGCAGAAGGGCAATCCAGCGAAAATTAACGGTCTGGAAGACACCTGCGGCAAGCGTATCGCCGTGATGGCGGCCGGTTCTGCCGAGCAGGTGATTCGTAAACAGTCGGATGCCTGCGTCGCTGCGGGCAAGCCCGCGGTGGTGGTGCAATCCTTTACCGATCAGCCTTCATCGATTCTGGCGGTGCGCTCTAAGCGATCTGATGCATTCTTCTCTTCTCAGGCGCCGCTGACCTACTTTATTGAGCAAGCCAATGGCCAGCTGGAGCTTTCGGGTAAAGGACAGAAAAACGGCTTTGGCGATATTTTCCAGGGCACGGTGGTACCAAAAGGTTCCGAACTGGGCAACGTAGTACTCGACGCCTATAAAGAGCTGTTCGCCAACGGCACCTACGCGGCGATCATGAAGAAGTGGAAACTCGACGGCAATATCTTGCAGCAGCCGGGTCGTAATCTGGCGCAGGGGACAGCAAAATGAATCCGGTCACCCACAATACGCGAGCCAGGGATAAGGCCAACGTGCAGCAGCGCGATGTCGCTTTCGCCCGCAGTGCGCCCACTTATGGACGCTGGATCTCATGGATTGTGGTACTGGTGGTCGCGGCCAACTTTCTCTGGCTGGTGGCGACCAATCCCAATTTTGAATGGAAAGTGGTGTTGCAGTGGTTCACCGAAGGTTCGGTGATGAAAGGGCTGCAGGTGACGCTCGGGCTGACGGTGGTCTCGATGATCCTCGGTACGCTGCTGGGGCTGCTGCTGGCGGTATGGCGTCTTTCGGAAAACAAACTGCTGAGCGGTATCTCGTCGCTCTACATTTGGTTTTTCCGGGGCACGCCGCTGCTGGTGCAACTGATCTTTTGGTACAACCTGTCGACGCTGTTTCCGAACATTTCGATTACCGTACCCTGGACAGATATTACCTTCGCCAGCTGGAATACCAACGATCTGATTACGCCGCTGACCGCTGCGTTTGCCGGACTGGCACTGAATGAAGCGGCGTATATGGCGGAGATCATTCGCGCTGGGCTGTTGTCTGTGGATCAGGGACAGGTGGAAACCACTCAGGCGTTTGGCATGAGCCGCAGTCGTGCGCTGCGTCGCATCATCATTCCGCAGGCGATGCGATCCATCATTCCTCCCACCGGCAATCAGCTGATCAGTATGATCAAAGCGACGTCGCTGGTCAGCGTAATAGCCATGGGCGATCTGCTTTACTCGGTGCAGGCCGTTTATAACCGCACCTTTGAAATTATCCCGATGCTGATGGTGGCCGTGATTTGGTATCTGCTGATCACGTCGATCCTGAATATTGGGCAGTCAGCAATTGAACGCTACTACGCACGCGGCACCAAACGTACCGTGGTGAATAAACGCCGGACAGACACGGCTGTCGCAGCCACACATCAGCTGAAGGAGGATGTATGAGTGAGATTCAGCCGCTGGTCTCTGCGCGCAATGTCCAGAAGAGTTATGGCGATAACGAAGTGTTGAAAGGGATCGATCTGGATGTGTTTCCAGGCGAAGTGGTGGTGATTCTCGGGCCATCGGGCTCGGGTAAATCGACCTTCCTGCGCTGCATCAACCATCTGGAAGATATGAATGCCGGTTCCATTATGGTGGGTGACGAGCAGATTGGCTACGAATTGAAGCGCGGAATTCTGCATCGCCTGTCGGCACGGCGGATTGCTCACCAGCGTCAGAAGATCGGCATGGTGTTTCAGCAGTTCAACCTCTATCCGCATATGACTGTGCTGCAGAACATCATCGAAGCGCCGATTGGCGTGCACAAGTTTCCCCGCCAGGAAGCGCTACAGCATGCACGCGAGCTGCTGACAACGGTGGGATTAAGTGACAAAGCCGATGCCTGGCCACGCCATCTTTCCGGCGGCCAGCAGCAGCGTGTGGCGATTGCTCGTGCGTTAGCCATCAAACCGGCGTTGATGCTGTTTGATGAGCCGACTTCCGCGCTGGACCCCGAACTCGTGGGAGAGGTGCTGGCGACGATGCGCACGCTGGCCGATCGTGGTCTGACCATGATCGTGGTGACACATGAGATTGGCTTTGCACGTGAGGCGGCGGATCGGGTGGTATTTATGGATGGCGGCGTGGTGGTGGAGCAGGGAACACCGGAGCAGGTGATCGGTAATCCACAGCACCCGCGTACGCAGGCCTTTTTGAGCCGCTTTATTTAATGTTGCGCGGGTGTTGATCGTAATCTGTTACAGATTCCAGTTGTGACAGCTGATAAACTGCGCGTTAATAGTTATGTCTGTTTTCGCTAAGGTTGAAAGGTAAAGTATGGAAGGTTTCAGCATTGCCAAACTGCTGATCATCGGTGCACTTATTGTACTGCTGTTTGGTACCAACAAGTTACGTTCACTGGGTGGTGATCTGGGTTCCGCCATTAAAGGCTTCAAGAAAGCCATGAAAGACGATGAATCCACCGCAACCAAAAGCACCGCTGAAGAAGCGCCGGCTGAACGCGTGAGCCACAAAGAGTAATCCGACTTCAAACGTCAATAAGTGTAAATGTTTATGACGTTGATAAAAAAACCAGACTGCTTCCAGTCTGGTTTTTGTTTTTTGGCACGGGTGAAAAAAGCCTGGCTGCGGGCGTCACACCCGCAGAACCGATTACTTCACTTCCAGCCCTTTGGCCTGCATATCCGCATGATAAGAAGAACGGACGAATGGGCCACAGGCCGCGTGGGTGAAGCCCATCGCCATGGCTTCCTCTTTCATCTCATCAAACTCTGCCGGGCTCACATAGCGCTGTACCGGCAGGTGATGGCGGCTTGGCTGTAAATACTGGCCGAGTGTGAGCATGGTGACACCATGACGACGCAGGTCACGCATCACTTCTACGATTTCCGCATTGGTTTCACCCAATCCGACCATCAGGCCAGACTTGGTTGGCACGTCCGGATGCGCTTCTTTGAAACGCTCCAGCAGCTTCAGCGACCAGTCGTAGTTGGCGCCAGGGCGTACCTGACGGTAAACGCGTGGCACGTTTTCCATGTTGTGGTTGAACACATCTGGCGGCGTGGCGGTGAGGATTTCCAGCGCACGATCCATACGACCACGGAAGTCAGGCACCAGCGTTTCAATTTTGATGTTAGGGCTTTTTTCGCGAATGGCAGTGATGCAATCGGCAAAGTGCTGAGCCCCGCCGTCGCGAAGATCGTCGCGGTCAACCGAGGTGATCACCACATAACGCAGCGCCATATCGGCAATAGTTTGTGCCAGTTTCAGCGGTTCGTTGGCGTCAGGCATATTTGGACGACCGTGGGCGACGTCGCAGAATGGGCAACGACGCGTACAAATCGCACCGAGGATCATAAAGGTGGCGGTGCCGTGGTTAAAACATTCAGCGAGGTTAGGGCAGGAGGCCTCTTCACACACCGAGTGCAGACCATTTTTGCGCATGGCGGCTTTAATACCCTGAATGCGGCTGGAATCCGCAGGCAGTTTGATCTTCATCCACTCCGGCTTACGCAGAATCTCTTCACGCTCGACCATCACGGTTTTCACCGGAATCAGCGCCATTTTGTCGGCATCGCGATACTTGACGCCACGTTCCATCTGAATTGGTTTACTCATAAATCTGCAGGTTCCGGTCGGGATTGCGATTTGAAAGCTTCCTCACTCAAACTGAGAACCAGGCTTTCAACTTTATTTGAAAATATGGCAAAAATTATATCATTTCGACTGCGCATAAGCAGCCGATATGCGAGTGCTAAAGTTACAATTTTGTAAATGAGCACAGACAGTCAAGGTCAGACCCTGGCATCATTTTGCCATTCAAGCTGGGTGAAACCCGTTAAGCGGGCGAAATGTTGTACCAAACGGGGTTGTACGTCGGCGGTTGTGACGCCCGGCTGCTTTTCACTTAACTGCGTCATGCGCATGCCGGCATAACCGCAGGGATTGATGCGCAGGAAAGGTGCCAGATCCATCGCCACATTTAATGCCAGGCCGTGGAAGGAGCACCCTTTGCGAATGCGAAGGCCTAATGAGCACACTTTGTCATCGCCGATATAAACGCCGGGTGCGTCGGCACGTGCGCGCGCAGCGATACCATAATCCGCCAGGGTGGCGATCACGGTTTCCTCCAGCGCAGTGACCAGCTCTCTGACACCGATTTTGTGACGTTTAATATCAATCAACACGTACATCACCTGTTGCCCAGGCCCGTGATACGTCACCTGGCCGCCACGATCGCTCTGCACAACCGGAATATCGCCCGGCATCAGCAGATGTTCGGCTTTGCCTGCCTGGCCCTGGGTAAACACCGGATGATGTTCCACCAGCCAGATTTCATCGGCAGTGCTGCTGTCACGTTGATCGGTAAACTGATGCATCGCATCGGAGACAGGTTGCCAGTCGCGCTGGCCCAGTTGACGAACAAGAAGCGTGTTAGCTGACAAAGCGGAGATCCGGTAGAGAGTGAAGGGCTGAGTATAACGCTGGCAAAGCCGCCTTTGCCAGCGCGGGTATTACAGGACCATGCGCACGATATCAATGTTACCCAGTTCTTCGTACAGGGTTTCTACCTGTTCGATATGCGTTGCGGTGATGGTGATAGAAACCGAATGGTAGTTACCTTTGCTGCTCGGTTTCACTGCCGGGGTATAGTCGCCGGGGGCGTGGCGCTGCACCACTTCAACCACTTGATCAACCAGCTCCGGTTGCGCCAGACCCATTACTTTATAGGTGAAGGGGGTAGGGAATTCGAGCAGTTCATTCAGTTTGGTTTTCATGTTGGCTCCGGTGCTTAAAATTGAGAAGAGAAGCCCGAAGGCCGCCCCTACAACAGGTGATGCATAAAAATCGATAAGGGAGGCTTTCCAGCCTCCCCTATACGTTTGAAACGGGGGTTTGTAATTATATGGTATCAGACAGACGATTTTTCAAGCGTCTTAGCCAAACCAGTGATGGAACATCAGTTTGATGTAATCAATGATACGGCTGAAGAAGCCGCCTTCCTGCACTTCGTTCAGGACCACCAGCGGGCGCTGTTCAATGGTTTTGCCATCCAGCTGGAAGTTGATGCTGCCCACCACCTGGTTTTTCTGCAGCGGTGCATGCAGTTCGGTATTGGTCAGTACATAGCTGGCTTTCAGGTCTTTCATACGGCCGCGTGGAATGGTCAGGTAGGCATCTTTTTCAACGCCTAACTGGACACGATCGCTGTTACCAAACCAGACCGGCTCAGAGGCGAACTCTTTGCCTGCTTTCAGAGGTGCGACGGTCTCAAAGAAACGGAAGCCCCAGGTCAGCAGCTTTTTACTTTCGGTTTCACGACCTTTATAGGTGTGACCGCCCATGACGGCAGAGATCAAACGCATCTGGCCTTCAGTAGCAGAAGCCACCAGGTTGTAACCTGCCGCATCAGTGTGACCGGTTTTGATACCGTCAACGTTCAGGCTGGTATCCCACAGTAAACCATTGCGGTTCATCTGTTTAATATTGTTGAAGGTGAACTCTTTTTCACGGTAGACCGAGTATTCGTCCGGCACATCACGAATCAATGCCTGGCCGATCAGCGCCATATCACGCGCCGAGCTGTACTGACCTTCAGCATCCAGGCCGTGCACGGTCTGGAAGTGGGTGTTTTTCAGACCCAACGCGCCAACGTAGTTATTCATCAGGCTAACAAACGCATCCTGGCTGCCGGCAACGTAATCGGCCATCGCTACACAGGCATCATTCCCTGACTGCAACACGATACCGCGCGTCAGTTGAGAAACCGGTACGCGATCGCCTGGCTTCAGGAACATCAGTGACGAGCCTTTAAACACCGGATTACCGGTGGCCCATGCGTCTTTACCGACGGTGACGATATCATCGTTATGGATTTTGCCTGCTTTGACCGCCTGACCAATCACATAGCTGGTCATCATTTTGGTCAGACTGGCGGGATCGCGGCGCGCATCGGCGTTCTTTTCGGCCAGGACTTTACCTGAGTTGGCATCGATCAGCACATAAGCTTCAGCATCGATTTCCGGGACGCCCGGGATCATCGTCTTAAGGTTAACATCGTCCGCAAAGGCGGCATGGCTGAGAGAAAGGGCGACCAGTGATCCCACTGTCAGGCGTTTCAGAAAACGAGAGGGTTTCAGCGTATTCATGTTAAGGACTACAACATCCGTGGGCTAAGAGTGAAAAAAGTGCCTTACTATAGCAAACGCCCGATCGAGCGACATCTTGCTTTGCAAATCAGTTTCAGCAGTAAAGGTAACTGCCCGTAACATTACGGACGGGCAGTTGTAATAAATGAGCTCATCTGTGCTTCAGTGGTCAGGCGCTGTTGTAACGCAGCGGCTTCCGCCCGGCTGCTGTAACCACCGAGTTGAATACGATAAACGTTGCCATTGGCTTCCACGTTTCCAGGCACGCCAAAACGTTTACCCAGGCTGGTCGCCAGTTGACGGGCGCGCGCCGCATCATTGACCGCACCGACCTGAACGACATAACCACCGGCGGTATGCGTTCTCTGAGGTGCAGCGCTGGCTGGAGCAGAAACCGATGCCGCGACAGGCGCAGCGGATGTTGCCTGCACAGGCGTGGCGGCCGCTTCACTGCCTTCCAGTACACCGTTTGCTAAAGGCTGAGGCGCGCCGAGGAAACCGCTGCTCTGCACCGGGGCACCGAGTCCACCGTTACTCTGCAGGGTGCTGTTATCGACTGCGCGAACATCCTGTGGCGCAGGTGCAGGCGTGGTATTGGCGCTGCCACCCATCATCACCATGCCGCCGTTAAGATCCGGGCGCGCGGGCAGGGCGTAGCTCTGCTTCGCCACTGTGGTGCCAATGGTGCCGGGGCCGGAAACAGAACCATCCGGTGCGACTTTGATGTAATCCACGCGAACACGGGAATTATTCGAGATATTCAAACGGTCGCCTGCCGCGCGAGACAAGTCAATGATGCGGCCGGGGGTATACGGGCCACGGTCATTAACACGCACCACGATCTGGCGACCATTGGCGAGGTTAGTGACGCGCACATAGCTTGGCAGTGGCAGAGTAGAGTGTGCCGCAGTTAAGGCATCCGGGTCGTAAGCTTCGCCGATCGCTGTGCGATTACCTTGCGCTTCTGCACCGTACCAGGTGGCCAGTCCGACTTCGCTGAAGTTCGAAGGATCCTTGATTACGCGATAATTTTTACCATTAACGCTGTAATCCTGGCTGGTAGAAGGATTGATCGGTTCATAGCGCGGTTCAACGCCTGGGATTTCCACCACCGGGCCATTATAGGCCGGCTGCGGTGGCGCAGTATTATTCTGCTGTTCCGGTGCGGAACAGGCAGCCAGTACCAATGATGCCAGTGCAACCCCAAGCCAATCCTTACGCATGTGCAGCCTCTTAAACGCTTTTAGATAACATTTTTCGATGAGTATGGATCGACATCACGATGCCAAATCCGGCCATTAATACAATCAACGCCGACCCGCCGTAGCTCACCAGCGGCAGCGGAACACCGACCACGGGTAAGATACCACTTACCATACCAATGTTAACGAAAACATAGACGAATAAAATCAACATCAAACCACCGGCCATCACGCGACCAAAGGTGGTTTGCGCGCGCGCCGCAATAATCAGGCCGCGCAAAATCAGCAGCAGATACAGTACCAGTAACACTAATACGCCGACCAGGCCGAGTTCCTCTGCCAGTACCGCAAAGATAAAGTCGGTGTGACGTTCAGGCAAAAACTCCAGCTGTGACTGGGTGCCATGCAGCCAGCCTTTGCCACGTAAACCACCTGAACCTATCGCAATCTTGGACTGAATAATGTGATAACCGGCACCGAGCGGGTCACTCTCTGGATCGAGCAGCATCATCACACGGTCGCGCTGATAGTCATGCATCAGGAAGAACCACAGTACCGGAATAAAGGCCGCCACCAGCAGCACCGCTACGGCAATCAGCTTCCAGCTCATCCCCGACAGGAACAGCACAAACAGGCCGGACGCGGCGATCAGAATCGAGGTGCCGAGGTCAGGCTGTGCCGCCACTAACAGCGTCGGCATGAAGATCAACACCAGCGCAATGCCGGTATTTTTCAGCGTTGGTGGGCAGACATCGCGGTTAATAAAGCGTGCCACCATCAGTGGCACCGCTATTTTGGCTATCTCGGAGGGCTGGAAACGCACAAAGCCGAGATCCAGCCAGCGCTGCGCCCCTTTACTGATATGGCCAAAGGCATCCACCGCCACCAGTAATATCACGCAGACAATGTAGAGATAGGGCGCCCAGCTTTCATACACGCGCGGCGGCACCTGCGCCATCACCAGCATGATAATGATACCCATGGCAATCTGACCGAGCTTACGCTCCATCATGCCGGGATCCTGACCGCTGGCGCTCCAGATGACGATGGCGCTGTAAGCCAGTAGCGCAAGGATGATCAGCATAAACAGGGGATCGATATGGATACGCGTCCAGATCGATCTTTTCTGCGGACTATCGTTCATGGACATCTTTATTCACCTTCGTAGCCAGGCGGCGTCGGTGCGGCTTCAGGCAGCACGGTATTGTTGTCACCTAACATTATGTGGTCGAGAATCTGACGCATCACCGTACCCACTGCCGGGCCGGCACCGCCGTTCTCCAGAATCATGGTCACGGCAACGCGCGGTTTGTCGTAAGGCGCGAATGCCGTCATTAACTTATGGTCACGCAAGCGTTCAGCAATTTTGTGCGCGTTATAGGTCTCGTTCTCTTTCAGACCGAATACCTGCGCAGTACCGGATTTCGCAGCGATTTTGTAAGGTGCATCAGCAAAACTTTTGTGCGCCGTCCCGTTCGCGCGGTTGGCCACGCCGTACATGCCATCTTTGGCGATTTCCCAATATCCCGAGTGGATGTCGCCAATCGGCGCATCCGGCGGCTGGCGATACGGCACCATGGCCTGACCTTCACGGGTGGCGCGCAGTAAATGCGGCACTTTGATAATGCCGTCATTGATCAGAATCATCATGGCTTTGTTCATCTGCACCGGCGTTGCAGTCCAGTAACCCTGACCAATGCCCACCGGAATGGTGTCACCCTGATACCACGGCTTCTTAAAGCGCTTCAGCTTCCACTCACGCGTTGGCATGTTGCCGGGACTTTCCTGCGGCAAATCAATACCGGTGCGATGGCCATAGCCAAATTTGGTCATCCACTCTGACAGGCGATCAATGCCCATGTCGTAGGCGACCTGATAGAAGAAGGTATCGGCAGACTCTTCCAGCGATTTGGTGACATTCAGACGGCCGTGTCCCCATTTTTTCCAGTCGCGGTAGCGCTTTTCCGAACCGGGCAACTGCCACCAGCCGGGGTCAAACAGGCTGGTATTGCGATTAATCACCCCTGCACTCAGCGCAGAAACGGCAACATAAGGTTTCACCGTTGAGGCGGGTGGGTAGGATGCCTGTAACGCGCGATTGTACAGTGGACGGTTTTCATCGCTCAGCAGGGCTTTGTAATCCTTACTGGAGATGCCATCGACAAACAGATTGGGGTCATAGCTGGGGGTGGACACCAGCGCCAGAATTTCACCGGTACGCGGATCGCTGACCACAACGGCGGCACGACTGCCGGCCAACAGGGTTTCAATATATTGCTGTAGTTTCAGGTCAACGGTCAGATAGATATCACGGCCGGCCTGTGGAGATTGCTCATGCAACTGGCGGATCACCCGGCCGCGGTTGTTCACTTCAACCTCTTCGTAGCCGGTTTTGCCATGCAGCACATCTTCGTAATAGTTCTCTATGCCCAACTTGCCGATATCATGCGTTGCCGCATAGTTAGGCCATTTACCTTCATCATCGAGGCGTTTAACGTCGCGATCGTTAATTTTAGAGACGTAGCCCACTACATGCGTCAGCGTCTGACCGTAGGGATAATAGCGGCGCTGATAACCTTTCACTTCCACACCGGGGAAGCGGTACTGATTGACGGCGAAACGCGCCACCTGCACTTCATTGAGCGCGGTCTTAACTGGGATAGAGGTGAAACGGCGTGAGCGCTTACGCTCTTTTTCAAAGGCGTCAAGATCGTCGTCCGTCAGATCCAGCACCGGGCGCAGGTCCTGCAACGTCTGTTTAAGATCATCGACTTTTTCAGGTACCAGTTCGGCCTGATAAATGGTGCGGTTCAGCGCCAGCGGGACGCCATTACGATCAAAGATGATGCCGCGGCTGGGCGCTACAGGCACCAGCTTGATGCGGTTCTCATTGGAACGGGTGCTGTAATCGTCGAAACGCAGGATTTGCAGGTGATAGAGGTTGACCACCAGCACGCTGGAGAGCAGGAAAATGCCAACAAAAGCCACCAAAGCCCGGCGGACAAAGAGTTTCTGTTCGGCAGTGTAATCGCGAAAGGCGTTGCTCTGTAATTTCATCCGCTGCGTTTATTGTCTGGAGGTTGTCAGGCGTTTATTCACGGTGATAAGGATGATTCGTGGTGATGCTCCAGGCACGATACAGGCTTTCAGCGACCAGCACACGCACCAGCGGGTGAGGCAACGTCAACGTGGACAGCGACCAGCTCTGCTCGGCAGCGGCTTTACAGGCCGGCGCCAGTCCTTCCGGGCCGCCAATCAACAAGCTGACATCGCGGCCATCTTGTTTCCAGCGCTCAAGCTGTTGCGCCAGCTGTGGGGTTTCCCACGGCTGCCCTGGAATATCCAGCGTGACGATGCGGTTGCCTTTGCCGACGGCCGCTAACATCGCTTCACCCTCTTTTTCCAGGATGCGCTTGATGTCCGCGTTCTTGCCGCGTTTACCCGCAGGCACTTCGGTCAGTTCAAACGGCATATCCTTGGGGAAGCGGCGCAGATACTCCATGAAACCGGTCTGAACCCAGTCAGGCATTTTGGTGCCGACGGCCACAAGCTGCAGTTTCAAGGCTTAGCTCCAGAGCTTTTCCAGCTCATACAGCTGGCGGCTCTCTTCCTGCATCACGTGTACGATCACTTCGCCAAGATCAACGACGACCCAATCAGCGGCAGCTTTACCATCGACGCCTAGCGGCTTTAAACCCGCGGCACGGGATTCCTGAACCACGTGATCGGCGATCGAAACCACATGACGCGTCGACGTGCCGGTGCAGATGATCATGCAATCGGTGATGCTCGATTTGCCCTGAACATCAACAGCAATGATGTCCTGGCCTTTAATATCGTCAATCTTATCAATAACGAAATCTTGGAGTGCTTTACCTTGCAAAAGGTTCCCCTTAAAAACAGGTGATTACGAGAAGGCTGAATGCCCGGAAAACATAGCCTAAAATGAAGCGGCGCAGTATAGCACGCAACGATCAACCGCGATATAAGCCAGCGCGATCGATGTAGTCGATAACCGCATCGGGCAGCAGATCGGTGCAGGATTGCCCCAGGTGACGACGCTGGCGTATTTCCGTGGCGGAGATGTCAAACAGCGGCGTATCAGCCAGCCAGATATAGCCTGCCGGTGCTTGATGCAACTGTTCTGCGTGCTGTGCACGATGCGCATCCAGCCACTGCTGCATCTCAGGCGTTTCCATCTGCGTTGCATAGCCCGGTCGCTGGCACACCAACAGATGGCACAGAGAGAGGAGATCCTGCCAGCGATGCCATTTGGCTAACGTTAGCAGAGAATCTTGTCCGATGATAAACCCGAGGGGCTGTTCTGCACCGCGTTCCGCACGGAGTGCTTCAAGGGTTGCCACCGTCCATGACGGCGTATCCCGTTCCAGCTCGCGCGTATCAATATCAAACAGGGGGCGGGTCGCAATCGCGCAGCGCAGCATTTCCACGCGCTGCCGGGCACTGGCTTCAGGCTGTGGCCGATGCGGTGGCACGTTGTTGGGTAGTAGCGTGACCTTTTTCAGCCCTACCTGTTGCGCCAGCGCTTCCACCGGGCGCAGATGGCCAAAGTGGATAGGATCGAAGGTGCCGCCAAACAGCGCGTAAAGTTTAGACATCCGTAAAGCTTAGGGGAAAATCGCGGTGACACAGCAGCAGCGACAAGGTTTCAAGCTGCGGCCAAAGGTTTTGACCGTAATCCTGCTTCATGGTCAGCTCCAGTTCGGCGAGCAGATGGACGGCGCGTTGCAGACGACGTGCATCAAGGCGTTGCAGCGCATCGGTAAACAGTGCGCGACGGTTTTGCCAGATGCGCTGTTGATCCATTAGCGCACGCAAGCCCTGTTTACCCTGATTGCGCTGCAAATGCAGCAGCGTCAGTAAATCACGTTGCAGAGAACGCAGTAAAATCACCCCTTCAGCATCCTCTTTTTCCAGCTGATGCAGGATATGCAGGGCGCGCTTACTTTTGCCCGCCAGCAGGGCATCCACCCAGTGGAAAGGGGTAAAGTGCGCAGCGTCATTTACCGCGTCTTCCACGCGGGGCAGAGTGAGTTTGCCATCCGGCCACAGCAGTGACAGACGTTCCAGCGCCTGCGCCAGCGCCAGCAGATTACCTTCGTAGCAGTAGCACAGCAGTTGAATCGCCGCGTCATCAACACTCAACTTCATGGCTTTGGCACGGCTCGCGACCCAGCGCGGCAACTGCGCTTGTTCGGGCGTCTGGCAGGGAACCAGCACGGCATGAGCGCTGAGCGCTTTAAACCAGGCGCTGTTTTCCTGCGCTTTGGTCAGTTTTGCCATGCGCAGCACCAGCAGGATATCGCTGTGCAGCAGGCTGGCGAGTTTAACCAGTTGCTCGGCCATCGCTGCATTGGCACCGTTTTCTGGCAGTTGCAGCGTTAAGGTCTGGCGTTGCGTGAACAGGCTGAGTGCCTGACAGCTGGCAAAGATCGCATCCCAGTCGGTTTGCGCATCAAGAGTGACACTGAAGTGTTCTTCAAAGCCTTGAGAAGATGAGGCCGCGCGAATGGCATCGGCACTTTCCTGAATCAGCAACGGTTCATTGCCGGTCAGAAAATAACAGGCGCGCAGCCCCTCACGAAGCTGCGCGCTCAGTTGTTCAGGATAAATCCTGATCATTGCAGACTGGTTGCTGACGAAGAGGGCACTTCTGGTGAATTCTCACCTGGTGCGATGATCTCCGGCTGTGGCAACGTGTCTTTGTTGCTTTCCTGCGCGGCATGAACCGTTAACAGTTTACGCACCAGTTGCTCGGCGGCACGCTGGCGCATCTCTTCATAGATCATTGATTGCTCAGCATCTTTCGCCAGTGCGGCGTTAGGGTTATCAAAGAAGGAACGGTATACAGTTGTGCTAATCGGATAGATGCCTTTACCCGGAATCACGACCTGTGCGGTGACAGTCATCACCAGTGAATATTCAGCGGTCGTTCCGCTGATAAACACCGATGCTGTGTCTCGTCCCGTTCTTGCTGCCCCAAGGCGCAGAGTGGGATATTGAGCCGTGTTCGCATCACTATCTTCGACGATATTGACGTTGTTAATGCGCAGTTGCTGGCGCACAACACGTGCTAGCGGCCCATATGGGTCGCCAGTTTGGACAATCAGCGTCTTCATTTCTTGCGGCACCGCAGTGGTGCCACGCGGGTGAAAACCACAGCCTGCGGTGATCATCACCGCAAGCAGGACAAACAGCCTGATAATCAGTTGTCGCACAGTTCCTCCTGAACTTAACCTACGACCAGGTTAAGCAGTTTGCCAGGGACATAAATCACTTTACGAAGTGTGACGCCTTCCAGATATTTCGCCACAATGTGCTCCTGCGCAGCACGCGCCTGAACCTGCTCCTGCGTAGCATCCGGCGCAACGGTAATCTTGCCGCGCACTTTGCCATTCACCTGTACAACGACCAGCAGTGAATCTTCCACCATCGCGGATTCATCCGCAACCGGCCAGCTGGCTTCATCGACACTACCTTCTCCGCCCAGCGCCTGCCACAGAACATAGCTGGCGTGCGGCGTGAACGGATAGAGCAGACGAACGACCGCCACCAGCGCTTCCTGCATCAGTGCGCGATCTTGATCGCTCTCCTGCGGGGCACGAGTCAGCTTGTTCATCAACTCCATGATGGCAGCGATAGCGGTGTTGAATGTCTGGCGACGACCCACGTCATCGGCCACCTTGGCGATGGTTTTGTGCAGATCGCGACGCAGCGCTTTCTGATCGTCGTTCAGTGCATTGAGGTCCAGCGCCACGGTGGCACCTTTCGCTACGTGTTCGTAGGCCAGTTTCCACACGCGCTTCAGGAAGCGGTTCGCACCTTCTACACCCGATTCCTGCCATTCCAGCGTCATTTCTGCTGGTGAAGCAAACATCATGAACAGACGCACGGTATCGGCACCGTAACGTTCAACCATCAGCTGTGGATCGATGCCGTTGTTTTTCGACTTGGACATCTTGCTCATGCCGGCATAAACCACTTCGCGGCCTGCGTTGTCGACAGCCTTAACAATACGACCTTTTTCATCGCGCTCAACGCTAACATCAACCGGAGAAACCCAGTTACGCTCGCCGTTCGCGCCGGTGTAATAGAACGCATCGGCCAGAACCATACCCTGACACAGCAGACGTTTGGCTGGCTCATCAGAGTTCACCAGGCCCGCGTCACGCAGCAGCTTGTGGTAGAAGCGGAAATACATCAGGTGCATGATGGCGTGTTCGATACCACCGACATACTGATCTACCGGCAGCCAGTAGTTCGCAGCGGCAGGATCCAGCATGCCTTCGTTGTAATTGGCACAGGTGTAACGCGCGTAATACCAGGATGATTCCATAAAGGTGTCAAAGGTATCGGTTTCGCGCAGCGCTGGCTGGCCGTTAACTGTGGTTTTCGCCCACTCAGGATCGGCTTTGATCGGGCTGGTGATACCGTCCATCACCACATCTTCTGGCAGAATCACTGGCAGCTGATCTTCTGGCGTTGGCATCACGGTGCCGTCTTCCAGTGTCACCATTGGAATTGGCGCGCCCCAATAACGCTGACGGGACACACCCCAGTCACGCAGACGATAGTTGACTTTACGCACACCGACGCCTTTCGCCGCCAATGCATCAGCAATAGCGTTGAAGCCCGCCTGATGATCCAGACCGTTGAACTCACCCGAGTTGAACAGCGCGCCTTTATCGGTCATCGCCGCTTCGCTCAGATCAGGCGTTGAACCATCCAGATTCAGGATTACTGGTTTGATGTTCAGGTTGTACTTAGTCGCGAACTCCCAGTCACGCTGGTCATGGCCTGGAACAGCCATCACTGCGCCGGTGCCGTATTCCATCAGGACAAAGTTAGCGACCCAGACTGGGATCTCTTCGCCCGTCAGCGGATGGATAGCAAACAGGCCGGTGGCCATGCCTTTCTTCTCCATCGTCGCCATATCTGCTTCAGCCACTTTGGTGGTGCTGCACTCTGCGATGAAGTCAGACAGCGCAGGGTTGCTGGCCGCAGCCTGGCGCGCCAGTGGGTGGCCAGCTGCCACAGCAACGTAGGTGGCACCGAGGAAGGTGTCCGGACGTGTGGTGTAAACCGTTAATTTCTCTTCGCTGTACGCTACATCGAAGGTGATTTCCACGCCCTCAGAACGGCCAATCCAGTTACGCTGCATGGTCTTGACCGTTTCAGGCCAGTCTTCCAGCTTATCCAGATCGTTGAGCAGTTCTTCCGCGTAAGCGGTGATTTTCACGAACCACTGAGGAATCTCTTTGCGCTCAACTTTGGTGTCACAGCGCCAGCAGCAGCCGTCGATAACTTGTTCGTTAGCCAGTACGGTTTGGTCATGCGGGCACCAGTTCACCGCTGAGGTCTTTTTATAGACCATGCCTTTTTCATACAGCTTGGTGAAGAACCACTGTTCCCAGCGATAGTACTCTGGCTGGCAGGTCGCCAATTCGCGGCTCCAGTCATAGCCAAAGCCCAGCAGTTTGAGCTGGTTCTTCATGTATTCGATGTTGTCATAAGTCCATGGTGCGGGCGCGGTGTTGTTTTTTACCGCAGCGCCTTCGGCTGGCAGTCCAAACGCATCCCAGCCAATCGGCTGCAGGACATTTTTACCCAGCATACGCTGATAGCGCGCAATCACATCGCCGATGGTGTAGTTACGCACGTGGCCCATGTGTAGGCGGCCAGAAGGATAGGGCAGCATAGAAAGGCAGTAGTATTTCTCTTTGCCTTCCTGCTCGGTCACTTTAAAGGTTTCGTTTTCGTCCCAGTGCTGTTGGACGCGGGATTCTATCTCTTCCGGGCGGTATTGCTCTTGCATGGCTGCCTGTGGTCCTTTATGAAAATCGTTAACCCTGAATAGTTCACGTCACAGGCAGGCGGCAAAGGTGTGAATACGCTCGCGCTTAACGAAGTAAGCGACGGCGTGAACACGTGCAGCCAACGCACCTGCGACTTGAAGTATGACGGGTTCGCATACATTTAGATCCGCATAGCATACCCATAAGGCTCTTCCTCAACAACATTTCACGCCCCGGCTGAGCGGATTTCTACTCAATGCGCCGCCGCTTTCACCCTTTTGCGATTTACTCCGCTTTCGTCACGGCAAATATGACAGAACAGCTAAACTTACTATCAGCTATTCCCGCGGAAAGGAGAACAAAATGAATAACGTGGCGCAGGAGTATCGTGCAACGATAGCGGCATTAACCCAGCGGCTGGAGCAGGGTGAGCGTGATGTTGATGCCCTGGTCGCTGAGGCACGGCAGGAGTTATTAGCGAAAAAGACGCTGACCTCTTCTGAAGTGAATGAGGTGATGCGGGCGGTCAGGCGTGATTTACATGAGTTCGCGCTCAGTTATCAGGAATCTTCAGATGTGCTCGGTGACTCCGTATTCTTGCGCGTCATTCGCGAGAGCGTATGGAAAGAACTGGCGGATATCACGGACAAAAGCCAGTTAGAGTGGCGCGAGGTGTTTCAGGATCTACGACATCACGGTGTTTATCAAAGCGGTGAAGTGGTGGGGTTGGGTAACCTGGTGTGTGAGAAGTGCGGTTTTACCCGGGCGATCTATACACCGGAGAGCTTAACGCGCTGCCCGGAGTGTGGGCACGATCATTTCCAGCGTCAGCCTTTTGAGCCTTGATTTGCGGAAAATCGCGCCGCTGCGTGATTAATGGGGAAACCCCATCCATACAGCGGCGCAATTGAGAGCGCTAATTAATGCAGGATCTTCGCGAGGAAGTCTTTTGCGCGGTCGGACTGCGGGTTATTAAAGAAGTCATCTTTGTTAGTGTCTTCGACAATTTTCCCTTCATCCATAAAGATCACGCGATTGGCCACTTTGCGCGCAAAGCCCATCTCGTGCGTCACCACCATCATGGTCATGCCTTCGTTCGCCAACTCCACCATGACGTCCAGCACTTCGTTGATCATCTCTGGGTCGAGCGCAGATGTCGGTTCGTCAAACAGCATCGCGATGGGGTCCATACAGAGCGCGCGAGCAATCGCCACACGCTGTTGCTGGCCGCCCGAGAGTTGTCCAGGGAACTTCTCCGCATGCGCAGCCAGACCAACACGCGTCAGCAGCTTGAGACCTTTCTCACGCGCAGCGGCTTTATCTCGCTTTAACACCTTGACCTGCGCCAGCACCAGGTTATCGACAATGCTGAGGTGCGGGAACAGTTCGAAGTGCTGGAACACCATACCGACTTTGCTGCGCAGTTGTGCCAGGTTGGTTTTCTTGTTGTTCACTTCGGTACCGTTAACCTGAATGCTGCCTTCCTGCACCGGTTCAAGACCGTTCACCGTTTTAATCAAGGTTGACTTACCTGAGCCGGACGGTCCACAGACCACCACCACTTCACCTTTTTTCACTTCGGTGGAGCAGTCGGTCAGCACCTGAAAGTGACCATACCACTTAGAAACATTTTTCAGGCTAATCATTTAAACCGTCCTCTTTCTTTTCAGATAGCTAACCAACAGCGAAGCGCTCAGGCTGATCACAAAATAGACCAGACCGGCAAACAGAACCATTTCAACCTGGGTACCGTCACGCTCGCCAATCGTCGAGGCGGTACGGAAGAAGTCAGCCAGGCTTAGCACATACACCAGCGATGTATCCTGGAACAGCACAATGCCCTGCGTCAGCAGCAGTGGCACCATGGCGCGGAACGCCTGCGGCAGGATAATCAATTTCATTGATTGCCAGTGCGTCATACCCAACGCGAGCGCAGCATTCGACTGTCCGCGTGAGATGCTCTGGATACCCGCTCGGATGATTTCCGAATAGTAGGCCGCTTCAAACAGTGCAAAAGCAATCATGGCGGAAATCAGGCGAATGTCAGTTTTGGGGGAAAGTCCCAATACCTGTTGCAGTAATGCAGGCACCACCAGATAGAACCACAGCAGCACCATCACCAGCGGGACGGAGCGGAACAGGTTGACGTACAGCTTAGCGAACCAGCGAATCGGCGCGAACGGCGACAGACGCATCACGGCCAGAATCGTGCCCCAGATAATGCCGAACACCACGGCGACGGCGGTAATCTTGAAGGTGATGATCAAGCCATTCCACAAATAGGGCAGGCTGGGAGGAATCGAACTCCAGTCAAACTCGTACATTATTTGCCTCCCAGATTGCCGGGCAGGCGAATTTTACGTTCTACCAAACTCATAATCAGCATGATCACCAGGTTAATACCCACGTAAGCCAGGGTAATGGCGGTGAAAGATTCATAGGCGTGCGCCGAGTAGTCGAGCAACTTACCGGCCTGCGCCGCCATATCCACCAGACCAATGGTCGAAGCGATGGCAGAGTTTTTCACCAGGTTCAGCATTTCCGAGGTCATCGGCGGCACAATCACGCGATAAGCATTCGGCAGCAGCACGTAACGATAAGTTTGTGGCAGCGTCAGCCCCATCGCCAACCCTGCGTTTTTCTGACCGCGTGGCAATGATTGAATCGCGGCACGTACCTGTTCACAAACGCGCGCAGCAGTGAACAAGCCGAGGCAAATGGTTGAGGAAACGAAGAACTGAATATTGGGGTCCAGTTCTGCTTTAAACCACATCCCCAGTTTTTCGCCAACCAGTTCTGGCGCCACCAGATACCAGAAGAAGAACTGGACGATCAGTGGGATATTACGAAACAGTTCCACGTAGCAGGTACCAATGGTCGACAGCAGTCGATTGGGCACGGTACGCAGAATGCCGAAGAAGGAACCTACCAGGAAGGCGATAATCCAGGCACAGCAGGAAACCGCAACGGTAACCTGAAATCCGGACCACAGCCAGCCGAGGTAAGTCGTATTGCCGAACGGGGCCTGTTGTAAAAAGATGCCCCAGTTCCAATCGATACCCATAACGAGCTCCGGTAAAAAAAGGGTAGCGAGGCTACCCATAAGATTGTTGAGCGGTGTCTTGCGTCCTGCTTCAGGGGAACGACCTGTTGCAGTCTGTCTGTCCGCACCGCGTGTTCAGCAATCGAGAGGGCAGCCTAACTGCCCTTGTTTTCATTGTTAATTCAGAGTGCTTTATCGTTTGGTGCTTTGAACAGCGCCTGCATGTCAGAAGACAGCTCGAAGTTCATGTTCAGATTCTTCGGTGGGATTGGCTGTTTGAACCAGGTATCGAACCACTTAGCGGCCTCACCCGAGGTCTGCGCTTTCGCGATGGTTTCATCCATCAGCTGTTTGAACTGCGGGTCTTCTTTACGCAGCATACAGCCGTAGGCTTCTTTCGACTGAGGTGTGCCAGTGATCTGCCAGTCGTCTGGTTTCTTCGCTTTAGCACGTTCACCCGCCAGCAGCGCGTCATCCATCATGAAGGCCACGGCACGACCGGTTTCCAGCGTACGGAAAGAATCGCCATGGTCTTTGGCGCTGATGATGCGCATATCCATTTTCTTCTCGTCGTTCAGCTTGTGCAGCAGAACTTCAGAAGTGGTACCAGAGGTCACGACAACGGTTTTGCCTTTCAGGTCCGCGAAATCTTTGATATCGCCACCCTTTTTCACCAGCAGACGCGTACCGATGATGAAGACGGTATCGGAGAATGCGGCTTGCTGCTGACGTTCCAGGTTGTTGGTGGTAGAACCACATTCAAAATCGTAAGTGCCGTTTTGCAGCAGTGGAATACGGTTCTGAGAGGTGATCGGCAGCATTTTTACCTGCAGATCAGGCTTGTTCAGCTTGGCTTTGATCGCCGCTACGATGGCGTTTGAGTAGTCTTGTGAATAGCCAACCACTTTTTGCTGGTTGTCGTAGTAAGAAAAGGGAACTGATGACTCACGATGCCCAACGACGATCACGCCGCTATCATTAATTTTTTTCAGGGTGCCGGTGAGATCTTCCGCCTGGGCCGCTCCCGCTGCTGCTCCCAACAGCAGAAGAGATAATGCCACTTTGCGTGTCTGCATGTTCCTACTCCTTTGAATGGATGTTGCGCAGAACATAAACTGCGCAGATTGTGATGTTGTGTGTATTTCGTGCTGCTTTTTTAGTTATCCCTTAGCGCAACTGCGCGCAGGATAGTGATTAACATAGCGAATTGTTAACGCAATGAAACAAAAAAGTTTGTTTTTTGCGAGCCGCTCCGCACCATTAAGAGGCAATAAAAAGCCATTGCGCCGTTTCGGTGCGTGTCAGTGCCAAATAATAGTGCGTGAACATGGCATTACGCTGACAAAACGCTGATGTTGAGAAAATCACTGAAATAAATAGCAATGATCGTGCCAGCACGGTGAAATGCGTGAAAAAGCCAGCAGAGAATCTGGTAAAGCGTAGCCGATGGGAGCGGAAAAAAGCGCAAAAAAAAGGCGAAGTGAGCACTTCGCCTGTCAGAATGTGATCGGAGTGTCAGTGGCGGCGACGCATAATCGCAATAACGATGCCAATTAACGTCAGAATCCACACCGGCCAGATACCTGCTTTGGCGTACGGAGTTTCACCGGTGGTGGGTGTCACCTTAGCTTCCAGTACGTCACGCGTGAACTGCGGGATCTCTTTTTCAACCTCGCCGTTGGCATTCACGACGGCAGTCACACCGTTGTTGGTGGATCGCAACAGCGGACGGCCCAGTTCCAGTGCACGCATACGCGCCATCTGGAAATGCTGCCAGGGGCCAATAGAATGACCAAACCAGGCATCGTTAGAGACTGTCAGCAGGAAGTTGGTATCAGGACGGAAGTTGGCTCGTACCTGCTCGCCCAACACAATCTCGTAGCAGATGGCGCTGGTAAGATCATAACCCGCCACCTTCAACTGCGGCTGCACATAGGCACCACGGCTGAACGACGACATTGGCAGATCGAAGAACGGCGCCAGCGGACGCAGCAGATCTTCCAGCGGCACAAATTCCCCGAACGGCACCAAATGGTTTTTCTGATAACGGTTATGGCTTTGATAGCTGTAAGGCTGCTCGCCGCCCAGCACAATTACGGAGTTGTAATCGTGGTAGCGGTTATCCCCTTCAACGCGTGAATCGACAATCCCGGTAATTAGCGAGCTGCCGCGCTCGCGCAGTTCGGCATCCAGCGCTTTGAGGAACGGCTGCTGATTGCTTTCAAGGTCGGTAATCGCCGATTCCGGCCAGATAATGATGGGCGCTTTGCCCATATAAGTCTGGCTGTAAGAGGTGTACACACGCAATGTATTCAGCAACTGCTGTGGGTCCCACTTCATCGACTGGGGAATGTTGCCTTGCACCATCGCCACGTCCACGCTGCGTTCCGGCAGCGGCTGATACCACTGCAACATGCGCAGTGGCCACGGCAGCAGCAACAATACCGCGGCCGCCACCAGGCTCTTCACCGTACGATGATAAAGCGCATGCACCAGCAGACCGGCGATCACCATCAACAGGAAAGTGATGGTTTCAACGCCCGCCAGCGGCGCAAGGCCTTTGAGTGGACCGTCGATCTGGCTGTAGCCGAACTGCAGCCACGGGAATCCGGTGAGGATCCAGCCACGCAGAAATTCGCTGATTTGCCACAATGCCGGTGCCGCCAGCACCATACGCCACAAGTTCGCACGTGGCCACAGGCGATTAAGCACCGCCGCAAACAGCATCGGATAAATCGCCAGGTAAGCGGCCAGCAATATCACCAGGAAGACGTTAACCGGGCCAGGCATACCACCAAAGGTGGCGATGCTGACGTAAACCCAGTTAATGCCACTGCCGAACAGCCCAAAGCCCCAGACGAAGCCAATCGCGGCGGCTTGAGGGCTGCGGCGATCCAGTAGCAACAGTTGCAGTCCCGCCAGGGAAACTAATGCGGCAGGCCAAAAATCATAGGGAGAAAAGGAAAGGGTGCCAACGGCACCCGCAATCAAAGCCAGCAGCAGGCGAACCCGCTGCTGCGAGTAGAGAGAGGCTAAAGCCATAAAATTATTCGTCTTCCAGTTGCGGTTGTGGAGAGTCTTCCGGAATTTTCACATGCACCTGGATGATACGGCGGCTATCGGCCATCGCGACTTTGAATTGGTAACCATCAATGTCGATACTTTCACCGCGCGCGGGAAGGTGGCCGAATCCCTGCATCACCAGACCGCCAATGGTATCCACTTCGTCATCACTGAAGCTGGTACCAAATACCTCGTTAAAATCCTCGATAGGCGCAAGCGCCCGCACCGTGTAGGTATGGCGGTTTAACTGACGGATATCACGATCTTCTTCATCGTCATATTCATCTTCAATTTCACCCACGATCAGTTCGAGGATATCTTCAATCGTGACCAGCCCGGAAACGCCACCGAATTCGTCAATGACAATCGCCATATGATAGCGCTGGGAACGGAACTCTTTCAGCATGCGGTCGACACGCTTACTTTCAGGCACCACCACGGCGGTGCGCAGCACTTTCTCAATGCTGAAAGGCTCAGACGCGCTGCTCATAAACGGCAGCAGGTCTTTGGCCATCAAAATGCCTTCGACGTGGTCTTTATCTTCACTGATCACCGGGAAGCGCGAGTGGGCGGAATCAATAATGACCGCAAGGCACTCTTCAAGGCTTTGGTTGCGTTTAAGGGTGATCATCTGGGAGCGCGGGATCATGATGTCACGCACGCGCTGTTCGGCAATATCCAGCACCCCTTCGAGCATGTCGCGGGTGTCCTGGTCGATCAGCTCTTTTTGCTCAGAATCGCGGATTAGTCCCAGTAGCTCATCACGGTTTTTGGGTTCACCGTGAAAAAGTTGGTTAATTAACAGGGAGAAAAATCCCTTTTTACTACTGGGTGCGTCGCTGTTTTGAGAATGGTCGTCGCTCATGGCGTTTTTATTTCGTTCTCTCTGGTGAGGGAAAGGAGCTGCTGGCATCCGCGCCAGCAGCGCAATAACCTGAACCTAAGGGGATCAGGCGTCTTCTTTCTCCGAAATGTACGGGTCAGGATAACCAAGAGCAAGCATTATCTCGGTCTCCAGCGCCTCCATTTCTTCGGCTTCTTCATCTTCAATATGGTCATAGCCCAGCAGGTGTAGCGTGCCGTGGACTACCATATGCGCCCAGTGGGCTTCAACGGTTTTGCCTTGCTCTTCCGCTTCTTGCTCAACAACCTGACGACAAATAATCAGGTCGCCCAGCAGTGGCAGTTCAATCCCGGGGGGCGCTTCAAACGGGAAAGAGAGCACGTTGGTCGGCTTATCCTTACCGCGATAAGTCAGATTAAGCTCATGACTCTCCGCTTCATCCACCAGACGGATGGTGACTTCACTTTCCGGCTGGAAAGGCGTCACGGCGGCTTCGAGCCAGCGCTGGAAAGCGGGTTCGGCTGGCAGGCCATTTTCATCGGCACAGGCCAACTGTAAATCTAAAATCACCGCGCTCATGAAGGCTCCTGCGGGCTGGATGGGGCGGCAAGTTGAGACGCTAGCGTTTCACGCTTGCGCTCTTCTGCCAGTTTGTCACGGCGCTTCTGATCGGCTTCTTCCCACGCTTCATAAGCATTCACGATGCGTGCGACAACCGGATGACGCACCACGTCTTCGCTGTGGAAAAAGTTAAAACTGATTTCATCGACTTCCGCCAAAACCTCAATGGCATGACGCAGGCCGGATTTGGTGCTGCGCGGCAGGTCAATCTGTGTGACGTCACCGGTGATCACCGCTTTGGAGTTGAAACCGATACGTGTCAGAAACATCTTCATCTGCTCGATGGTGGTGTTCTGACTTTCATCGAGAATCACAAAGGCGTCATTGAGTGTGCGGCCGCGCATGTAAGCGAGCGGAGCCACTTCAATCACATTGCGCTCCATCAGCTTTTCCACGCGCTCAAAGCCGAGCATTTCAAACAAGGCATCGTAGAGCGGACGCAGGTAAGGATCGACTTTCTGGCTCAGGTCACCCGGCAGGAAGCCCAGTTTTTCGCCGGCCTCTACCGCAGGGCGCGTCAGCAAAATACGGCGGATTTCCTGACGTTCCAGGGCATCAACGGCAGCGGCCACCGCCAGATAGGTTTTACCGGTACCAGCTGGACCCACACCGAAGGTGATGTCATGGTCGAGGATATTAGCCACATACTGCGCCTGATTGGGCGTACGGGGTTTAATCACACCGCGCTTGGTTTTGATGTGAATCGCCTTACCAAACTCCGGCACGCTTTCGGCGGTTTGCTCCAGTACACGGCTCTCTTTGATCGCCAGATGCACCTGGTCCGGTTCAATATCCGGGATTTGGCCACGCACTGGCGCAGTACTCACGTACAGGTCACGCAGAATGTTGATGGCTGCGTCAACGCTGAGCGATCGGCCCACCAGTTTGAAATGGTTGTCCCGGCGGTTGATCTCGACACCGAGGCGTTTTTCCAGCTGCTTCACATTGTCATCAAACGGACCGCACAGGCTCATCAGTCGGCGGTTATCAGCCGGTTCAAGGGCGATTTCACGAGTTTCGATATTCAAATGAATCCTTTGGGTCACTCAGGGCCAGTTGAAGAAGGTGTATCCAATGCTCCATCACAGATTGAGCATCTATACGGAATTATTTATGGGGCAAGGCCCGGCTGCAAGTTACAGAAACGATATTTGGGCGTTGCAGGTGGAATGCAAGGGGCACGGGATGAAACAGGCGGCAGCACCTTGTGCACTGCCGCGCAAAGTTGGAGTATCAAGGCTGGTAAAGACCGACACCGATGTCATTTTCACGGCGCGTGCGGGCTATCACCGCATCGGGGCTGAGGCTGACACGCAATGCCATTTCATCTTCAGTGCGGATCAGTTTGCCACGCAGCGAGTTGGCATGGACATCGACAATTTCCACGTCAACAAACTTACCGATCATCTCAACAGGCGCTTCGAAGTTCACCACGCGGTTGTTGTCGGTGCGTCCGGTCAGTTCCATGACATTTTTACGTGAGATGCCTTCTACCAGCACACGCTGTGTGGTGCCGAGCATGCGGCGGCTCCACGCCATCGCCTGCTGATTGAGGCGATCCTGCAGAATATACAGGCGCTGCTTTTTCTCTTCTTCCGAAACATCGTCAGGCAAATCAGCGGCAGGCGTACCCGGACGGGCCGAGTAGATAAAGCTGAAGCTGACATCGAAATTCACGTCGCCCACCAGTTTCATCGTCTGCTCAAAATCCTGCTGCGTTTCGCCAGGGAAACCAATGATGAAATCTGAACTCATCTGAATATCAGGACGTGCTTTCTGCAGCTTGCGGACGATGGCTTTATATTCCAGCGCGGTGTGCGCACGCTTCATCAGCGTCAGGATACGATCGGCACCGCTCTGAACGGGCAAGTGCAGGAAGCTCGCCAGCTCTGGCGTGTCACGGTAGACATCAATAATGTCATCAGTGAATTCAATCGGATGGCTGGTGGTAAAGCGGATGCGGTCGATGCCATCAATGGCCGCCACCAGACGCAACAGTTCCGCGAAGCTGCAGAGCTGGTCATCAAAGGTCGTGCCGCGATAGGCGTTGACGTTTTGGCCCAGTAAATTCACTTCTCGCACGCCCTGCGCAGCCAGTTGCGCGATTTCCAACAGAATATCGTCACATGGACGGCTCACTTCCTCGCCTCGGGTGTAAGGCACCACGCAGAAAGTACAGTATTTGTTACAGCCTTCCATAATGGAGGCAAAGGCCGTCGGGCCTTCTGCACGCGGTTCTGGCAGACGGTCAAATTTCTCGATTTCCGGGAAGCTGATGTCAATCACCGGGCTTTTCGTCCCGCGCACCTGATTCAGCATCTCTGGCAAGCGATGCAGCGTCTGTGGACCAAACACAATATCCACGTAATTGGCGCGTTCACGCAGGCGTTCACCTTCTTGCGAAGCGACACAGCCGCCGACGCCAATAATCACGTCAGGATTTATCGCTTTCAATTTCTTCCAGCGTCCTAACAGCGCGAAAACCTTCTCCTGCGCCTTCTCACGGATCGAGCAGGTGTTGAGCAGCAGGACATCCGCCTCTTCAGCGTCCTCGGTCAGGGTGTAACCGTGCGTGCTGTTCAGCAGATCGGCCATCTTTGATGAATCGTACTCATTCATCTGACAGCCCCAGGTTTTAATATGCAGTTTTTTGGTCATCGAACTAGCCATTGATTCAGAGCAGGGAAGTGCAGGGCGCGTATTGTAATGCTTTGCTGCTGTTGTGACCAGCACAGCAGGGTCTGAGATTGTGCAGCAAATTTCCGGTACACTTTATCTATCAACGTGATGACGTGAGCTATCACGACAAGCAGAAGGATTAGAGTCAATGCAGGATTCACATTTTGATGTGGTGGTGGTGGGCGGCGGTATGGTCGGTGCCGCGCTGGCTTGTGGACTGGCACAGCAGCAATTTCGTGTGGCGGTGATTGAACGTGCCGAACCCGCTGCGTTTGATGCAGAAAGCCCGCCCGATGTCCGCATTTCCGCGATTGGAGCCTCGTCGGTAGCACTGCTGCGTCAGTTGAATGTGTGGGAACGCGTGCTGGCGATGCGCTGTGCGCCTTATCGCAAGCTCGAAACCTGGGAGTGGCAAAGTGCACATGTGACCTTTGATGCTGCCTCGCTGGGCTTGCCAGAGCTGGGATATATGGTGGAAAACAGCGTGCTGCAACGTGCGCTGTGGGAAAAGATGCAGGAAGAGGGGATCACGCTGATTTGTCCCGCCAGCCTGCAGCAGCTTCAATCGCATCGTGGCGGCTGGCAGGTCCAGCTGGATAATGGTACCACGCTGGATACGCGGCTGGTGGTTGGCGCGGATGGCGCCAACTCGCGCGTGCGCCAGCTGGCGGGAATTGGCGTCCGTGGCTGGCAATACGCGCAGTCCTGCATGCTGATTAGCGTCGAATGTGAGCATGATGCGGGGGATTCGACCTGGCAGCAATTTACGCCAGAGGGGCCACGTGCTTTTCTGCCGCTGTTTGATCGCCACGCTTCTCTGGTGTGGTATGACGCACCGGCGCGTATTCGCCAGCTACAGGCGTTGCCATTGTCACAGCTTGAAAAAGAGATTCACGCCCATTTCCCGGCACGCGTTGGGCGGGTTCAGGTCAAGAAAGCAGCCTCATTCCCGTTGGTTCGTCGCCACGCTACGCGCTATGTTTTGCCGGGATTGGCGCTGGTGGGTGATGCAGCACACACCATCAATCCCCTTGCCGGACAGGGCGTAAACCTCGGGTATCGCGATGTTGATGCGTTGATCAATACGTTGGTGGAGGCGCGCAGCCAGGCTCAGTTATGGTCATCGGATGCGGTGTTAAAGCGCTATCATCGTCAACGCTATAACGATAATTTGCTAATGCAGGGTGGGATGGATCTGTTCTATTTTGCCTTTAGCAACACGCTGGCCCCATTGCGTTTTGTGCGTAATCTGGGATTGATTGCAGCGGAGAATGCCGGAGCGCTGAAACGTAAGGCGCTGAAGTACGCGTTGGGCTTATAGATGGCAGAGCGTCGCAGGGCGCTCCTGGCATTTTCCCGGATGCAGAAAACAATAAAGCCCGCAAAAGCGGGCTTTATTGTGCAATTTGGCTGGGGTGCAGGGATTCGAACCCCGGAATGCTGGTATCAGAAACCAGAGCCTTACCGCTTGGCGACACCCCAATAATGCGTCTTCAAATTGTCTTTAATTGGCTGGGGTGCAGGGATTCGAACCCCGGAATGCTGGTATCAGAAACCAGAGCCTTACCGCTTGGCGACACCCCAATTAATGGCGTTACAAATTATCTTTAATATGGCTGGGGTGCAGGGATTCGAACCCCGGAATGCTGGTATCAGAAACCAGAGCCTTACCGCTTGGCGACACCCCAAAAATTTGGTGGCTACGACGGGATTTGAACCTGTGACCCCATCATTATGAGTGATGTGCTCTAACCAGCTGAGCTACGTAGCCTGAGTTTACTGCTTACTGCATCCGATAATGGCTGGGATACCTGGATTCGAACCAGGGAATGCCGGTATCAAAAACCGGTGCCTTACCGCTTGGCGATATCCCATTTGTCGACTCGCATCCACGAGTAAATATCGGATTGGCTGGGGTACCTGGATTCGAACCAGGGAATGCCGGTATCAAAAACCGGTGCCTTACCGCTTGGCGATACCCCATCCGGCTGCCGAAGACTGAAATGGTGCGGGAGGCGAGACTTGAACTCGCACACCTTGCGGCGCCAGAACCTAAATCTGGTGCGTCTACCAATTTCGCCACTCCCGCGAAAAGATGGTGGCTACGACGGGATTTGAACCTGTGACCCCATCATTATGAGTGATGTGCTCTAACCAGCTGAGCTACGTAGCCATCTTTTTTCGCTAACCTTCATCGGCGTTGCGGGGCGCATTATGCGTATTGAGCTTTGTAGCGTCAACAAGTTTTTTGCCGTTTTTTGCCTTAAAACGCCTGTTTGACTGGCTTGTAACCAGGGTGGCGATTTATTCAGCAGTTTTCTATCGTCACATCGACGATGAAAACAAAAAGGGGCCTTTACAGACCCCTTATCCTACTCATTCACAAGCTTATTTGTAGGCGGACTGATGCACGCCGACAGCACGACCAGATGGGTCATCCATGTTTTTGAAAGCTTCATCCCACTCAATCGCTTTGGCAGATGAACAGGCAACAGATGGACCGCCCGGAACACACTCTGCTGCACTGGCAATCGGGAACAGCTCTTCAAAGATTTCGCGGTACAAATACGCTTCTTTCGAGTTCGGCGTGTTGTACGGGAAACGGAAGTGCGCGGTAGACAACTGCTGATCGGTGATCTGCTTCGCGGCCACTTCTTTCAGGCTATCGATCCAGCTGTAGCCTACGCCATCAGAGAACTGCTCTTTCTGACGCCATGCCACGCTCTCCGGCAGGTAAGAAGAGAAGCATTCACGCAGAATGTGTTTCTCCATTTTGCCGTTGCTGCCGCACATTTTGTCTTCCGGGTTGATGCGCATCGCCACATCAAGGAATTTCTTGTCGAGGAACGGTACGCGCGCTTCAACGCCCCATGCCGACATCGCTTTGTTGGCACGCGCACAGTCAAACATGTGCAGCGCCAGCAGTTTACGCACGTTCTCTTCGTGGAATTCCTGAGCGTTCGGTGCTTTGTGGAAGTACAGGTAGCCGCCAAACACTTCGTCCGCGCCTTCACCAGACAGCACCATTTTGATGCCCATTGCCTTGATTTTACGCGACATCAAATACATCGGCGTAGAGGCGCGAATGGTGGTGACGTCATAGGTTTCGATGTGGTAAATCACATCGCGAATCGCATCCAGACCTTCCTGCACGGTGAAGTGAATCTCGTGGTGCACGGTGCCCAGATGTTCCGCCACTGATTTGGCCGCTTTCAGATCAGGTGAGCCTTCCAGACCTACCGCAAAAGAGTGCAGCTGTGGCCACCAGGCATCACTTTTATCTTCATCTTCCACACGTTTTGCCGCAAAGCGCTTCGTCACGGCAGAAATGATAGAGGAGTCGAGGCCGCCAGACAGCAGCACGCCATAAGGCACGTCAGACATCAGGTGGCTTTTCACTGACTCTTCCAGTGCATGCTTCAGGCCCGCAGCGTCAGTGGTGTTCTCGGCAACGGCAGCGAAATCCATCCAGTCGCGCTGCCAGTAACGACGGATTTCGCCATCGCTGCTGCACAGGAAGCTTCCCGGTGGGAATTCTTTGATGGTGCGGCAAACCGGCACCAGCGCTTTCATTTCAGAGGCGACAAACAGGTTGCCGTGCTCATCGTTGCCCATGTACAGCGGGATAATCCCGATGTGGTCACGGCCAATCAGATACTGCTGCTTCACGCTGTCCCACAGAATAAAGGCGAACATGCCTTGCAGATCATCGAGGAAATCGAGACCTTTTTCCTGGTACAGCGCGAGGATCACTTCGCAGTCAGAACCGGTCTGAAACGCATAACGATCGCTCAGTTCAGCACGCAAAGCCTGATGGTTGTAGATCTCACCGTTCACGGCCAGTACGTGGGTGTGGTCAGCGTTGTACAGCGGCTGTGCGCCGTTGTTGACGTCAACAATCGACAGGCGCTCATGCACCAGAATGGCTTTGTCATCGGCATACACGCCAGACCAATCCGGTCCACGGTGACGCATCAGACGGGAACACTCCAGCGCTTTCTTGCGCAGTTCAACAGGATCGGATTTCAGATCCAGCACACCAAAAATCGAACACATAACTGACTCCTGATCTCACCTTGCGGCGATGTTATTTCTACGTTTGTCCGGCAGCCTTGACTGCGTGATGTATAAGAAAATGCGCTATCAGGTGCTGTTAACGCAAGTTAAATTGCGATCTTTTGATAAAAAGATTGTTGTGATGGCTTAAAAATTGAATTTCATCTAATTAAATATCAATTAAATTAGATGGCGTCTAATGAATTGGCGTTTTGGATGATTTCCTGCGCAATTAACGGTGCACAGAATCATAATAAAGGGATGTAAAAACAAACGCCCTGCTCACACGACGTGCGGGCAGGGCGATAAGTAAACGCGATAAGAGAAGGTTTAGAACAGGTCGATATCGGCCACTGAAGGGTAAATCCAGTCAGGGCGGAAAGGCATCGCATCAATGTCACTCAGCGTCGAAACCCCGGAGAGCACCAGAATGGTTTCCAGGCCCGCCTGGAATCCGGCCAGAATATCGGTGCGCAGGTTATCGCCGACAATCACCGTCTCTTCCGAGTGGGCATGCATCTTATTTAGCGCAGCACGCATGATATACGGGCTCGGCTTACCGACGTAAAACGGTTTGCGACCGGAGATGGTTTCGATACCGGCGCAGAGTGCACCGCAGGCTGGCACAAAACCGCGTGCGTGGGTATCCGGGTTGGTGGCGATAAAGCGTGCGCCATTAGCCACAAAGAAAGCCGCTTTATGCATCATTTCCCAGTTATAGGAGCGCGTCTCCCCAACAATCACAAAATCGGGATTCACATCGGTGATGGTAAATCCGGCTTTATACAGTTCGTGAATCAGCGCGCCTTCGCCAATCACGTAGGCTTTTTTGCCTTCCTGACGACGCAGGAAATCGGCTGTCGCCATCGCCGAGGTATAGAACACTGAATCCGGTACCTCGACACCCGCATTGGCAAAACGGTTTGCCAGATCCTGAGCGGTTTGCGACGGATAGTTAGTCAGCACCACCAGCGGCATCTCTTTTTCAAGGATGCGCTGCAGAAACTCATTCGCGCCTTTCACGGCGGTATTGTCGTGCATCAACACGCCGTCGATGTCACAGATTACGCTTTTGATGGTCATATTGGCTTCCGGTCGGGCCCGCCAGACGGCAGGCTTCAATTATTCTTCCAGCAGATGCTGCAGCAAAATACCATTCAGCATCGCACGTTTCGCCAGGGCAAAGGCGCCAATAGCGGAACGGTGATCCAGTTCGGAACGCACCACCGGCAGGTTTTTGCGGAAGGCATTCAGCGCCTGGGTATTAATGCAGCCTTCAATCGCCGGGAACAGCACTTTGTCTGCGTCGGTGATTTCGCCCGCCAATACCACCTTTTGTGGGTTGAACAGGTTAATGGCAATCGCAATCGCTTTCCCGAGATAACGCCCTACATACTCAATCACTTCGCAGGCCAGCGCATCGCCCTGGTTGGCGGCACGGCAAATTTGCGGCATCAGGCAGTTATCCAGCGTCAGCGTGCTGGGATAGCCCTGGTTGAGCAAATGGCGCACGCGATTTTCAATCGCGCCATTGGCGGCAATCGTTTCCAGACAGCCAAAGTTGCCGCAGTGGCAGCGCTCACCCAATGGATCGACCTGGATGTGGCCAATTTCGCCCACGTTGCCGTTGCTGCCGAGGAAAATATGGCCGTTAGCGATGATGCCTGCGCCGGTACCGCGATGTAAACGCACCAGAATGGAGTCTGCACAGTCACGACTTGCACCGAAATAGTGCTCCGCCAGCGCCAGACTACGGATATCGTGACCGACAAAACTGGTGACGTTAAAGCGTTTCTGCAAGCTGGATACCAGCGGCCAGTGGCTGACAGCGATGTGCGGCATATAGCGAATAATGCCGTTAATCGGGTCCACCAGGCCCGGCAGAATCACCGCGATCGCGATTAATTCATGAATCTTGCGTTGATGCGCCGCCATAAATGCCGTGATGGCATTGAACAGTGCATTCTCCAGCGTTTCCTGGGTGCGCTCAGGCAGGGGATAATCTTCCTGCGCCAGCGATTTTCCGCTCAGATCGAATAATGTCAGCGTGGCATCATTGCGTCCTAAGCGAACGCCGATGGTATGAAAATGGCGAGTTTCGGTAATGATGGAAATGGCGCGGCGACCACCGGTAGAGGCTTGTTGCTCTACCTCTTTGATCAGGCCGCGCTCAATAAGCTGGCGGGTAATTTTCGTGACGCTGGCGGGCGCAAGCTGGCTGAGATCGGCAATCTGTATACGCGATATCGGCCCTTGTTGATCAATTAGCCGGTAAACGGCTGCACTATTGAGTTGTTTGACAAGATCGACATTTCCTATTTGAGTCTGGCCGCCAGTGGTCATTCAGTACTTACTCGCTGAGGACGTCGTCTCCATTGACTAACGTCTTAGTGATTTGATAATCGCGGGTAAAGACAGTGAGGTTAGCGACTTTTCCTGCTGTCACTGAACCCAGCTGTTTTTCCACACCCATTGCCTGGGCCGGGTAGAGCGTTGCCATGCGCAAAGCTTCATCCAGCGCGATACCACAATGTTCTACGCTGTTTTGCACCGCTTCAATCATGGTGAGCGCAGAACCGCTTAAGGTACCGTTTTCGTCAACGCAAAGGCCGTCGCGATAGTATATTGTTTTGCCTGCAAAAATGAATTTATCAATTGACGCGCCAGCGGGTGCGGTCGCATCCGTTACCAACACCAGCTTGTCACCTTTGATGCGCTTTGCATTACGCACGTTAGCGTAGTGGACATGTAAACCATCCGCAATGATGCCGCAGTATACATCAGGTGAATCAAACAGCGCACCGATCAGACCAGGTTCACGCCCTGCAAAGGTTGGCATGGCATTATAAAGGTGAGTGGCAAAAGAGACACCCGCACTAAAGCCCGCTTTGGCTTCTTCGTAAGTGGCGTTTGAATGGCCCGCAGAGACAATAATGCCGGCATTGCACAGCTTGCCAATCACCTCGGCACCGGCATTTTCTGGCGCCAGCGTCACTTTGGTGATCACGTCTGCGTTGGCGCAAAGAAAATCGACCATCTCCGCATCGGGCAGACGAATCAAATCTGGATTATGGGTACCTTTTTTGGCTTTGTTCAGCCATGGACCTTCCAGGTGTAGACCTAACGCCTGATTAGGGTGTTTGGCCAGATAGGCGCGCATGGTTTCGATGGCACGCTTCATCAAAGCATTGGTGCTGGTGATCAGCGTTGGCAGATAGCTGGTGCAGCCTGATTTTTCGTTGGCACGCTGCATGATTTCCAGCGTTTCCACGCTCAGCGCATCGATATCATCGTTAAACTGCACGCCGCCGCAGCCGTTTAACTGCAAATCAATAAATCCGGGAGCGATAAACGCACCAGCCACATCCTGCTGTGTCATCGTTGCATCAAGCGCATCTCGTGGGCACACGCGCTCAATCAGGCCATCTGCAATCACCACTGCATGATTGTCCAGAATTTCATGACCGGTAAAAATCCGGCCGTTCACTAATGCGTACATCGTTTTTCTCTCCCGGCTAAGCCTGCCGCATTAAGGCAGCAGGTTTTTCACAACGTGTTCTCACACACCTTTCATATTTTCCGCTTCCATTTCGCGGAAATATTTCACGGTTTTCACTTTCAGTTCCATGGTGGCCGGTTCGTCACACACCACCACAGATTTCGCATGCAGCTGCAGACAGCTGATGGTCCACATGTGGTTAACGTTACCTTCTACGGCAGCCTGCAACGCCTGCGCTTTAAGATGGCCCGTCACCAGAATCATCACTTCTTCAGCATCCAGTAACGTGCCCACACCTACGGTCAGGGCGTATTTTGGCACCTGATCCACATCACCATTAAAGAAGCGCGAGTTAGCGATACGGGTATCGTGCGTCAGGGTTTTAATGCGGGTGCGGGAAGAGAGTGAAGAAGCCGGCTCGTTAAAGGCAATGTGTCCATCGTTGCCCACGCCGCCCATAAACAGATTAATTTTACCGTAAGAGCGAATCTTCTCTTCGTACTGGCGACATTCTGCGTCAATATCTGGCGCATTGCCATTCAGAAGATTGATATTTTCTGGTTGGATATCAACGTGATCGAAAAAGTTGCGGTACATGAAGCTGTGGTAGCTTTCCGGATGCTCTTTTGGCAGGCCCACGTATTCGTCCATATTGAACGTCACCACATGCTTGAAACTAACCTGGCCCGCTTTGTGCATATCAATCAGGTGCTTGTAAGCTTCCAGTGGCGTACCACCGGTTGGCAAGCCCAGCACGAAGGGACGTTCTGCGCTAGGCTTAAACGCATTAATGCGGTTAACAATGTGGCGTGCAGCCCATTTACCCACCTGGGTCGGTGTGGCCAAAGGGATCAGTCTCATGTCTTCACCTCAATTAAGATTAGGAAAATGTTGTCGCCGATGCTGGTTTAGGTTGCTGCCATTAAGCGTAATCGGTTTAAGCGCAACCAGCAGGGAAAAGTGCGACCTGATATTTTTCATCATAAAATAAGTTTGTGGTGGTGGCTAGCATTTCGCAGTGATAAACGTCCATTATGGTGATTAAAGTCACAGTTACTGTGGTTTTAATTTGCGAGGCGAATTAATTTATCTTTACACTGCGCCTCGTGGTGAAAGATGTCATCAAGGTACCGAGCGTAGGGATAATAAAATCAACCCGCGCTACGGCAAAACGCCAGTCTCATAGGGGGAGAAAAAGGTGAGTATTTTAGGATATCTGCAAAAGGTCGGCCGCGCGCTTATGGTGCCGGTAGCGACACTGCCGGCAGCGGCAATCTTGATGGGGGTAGGGTATTGGATTGATCCAGACAGCTGGGGTGCAGGCAATGCGCTGGCAGCACTGTTGATCAAGTCTGGTTCCGCCATTATCGAAAACATGTCTGTGCTGTTTGCCATTGGTGTGGCTTACGGTATGTCCAAAGATAAAGATGGTGCGGCCGCGTTAACCGGCTTCGTGGGCTTCCTGGTGGTGACGACACTCTGTTCACCTGCCGCAGTAGCGATGATTCAGAAAATCCCGGTCGATCAGGTGCCTGCTGCCTTCGGCAAGATCAATAACCAGTTCGTGGGTATTCTGGTCGGTATTCTCTCCGCTGAAGTGTACAACCGCTTTAGCCATGTTGAGCTGCCCAAAGCGCTGTCGTTCTTCAGTGGTCGACGTTTGGTGCCGATTCTCGTCTCCTTCCTGATGATCGTCGTGGCGTTCATCCTGATGTACATCTGGCCAATCATCTTCGGCGGCCTGGTGAACTTCGGTGAGCACATTCAGAAAATGGGCTCGGTGGGCGCAGGCGTGTACGCCTTCTTTAACCGCTTGCTGATTCCGGTCGGTCTGCATCACGCACTGAACTCCGTATTCTGGTTTGATGTGGCTGGCATTAACGATATTCCTAAGTTCCTTGGCGGTGCGCAATCTATCGCGAATGGCACGGGTATCCCGGGTATTACCGGTCGCTATCAGGCGGGCTTCTTCCCGATCATGATGTTTGGCTTGCCGGGTGCAGCATTGGCTATCTTCCACTGCGCACGTCCAGAAAACCGCGCGAAAGTCGGCGGTATCATGCTGGCGGCGGCCTTCGCGGCCTTCTTCACCGGTATCACTGAACCGCTGGAATTCTCCTTCATGTTCGTGGCACCGGTGTTGTATGTGATCCATGCCGTATTGACCGGTATCTCGGTATTTATTGCTGCGAGCATGCACTGGATTGCAGGCTTCGGCTTCAGTGCCGGTTTGGTGGATATGGTGCTGTCAACGCGTAACCCGCTGGCGGTGAATTGGTGGATGCTGATTCCACAAGGTCTGGTGTTCTTCGCCATCTACTATGTGGTATTCCGTTTCACTATTCAGAAATTCAACCTGATGACCCCGGGCCGTGAATTGTCTGCGGGCGATGAAACTGATGGTTATGACGTTAACGTCGACCATAGTGGTAATGGTGAAAGCCAGACCGAATCACTGGCACGTCGTTACATTGCCGCCATCGGCGGTTCAGACAACCTGACCAACATCGATGCCTGCATTACTCGTCTGCGTCTGAACGTCAAAGACTCAGCCCAGGTGAATGAAGGCGTGGCGAAACGTTTGGGTGCGTCTGGTGTGATTCGTTTGAACAAGCAGAGCGTACAGGTGATTGTCGGCACTCAGGCTGAAAGCATCGCCTCCGCAATGAAAACGGTATTGAGCAAAGGCCCGGTTGCTGCGGCTTCCGCTCCTGCCGCCGCTGCGCCGGTCGCGACTAAACCCCAGGCTGTGCTGAACACTGAAAAAGCGGTGATTGCTACGCTGGTGGCACCGGTGACCGGTGAGATTGTCGCGCTCGACGCGGTGCCGGATGAGGCGTTCGCCAGCAAAGCGGTGGGCGATGGTCTGGCAATCAAACCAACGGACAAAACCGTGGTGGCACCGATTGCCGGTACCGTGGTGAAAATCTTCAACACCAACCATGCGTTCTGTCTGGAAGCCGCTAACGGCGTTGAGATCGTGGTGCACATGGGCCTGGACACCGTGGCGCTGGAAGGAAAAGGCTTCACACGTCTGGTAGAAGAGGGAGCAACCGTCACTGCCGGTCAGCCGATTCTGGAGATGGATCTGGACTTCCTCAACGCCAACGCGCGCTCAATGATTAGCCCGGTGGTGGTCAGCAACAGCGATGATTTCGCCGGACTGAATCTGCTGGCCAGCGGTTCAGTGGTTGCAGGTGTGACACCGTTGTATGAAGTGAAAAACTAAGTCCTTGTGATTTAGCCAGAAGGCAGGAAGCAATTCCTGCCTTTTTTGTTTTAAAACGACCAACAAACGGTTGTTTCCCTCCTGCGCTTTGTGGATCATACTCCGTTACTTCGTGGTACAAATCACCCGCTATTGTTTTGAGGATTTTGAGATGAGTGAGGCTGAAGCCCGCCCAACGAACTTTATTCGTCAGATCATCGACGAAGACTTGGCGAGCGGTAAGCACAGCAGTGTGCATACCCGTTTCCCGCCTGAGCCCAATGGTTATCTGCATATTGGCCATGCGAAATCTATCTGCCTGAACTTTGGTATCGCCCAAGATTATCAAGGACAGTGCAACCTGCGTTTTGACGATACTAACCCGGTGAAAGAAGACCTGGAGTTCGTTGAATCCATCAAGCGTGACGTGCAATGGCTGGGCTTTGAGTGGAGCGGCAACATTCGTTACTCCTCAGACTATTTCGACCAACTGTTTAACTACGCCGTTGAGCTGATCAATAAAGGTCTGGCTTACGTTGATGAGTTGTCGGCGGAAGAGATCCGTGAATATCGCGGCACCCTGACTGCGCCGGGTAAAAACAGCCCGTACCGCGGCCGCAGCGTGGAAGAGAACCTTGCGCTGTTCCAGAAAATGCGTGATGGCGGTTTCGAGGAAGGTAAAGCTTGTCTGCGTGCCAAAATCGACATGGCATCCAGCTTCATTGTGATGCGCGATCCGGTGCTGTACCGTATTAAGTTTGCCGATCACCATCAGACCGGCAGCAAGTGGTGCATCTACCCGATGTACGACTTCACACACTGCATTTCGGATGCGATCGAAGGCATTACCCACTCATTGTGTACGCTGGAGTTCCAGGACAACCGTCGCCTTTACGATTGGGTGCTGGACAACATCACCATTCCGCAGCATCCGCGCCAGTACGAATTCTCGCGGCTGAATCTGGAATACGCGGTGATGTCGAAGCGCAAGCTGACGCAGTTGGTCACCGAGAAAGTGGTGGAAGGCTGGGATGATCCCCGCATGCTGACCGTTTCAGGTCTGCGCCGTCGTGGTTACAGCGCGGCCTCGATTCGTGAATTCTGCCGCCGCATCGGCGTGACAAAACAGGACAATATCGTTGAGATGGCGTCGCTGGAATCCTGTATTCGTGACGATCTCAATGAGAACGCACCACGCGCGATGGCGGTACTTGACCCGTTGAAAGTGGTGATCGAAAACCTGCCCGCCGGCCACGAAGAAACGCTGACCATGCCTAATCATCCAAACAAGCCGGAGATGGGCACGCGTGAAGTGTCGTTCAGCCGTGAAGTGTGGATCGATCGCGCGGACTTCCGTGAAGAAGCCAACAAACAGTACAAACGTTTGGTTCTGGGCAAAGAAGTGCGTCTGCGCAATGCTTATGTGATTCGTGCTGAGCGTGTGGCGAAAGACGAAGAGGGTAACATTACCTGCATCTATGCCACTTGTGATGTTGACACCCTGAGCAAGGATCCGGCGGATGGTCGCAAAGTGAAAGGTGTGATCCACTGGGTTTCCGCCATTCATGGACTGCCAGCTGAGTTCCGTCTTTACGACCGTCTGTTCAGCGTGCCAAACCCCGCGGCGGCTGAGGATTTCCTCACCACCATTAACCCGAACTCGCTGGAGATCAAACAGGGCTTCGTGGAGTCTGGTTTGCGTGAAGCGGCCACTACCGCAGCTTATCAGTTTGAACGTGAAGGTTATTTCTGTGCCGATAGCGTCTACTCACAGCCGGGTAAATTGGTGTTTAACCGCACGGTTGGACTGCGCGATACTTTCGCGAAGATTGGCGAGTAATATCTTTCGTCGATAGCACAATATGATCATGAAAGGGCGAGCAATCGCCCTTTTTTATTGCCTGTAATTCGCCACGGGCAATCAATTATGCTGAAGGCGGCAAGCTGAGCTTGTTGTCTATTTTGCGACAATTCTGACTTTAGCAAAATTAACCCATTTGCGAGTGTGAAAAATTGTATTTCAGGTAGGCTATGCGCTCTAAATAGAGCTCTGCGGGTTATCAAAGGAAAAAAAATGACAAGTCTCGCCCTGGAAGCTAAGCATAGTGTGGTGGTATTACATCAGCTTATTGAACGTGTTTTTAACCAGGTAGAAGGCAGTGATGACAGCATGGAACTGCTTTTGTCACACTTTCACCCGGATTTCAAAATGGTGACGCCGCTGGGTAAGCAGCTGGATCTGAATGAGACCGAAGTGCTGTTTCGCAAACTGCACGGTCAGCGGGAAGGGCTGCGCATTGCCACCAGTGAGCATGCCATCATTTCTCAACAGAGCCAGGAAGTGACGATTCAGTATCGTGAACTGCAGATGTTGAACGGCACCAATCAAACGCGCATCTCTTTGGCTGTGCTGGATTGCAGCACCACCATTCCTCGCTGGCGCTACCTCCACGAGACCTTTATCGCTTGATAACAGGCATAAAAAAACCGGTGACCAGCACCGGTTTTTTTATATTGCATAGCACACTCAATTACTTATCGTGGAGCGTCTCGTCTTCGCGGCAGTCTCCCAGTGCACAGTGGCCGTACAAGTACAGGCTGTGGTTACTGAGTTTAATGCCATGGCGAGTGGCAATCTCACGCTGACGCGTTTCGATTGATTCATCGCTGAATTCGATCACTTTGCCACAATCCAGGCAGATCAAGTGGTCATGGTGATGCTGCTGAGTCAGTTCGAATACGGATTTGCCGCCTTCGAAGTTATGACGGGTGACGATACCCGCGTCATCAAACTGGTTAAGAACGCGATATACCGTTGCCAGGCCAATCTCTTCGCCCATATCGATCAGGCGCTTATACAAATCTTCCGCACTGACGTGGTGGGACTCAGGGCCGGGTCCTTGAAGCACTTCCAAAATTTTCAATCTTGGCAGAGTGACTTTCAGGCCAGCCTTCTTCAATGCGGAGTTGTTGTCAGTCATTCGGATATTGTCCTGTTACTTTGCATGTCACTTACGGCGCAGGGGCCTTGAATGTTTAGGTCACGCGTATTCTCATTTGCGTCTCATTATAGAACTCAAGCAGTGAAATGAAAACCGGGGTATCGCGCAAATCAACAAAAGTCGTAAGGTTAAACATCGCCTACGTCAGCGCGGAACGGTGTGGTTTGGGTTTCCATTTCACTCAGCCTCAGTCAACAATCAGAGGAATAAGCGGATGACCATTGCGGGTATTCTACAGATTTGCGGGGAAAAGTTAAAAAACCGTAGCTATTATTTTTATAGGAAATTCCTTTGTCCCAATGTGAGCCAGCGCTCACATTGGGGAGGCGAGGCATCAGGCTTCAATGATCTCTTTTAACTGCAGCTCATCAAAGATCTGTTTCACCCAGGCATCAACACGTTCATTGGTCAGCTCAGGTTGACGGTCTTCGTCAATCGCCAGGCCGAGGAAGTGTTTGTCATCGGCCAGACCTTTTGAGGCTTCAAAATGATAGCCCTCAGTCGGCCAGTGGCCCACAATCACCGCGCCATTTGGCTCAATGATGTCGCGAATCGTGCCCATCGCATCACAGAAATATTCTGCGTAGTCTTCCTGGTCGCCACAACCAAACAGCGCCACCAGTTTGCCATTAAAGTCGATCTCTTCCAGCGTAGGGAAGAAGTCATCCCAGTCACACTGTGCTTCGCCGTAATACCAGGTAGGAATGCCCAGCAGCAGGATGTCGAACGCTGCGAGATCTTCTTTAGTGCTCTTAGCAATGTCATGCACTTCGGCGACATCTTTACCCAGTTGTTTCTGGATCATTTTTGCAATGTTTTCAGTGTTGCCGGTATCGCTGCCGAAGAAAATGCCTACGATTGCCATGGGTTAAGTAACCTCTTAAAGCCTGATTGTGAAAGTAAGTCAATTGACTGCACATGTTAGCGAATGATAGCAGACCGTTGAAAAGGGCGGAACGAGTAAAGCCTGAACTTTGTGTTCCTGCGTGCGGTCAGCGCGCTAAGACAGTTTGAGTTGCGCCAGCAGCATTTGTTCAATCAATTCGCTGCGGCTGATGTTTTGTTGCTCGGCCAGCGTGTTCAGGGCGTCAACCGCTTCGCTGGACATTTTCAGCTCAACACGACGCAGCCCTCGCACTTTATCGCGCTTGAGCTGGTTACGTTTGTTGATACGCAACTGTTCGTCACGTGTCAGCAGGCTGGTTTTGGGTCGACCAGGACGCCGCTCGTCTGCAAAAAGATCAAGCGTGGTACGGTCTGTCTGTTCTTTTGCCATGATTTGTGAAACTGAGTGGGCGCGAACGGCGGAAAGGCGCTGCGCGATTTATACATTATCGGCCCGACCACGGCGAAAAAATCATCCGCGGCAAATTTTTAGCGCGACATCATACTCCAGCACCATCCGCGACGCCAACCCTAAACCGCATACGGCAAGCTTTTGCTTTTACAGGTTAAAAAAGCGACGAACTGCGCGCAAAACCGCATCAGGTTTTTCGGCATGGACCCAATGACCGGCCCCGCTAATCACGTGTGCGTGTGCCTGTGGGAACTGACGCAGCAGTGCATCGCGGTGCTGATTGTCGAGGTAAGGAGAATCGCCACCGCGGATAAACAATGCGGGATGTGGCCAGGCGGGAACTTCTTCCCAGCCAGAAATCGTGGTGTAGTTGTCCCACAGCACCGGCACGTTAAAGCGCCACTCGCCCTCGACAAAGGACTTGAGGATAAACTGAATCACCCCCTCTTCAGTGACATGTTGACGCATCACCTCGGCCGCTTCGCTACGACGCGTTACACCCGCGGCGGTGACGGCGCGAATACCGGCAAAGATTTCATCGTGGCGGCGGGTTTGGTAATCCACGGGCGCGATATCGATCAGCACCATCTTCTCAATACGTTCGGGGGCCACAGCGCTCAATGCCATGGCGATCTTACCGCCCATCGAGTGACCTATCACGCCAGCGCGTTCAATCTGATGTGCATCCAGCGTCTCCACGATATCTTGCGCCATGGCGTGATAATTCATCACCTCACTGCGCTCAGATAAACCATGGTTGCGTACGTCCACTTGTAGCGTGGGGCGAGCATCCCGTACGCCGCGTGCCAGCACGCCAAGGTTATCCAGGCTGCCAAACAGGCCATGAATTAACAGAATCGGGGACGCTTCAGGGGGAGATTGTTCAGTTTGCAGACGGGCGTTCAAAATCATGGCTAAAGTTCTTACGGTTGTGACCTTGGCTTAGGGTATCATGGATTCACCTGTCCAGGAGCCAGCCGGCCAGGTATTAAGGCATATTCCGACTTTTGCCCTGAAACGACGCCAGCGCTATCGGCTGCCACGGATTTAACTTTATAATCCTTATGTTAGAGCCCGCTCACGTTTTGCACAGCTCGATTTTGCTAAGGCCGTTGCAATAAAGCGTGGTTCTGTCATTTGCCAGAATTGTACGGAATAAGATGAAAACGATTGAAGTTGACGAAGAACTCTACCGTTATATTGCCAGCCACACGCAGCACATTGGTGAAAGCGCCTCGGATATTTTGCGCCGCATGCTGAAGTTTACCGCGGGCCAGAGCGCACCGACTGCACCTGTCGCTGCGGCTTCGGCTTCGGTCAAGGAAGCGCAGCCAGTGCGCAGCGAAGCGCGTCCTCAGGATCGCGTACGCGCCGTGCGTGAACTGCTGCTCTCTGATGAGTATGCTGAGCAGAATAAGGCGGTTAATCGCTTTATGCTGGTACTGTCAACGCTCTATCGTCTTGATCCAGCAGCCTTTGCTGATGCGACTGCCTCGCTGCAGGGCCGCACTCGCGTCTATTTTGCGGGTGACGAGCATACGCTGCTGCAAAATGGCACCCATACTAAGCCGAAGCACGTTCCCGGCACACCGTACTGGGTGATCACCAATACCAATACAGGCCGCAAATGCAGCATGGTGGAACACATCATGCTGGCGATGCAGTTCCCTCAGGAACTGACAGAGAAAGTTCGCGGCACCATTTAAACTGAAGCGTCAGGGAGAAGCGCCAATGGCCAATCACCCCCGTGCCGGGCAGTCTGCCCAGCAGAGCGATTTGATTAACGTTGCACAATTAACCTCGCAGTATTACGTCCTGAAGCCCGATACGGCTAACCCGGACCATGCGGTGAAATTTGGCACTTCTGGCCACCGCGGCAGCGCGGGACGCCAAAGCTTCAATGAAGTGCACATTCTGGCGATTGCGCAAGCCATCGCAGAAGAGCGCAAAAAGAATGGCATCACCGGTCCGTGCTACGTGGGTAAAGATACTCACGCACTGTCTGAGCCGGCGATTCTGTCGGTGCTGGAAGTGCTGGCGGCGAACGGTGTAGATGTGATCGTGCAGCAGGATAATGGCTACACGCCAACGCCGGCGATCTCCAACGCCATTCTGGAACACAACAAACGCGGTGGCGCGCAGGCGGACGGTATCGTCATCACGCCTTCACACAACCCGCCAGAAGATGGTGGCATCAAGTACAACCCGCCAAACGGCGGTCCGGCTGATACCAACGTCACCAAGGTGGTGGAAGATCGCGCTAACCAGCTGATCAAAGGCGAACTGAAAGACGTGAAACGTCTGCCGCTGGATCAGGCCTGGGCAAGCGGCCATATCGTTGAGCAGGATCTGATTCAGCCCTATGTTGAAGGTCTGGCTGAAGTCATTGACTTCCCGGCAATCCAGAAAGCGGGCCTGAAAATCGGCGTTGATCCATTAGGTGGCTCCGGTATCGCTTACTGGCAGCGTATAGCTGAGCACTATAAGTTGGATCTGACCATTGTTAATGATGCGGTCGATCAGACCTTCCGTTTCATGCATCTGGATAAAGATGGCGTGGTGCGTATGGACTGTTCGTCTGAGTGCGCGATGGCGGGTCTGCTGGCGTACAAAGATAAGTTCGATCTGGCGTTCGGTAACGACCCGGATTACGACCGTCACGGCATCGTCACGCCTGCGGGCCTGATGAACCCGAACCATTATCTGGCCGTGGCCATCAATTACCTGTTCCAGCATCGCCCGCAGTGGGGCAAAGATGTTGCTGTGGGTAAAACCCTGGTCTCCAGCGCAATGATTGACCGTGTGGTCAATGACATTGGTCGCAAGCTGGTTGAAGTGCCGGTTGGTTTCAAATGGTTTGTTGATGGCCTGTTTGATGGCAGCTTCGGTTTCGGCGGCGAAGAGAGCGCGGGTGCTTCCTTCCTGCGCTTCGATGGTTCCGCCTGGTCAACCGATAAAGACGGTATCATCCTGTGCCTGCTGGCAGCCGAAATCACTGCGGTGACCGGCAAGAACCCGCAGCAGCACTATGACGAACTGGCAGCACGCTTCGGCGCGCCAAGCTATAACCGTCTGCAGGCGCCGGCTACCTCAGCGCAAAAAGCGGCACTGTCTAAGCTGTCACCGGAAATGGTGAGTGCTGACACGCTGGCGGGCGATCCGATTACTGCACGTCTGACCGCAGCACCGGGCAACGGCGCGTCAATCGGTGGTCTGAAAGTGATGACCGAAAACGGTTGGTTTGCTGCGCGTCCGTCAGGCACGGAAGACGCTTACAAAATCTATTGTGAAAGCTTCCTTGGTGCTGAGCATCGCCAGCAGATCGAGAAAGAAGCGGTAGAGATTGTCAGCGAAGTGCTGAAAAACGCGTAATTAAACGTCGAGGCGCGCTATGTGCGCCTTTACACGCGTTTTCTGGAACGCCCCACGTGACAACGTGGGGCGTTTTTTATGGCATAAAGCGGTAGCCGATACCGGTTTCGGTCAGCAGATGGCTGGGTTGGGTGGGATTGCTTTCCAGCTTCTGGCGCAGGTGTCCCATATAAATGCGCAGATAATGGCTGTGCTCCACCGCATTCGGTCCCCACACCTGATTCAGCAATTGACGCTGCGTCAGCACTTTTCCGGCATTGTTCAGCAACAAACTCAGCAGGCGAAACTCGGTGGGCGTCAGGTGAATTTCCTGTTCATTACGCAGCACGCGGCGCGCAGCCAGATCGACACTCACTTCACCAAATTTCACGATCGGTTCAGGCTGGCTGCTTTGGTGGCGACGTAACGCCACGCGCACGCGGGCCAGCAACTCGCCAATACCAAACGGCTTAGTCAGATAGTCATCGGCACCGGCATCCAGCGCATCGATTTTGTCCTGCTCATCACTGCGTGCAGACAGTACGATCACCGGCATACTGCTCCACTGGCGTACTTCGCGGATAAAGTCGTTGCCGTCACCATCCGGCAGCCCAAGATCGAGGATCACTAAATCCGGCTTTCGTGTCGCTGCTTCAATCAGCCCGCGCTGTAATTGCTCCGCTTCCACAATTTTCAGACCTTCGCTTTCCAGCGCCAGGCGCACGAAACGGCGAATCTCTTTTTCATCTTCAACAATCAAGATGGTCGTCACGCTGACTCCTGCCACAGGTAAAGTTAACACGGCACTTTATCAAGAATTGGTCACCGCGTCCGTCATGATGTTTGTAACCTTGCGAGATCCCTACGTTTACAATTATGTAACTTACTTTCAGCTTAAGCCGTAAAGCACAAAAAAAGACCAAAATTAGTGGTCGGATGAGTAGTAAAATTACACAACCAGGCGTAATATCTGAGGCAGATCACATTTCAACGCAAAAATTACCCCAGGAGGCAATCATGTATCAGGCATATCCACTCTATAAAATCGTGTTGCGCCGTTTTCTGGCGGTATTGGTCGGCATACTTGCCTTGCCCGTCATGCTGTTCCGCCAGGATCGTGCCCGTTTCTATAGCTATCTGCACCGCGTCTGGTGTAAGACCAGCACCAAACCCGTCTGGCTGGCGCAGACAGAAGCGATAGGCAGCATCCACTGGTAAGTGCTCTCTTGGCTCTCTAAGAACCCGGTAGCTTCAATCAAGCGCCGGGTTTTTTTATTCTAAACTTTGTCTGTATTCCCCGGTTACCCGCTGTTATCCCTCGCCGTTTCAGCTACACTTAAACCTCTACAAGAATTTGGAGGTTGTACAAGTATGAGCGAAAAAATTCCTGTCGGTATCAGCGCTTGCCTGCTCGGGGATAAGGTCCGTTTTGACGGTGGCCACAAGCGTTTCGCTTTTGCAACTGAAGAACTGACTCCCTTTATCCGCTTTGAACCGGTGTGTCCGGAAATGGCAATTGGCTTGCCCACGCCGCGTCCCGCACTACGTCTGGTCAAAGAGTCGGATGATCAAATCCATCTTTGTTTCAGTAAAGATGGCGGGCAAGAGGTGACCGATGAGATGGAGCGCTGGTCGGCCGAACGCGTGAAATCCCTGCATCACCTTTGCGGCTATATTCTCTGCGCAAAATCACCCAGCTGCGGTCTTGAGCGCGTGCGCGTCTATCAGCCCGATACCAATGACAATCGCAAAGCGGGCACCGGCGTATTCACTGCCTTTCTGCAAAAAGAGATGCCATGGCTGCCTTTAGAGGAAGATGGCCGTTTACATGATGATGCTATCCGCGAAAACTTTATGGGCCGCGTGTATGCGCTGCATGAGTTCAATGAAATGTGGCGGAGCGGTTTAACCCGCCACAAGCTGATCGCCTTCCATAGTCGATACAAGTTGCTGCTGCTGTCGCATGCGCAGGATGAGTATCGCGAGATGGGACGCTTTGTGGCCGCGATGGAGCAGTGGGATTCGTTGGATGATTACGCCTATGAATACCGGATTCGCCTGATGCATTTGATGTCCCACCAGGCTTCGCGCCGTAATCACACCAATGTGCTGATGCATGTACAGGGCTACTTCCGCCCGCAGTTGTCCTCACCACAGCGCCAGGAACTGGCGCAGCTAATCGATCGTTATCGTACTGGCGTCCAGCCACTGTTGGTTCCCATCACCATGCTGAAACATTACATGGCAGAGTACCCGCATCCGTGGCTGGCGCAGCAGCGTTACTTTGATCCCTACCCGGAAGCGCTGCGTCTGCGCTACGGACAATAATTTCGGAGCATTATGACCACCCACTTAGTCTGGTTGCGAAACGATCTGCGCATTAATGACAACACTGCGCTGGCTGCTGCCTGCCGCGACAGCCATGCGAGGGTGCTGGCGCTGTTTATTGCCACGCCTAAACAGTGGCAGCAACACCATATGGCACCGAGGCAGGCGGCTTTTATTCATCAGAATCTGTGTTCGTTGCAAGATTCACTGGCCGAGCGCGGTATTCCGTTGCATTACCATCAGTGCGATGACTTTGCTGCTTCTGTGGATTACCTGAGTGCGTTTTGCGACCAGCATCAGGTGGATGAGCTTTATTACAACTACCAGTATGAAATTAATGAGCGCGAACGCGATGCGACCGCCGAAAAGCGTCTCGATGCCCAGGGCGTAATTTGTCAGGGCTTTGATGACAGCCTGCTATTGCCTCCCGGCAGCGTGCAGACCGGCAATCACACCATGTTTAAAGTCTTCACGCCTTTCAGCCGCGCCTTTGTCCGTCGACTGCATCAGGGGTTACCGGAGTGTCATCATGCACCGAAAGCGCGCCGTGATGCGCCGATCAGTGCGGGTAAGAAAATCCCTGCTTTTGATTATCCGCAGGAAGATTTCGATGCATCGCTATTTCCGGCGGGGGAAGAGGCAGCGCTGAAGCAATTGCGCCATTTCGGCAAACAATCGGTGCAGCACTATCCCGAGGTGCGCGATTTACCGGCACTAGATGGCACCAGCCGCTTATCGCCTTATCTGGCGATTGGGGTGCTGTCTCCGCGCCAATGTTTGCATCGTATTCTGAAAGAACACCCAGATGCACTGAACGAGGGTAAAGCCTTTACCTGGCTGAATGAACTGATCTGGCGCGAGTTTTACCGCCATCTGATGGTGGCCTTTCCGGCATTATGCAAGTACCAACCGTTTGTGGAGTGGACGCGCAACGTCAGCTGGCAGAAAAACGAGGCGCATCTCACCGCATGGCAGCAGGGAAAAACCGGCTATCCCATCGTCGATGCGGCAATGCGCCAACTCAACACACTGGGCTGGATGCACAATCGCCTGCGCATGATTGTTGCCAGCTTTCTGGTAAAAGACCTGCTGATCGACTGGCATGACGGTGAACGCTACTTCATGCAGCAACTGATCGATGGCGATCTGGCGGCCAACAACGGTGGCTGGCAGTGGGCGGCTTCCACCGGCACCGATGCGGCACCTTATTTCCGTATTTTTAATCCCACTACCCAGGGTGAACGCTTCGACGAAAAAGGCGAATTTATCCGCCAGTGGCTGCCAGAGCTGAAAGACGTGCCAGAGAGTGATATTCATCAACCACAGGTTTGGGCGAAGAAAAATAACAAGAAACTCGATTATCCCGCACCAATCGTGGAACATAAGGACGCACGTAAAAAGACACTAGACGCCTTCGAGCGCGCGCGCAGCGCGGCCTGAGGCGCTCAGGGAGCCGTACTAAATGAATCATGTCGAGTTAGAACATATTGTTAATCAGCAGCTGAACACCAGCGCCTTCAGTGACTATGCACCCAATGGTTTGCAGGTAGAGGGTCGCGTGGAAGTGAAAACTGTCATCACGGGCGTGACCGCCTGTCAGGCGCTGCTGGATGAAGCGGTCAAGCGCAATGCTGACGCTGTTCTGGTCCATCACGGATATTTCTGGAAAAGCGAATCGCCGCTGATTAAAGGAATGAAACGCCAGCGTCTGTATACGCTGCTGGTCAATGATATCAACCTGTATGGCTGGCACCTGCCGCTCGATGCCCATCCGCAGCTCGGCAACAATGCGCAGCTGGCAAAGTTATTTGATATTGAAGTGAAAGGGGAAATTCAGCCGCTGGTGCCGTGGGGCGAATTGACTGAACCGTTGAGCGGTGAAGCGCTGGCGGCGAAAATCGCCGAACGTTTAGGCCGGAAACCGTTGCACTGTGGTGATAATGCCCCGGCACTGATCAAACGCGTCGCCTGGTGCAGTGGCGGCGGACAGGGCTTTATCGATAGCGCGGCTGCTTTTGGTGTAGATGCATTTATCACGGGCGAAGTTTCTGAGCAAACCATTCACAGCGCACGTGAACAAGGTCTGCACTTTTTCGCCGCCGGGCATCATGCCACCGAGCGCGCCGGTATCAAGGCGCTGGGCGAATGGCTGGCGCAGAGCTATGGCCTCGACGTAACCTTTATTGATATCGACAATCCTGCCTGATTTATCTCTCTCCGCGTCCTTAGCCTACGTTAAGGACGCAAATCTGTTGACACATCTCTGTCACTTTCGCATAACTTATTGACTTTCATTATAAGCAAAGCGATTTGTGGACATTTTTTGTCCGCGCTAATCATGACCGGGAGGTGGGTTTTGCAACGAGCACGTTGTTATCTACTGGGTGAGCGAGCGGTGGTACTGGAGCTGGAACCCCCCGTTTCACTCGCCAGCCAGCAGCGCATCTGGGGACTGTGCCAGCGGCTGCAGCACAATGAACAGGTTCAGGAAGTGATTCCGGGGATGAATAACCTGACGCTGCTACTGCGCGATCCGCAATTGAATGCACTGGATGCCATCGAGCGTTTACAGCGCTGGTGGGAAGAGAGTGAAGAACAGATTCCTGAATCGCGCCGGGTGGAAATTCCGGTGGTGTATGGCGGTGCGGGTGGTCCCGATCTGCAAGTGGTGGCTGAGGGGGCCAGCCTGTCGCCAAAACAGGTCGTCGAGCTGCACAGCAGTGTTGATTACGTGGTCTATTTCATCGGCTTCCAGCCTGGTTTTCCCTATCTCGGCGGCTTGGATGAACGTCTGCACACGCCGCGGCGTGCTGAACCGCGAGTTATCGTTCCCAGTGGATCAGTCGGCATCGGTGGCAGTCAGACGGGCATCTACCCATTGGCCGCACCTGGCGGTTGGCAGCTAATTGGCCATACGCCCGTCAGCCTGTTTGACCCCTTAAATCATCCGCCGACACTGCTGCGCCCCGGTGACAGCGTGCGCTTTGTGCCGCAACAGGAGGGCGTATGTTAAACATTCTACGCGCCGGATTGATGACCTCGATTCAGGATCAGGGCCGTACCGGCTGGCGGCAATATGGCATCAGCGTCAGCGGAGCGCTGGATCAACCCTCAATGCGTACCGCCAATATGCTGGTGGGCAACCCGGAAGAGAGCGCGGTATTAGAGATTGTGCTTAGCCAGTTTAAAGCGGAATTTAAACGTGACGGCTGGTTTGCGCTGACCGGAGCAGGTTGTAATGCCGATCTGGATGGCAAACCGGTGTGGACTGGCTGGCGCTTACCGGTGAAAAAAGGCCAGGTCTTATCACTGGCGATGCCGGTGCGCGGTATGCGTAGCTATCTGGCAGTGAATGGTGGTTTCGCCATTGATGAGATGCTCGGCTCGCACAGTACCGATCTCAAAGCTGGTTTTGGTGGTTTCCAGGGCCGTAAGCTGCAGGATGGCGATCAGCTGCCGTTGGGCAAACCCTCCCGCACCTTCAAAGGCAAAGCGGGCGTTCGTCAGTTGTTGTGGGGCAACCGCATTCGCGCCTTACCGGGCCCGGAGTACAACGAGTTCACGCGCGAAGCGCAGGAAGGTTTCTGGCGCAGCCCGTGGAAGCTCAGCCCGCAGAGCAATCGTATGGGTTACCGCATGCAGGGGCGTCAATTGCAGCGTAAAGCCACGCGTGATTTGTTGTCACATGGGTTAGTGCCCGGCGTGGTGCAGGTGCCGCCTAATGGCCAACCGATTGTGCTCATGGCCGATGCGCAAACTACGGGCGGTTATCCGCGTATCGCCTGTGTTATCGAAGCTGACCTGTATCAACTGGCGCAGATTCGACTCGGCGAACCGATTCACTTTATCCATTGCACTCTGGAAGAAGCGCTGCTGGCGAAGCAGCATCAACAGCGCTCCTTTGACCAAATTGCCTGGGGGCTTGCACATGAAGATTGATCTTAACGCTGACCTCGGCGAAGGCAGCGCCAGCGATCAGGAGCTGCTAACGCTGGTGAGTTCGGCCAATATCGCCTGTGGATTCCACGCCGGTGATGCGCAAACCATGCTGCAGTCGGTGCGCTGGGCCAAAGCCTCAGGTGTGGCGATCGGCGCCCACCCGAGCTTTCCGGATCGCGAGAACTTTGGTCGCACCGCGATGCAGCTGCCGCCGGAAACGGTGTATGCACAGATGATCTATCAGATCGGTGCATTAAAGAGCATCGCCGAAAGTGAAGGTGAGCGTTTAGTGCATGTGAAGCCGCACGGCATGCTTTACAACCAGGCGGCGGCGGATGCCACGCTCGCCGACGCGATTGCCCGCGCGGTGAAGGCGATCGATCCCGCATTGATTCTGGTCGGTCTGGCGGGCAGTGCTTCCATCAAGGCGGCTGCGCATCATGGCTTGCGCACGCGAGAAGAGGTATTCGCCGACCGTGGTTATCTGGCCACCGGCGCACTGGTGCCGCGCAGCCAGCCAGGCGCGATGATTGAAGAAGCCGAGCAGGCGCTGGCGCAAACGCTCACTATGGTGCAGCAGCGTCAGGTGCAGAGTATCAGCGGTGAATGGGTGCCGGTGAATGCAGAAACCGTGTGTCTGCATGGTGATGGCGCACACGCGCTGCAATTTGCGCGCACGTTGCGTTCGGCTTTTGCTAACCATCAAATTACTGTGACCAGCGCATAACAAATAACAACTCGCCCGATCTGTATCGGGCTTTTTATTTCTGATGAGGGGAAAAACATGGATAACGTGGTCAATCTCTGGCCGTTACTCGGCATTGCCGCCATCGTTCTGGGATTCGTGTTGCGCTTTAACCCGGTGCTGGTGGTGATTGTTGCCGGTTTTGTGACCGGCCTGGCCGCGCATCTGCCGCTGGCCGATATTCTGGAGAAACTTGGTTCCGGCTTCCTGAACACCCGCAACTTGCCGCTGATTTTGCTGCTGCCGCTGGCCGTGATCGGTTTGCTGGAGCGCCACGGTTTGAAGGAGCGCGCACAAAGCTGGATCGCGCAGATCAAAACCGCGACGGCGGGCCGTTTGCTGATTGTCTATCTGTTCGTGCGTGAAATCACCGCAGCACTCGGTTTAACCAGCCTCGGAGGTCATCCGCAGATGGTGCGTCCACTGCTGGCACCGATGGCAGAAGGCGCCACAGAAAACCACTATGGTGAAGTGCCCGATGAAGTGCGCCATCGCTTGCGCGCCATGTCGGCAGCCACCGATAACGTCGGGCTGTTCTTTGGTGAAGATATCTTTGTCGCATTCGGCGCGATTATCTTCATGCACAACTTTATGCAGGAGTCGGCAGGCATTAGCACCGAGCCGCTGCATATCGCTTTGTGGGGTATTCCCACCGCACTCTGTGCCTTCCTGATCCATTCGGCGCGACTGGTGCGCCTTGACCGCCAGCTGGCGCGTGAATTGGGTGCCATTAACCAGCAGGCGTTGCACGCCAAAGGCGGGAAATAATGTTTCAGCAACAATATCTGATGTGGCTGGCAGGGGTGATCCTGCTGGTGGTCGCCGTTCTCTCCTGGCGTGATGCGGCTAACCCAAGACGCTTTACCACCGGTTTATTCTGGGCGCTGTATGGCCTGATGTTCCTGATTGGTGATGGTGCTTATCAACTAATGGGGCAGTGGGCAGGCGATGCCGCTGCGGGTAAACGCATGCTGCACATTGGCGTCGGCATTGCGGTGGTGTTGATGGCGTTAATTGCCGGTTTCGGCGGCGTGCGCCTCGGCAGCTATCATCAGCGCAGCGATCAGCAGAAACGCGAAAGTGCACAGCGTCTGCGTAATAAGCTGTTTTTACCCGCGCTGGCGATTCCGGTGGTCACCGTGATTGGTGTGCTGGCGTTTAACAACATCCCGGGTTTGCAAGATGCTGTGTTTGGCCCGGGTAATCATTCAACGCTGGTGACCCTGTTCTCGATGATGGTCGGCTGCGTGCTGGGCTGGATCATCGCGCTGCAAATCACCCATGAAAAACCGCTGCAGTCGATGCAGGAAACTCGCCGCCTGCTGGATGCGGTGGGTTGGGCATTTATTCTGCCGCAAATTCTTGCCACGCTTGGTCTGTTATTCACCAGCGCGGGCGTCGGCACTGCGATTTCACATCTGACTGAACAGTATCTGGCAGTGGACAATCGCCTGATTGCGGTTGCGGTGTATGCGATTGGCATGGCGCTGTTAACCATGGTGATGGGCAATGCGTTTGCCGCTTTCCCGATAGTGACGGCTGGCATTGGGATTCCTGTTCTGGTGCTGCAACACGGCGGCAATCCGGCGGTCATGGCGGCAATTGGCATGTTCTCTGGCTATTGCGGCACCCTGATGACGCCGATGGCGGCGAACTTCAACATCGTACCCGCGCGGTTACTGGAGTTGCCGGATCGAAACGGGGTGATCAAGGCTCAGGTGCCAACCGGTGTGCTACTGTTGGTGGTAAACGTATTCCTGCTCTACTTCCTGATGTTCTTATGAGGTCGCAATGAAAACGGTATTAATGACGGCGTTTGAGCCGTTCGGTGGCGAAACCATTAACCCTTCATGGGAAGCGGTGCGCAGTTTTGACGGTAAAGAGATTGCCGGAGCCCGAATTGTGGTGCGCCAGCTACCCGTGGTGTTTGCCACCTGCGGAAAGGTGCTAACGCAAGCGCTGGATGAGATTCAACCTGACCGAGTATTGTGCGTGGGCCAGGCCGGTGGGCGTGTGGATATCACCGTCGAACGTGTGGCGATCAACGTGGATGATGCGCGTATTCCCGACAACGATCAGCAGCAGCCGATCGACCAGCCCATCGTGATGGATGGACCTGCCGCCTATTTTTCCACCTTACCGATTAAAGCGATGGTTGCAGCACTGCGCGAAGTGGGTGTGCCGGCCTCGGTATCGCAAACGGCCGGGACATTTACCTGTAACCACGTGATGTACAGTCTGTTGCACTGGCTGAAGACCACCAACAGTCCGGCGCGCGGGGGCTTTATTCATATTCCCTATATGCCGGAACAGGCGGTGAACCATCCCGGCGTCGCCAGTATGGCGACGGCCAGCGTGATCCTGGCGCTGGAAACCTCGTTGCAGGTGATGCTGAGCACTGAAAATGACATCCGCGTGGTCGGTGGATCGACGCATTAACAGGAGAAGTTATGCCTGAAGGACCGGAGATCCGCCGTGCGGCGGATCAACTGGCAGCGGCGATGGAAGGCAGGCCACTCACTGATGTGTGGTTTGCCTTTCCTGAACTGAAAACCTACGAACCGGCACTAATGGGTGAAACCATTACGGCTTTTGAAACACGTGGCAAAGCACTGCTGACGCATTTTTCGAATGGCTTAATTCTCTATAGCCATAATCAATTGTACGGCGTGTGGCGTGTGGTGCCGACCGGCACTGAACCCAACACTTCGCGGCAGTTGCGCGTGCGGTTGGCAAACGCCGAACAGACCATCCTGCTCTATAGCGCTTCGGATATTGAACTGCTCAATGCAGATACCGTCGGCGCACATCCCTTTCTGCAGCGCGTGGGGCCCGATGTGCTCGATGCCACTTTAACGGTGGCAGAGGTGCGTGAGCGGCTGCTATCGCCGCGTTTTCGTCGCCGTCAGTTCAGCGGATTGTTACTCGATCAGGCCTTTCTGGCGGGATTGGGTAACTATTTGCGTGTGGAGATTTTATGGCATGCCGGATTGCTGGCGTCGCATCGGGCGCAGGATCTCACTGAGGCACAGCTCAATGCATTAAGTGAGGCGATGCTGGCGGTGCCACGTTTGTCGTATCAGATGCGCGGCAGTATGAAGAAATACCATGCCGATGCGGCGTTTCGCTTTGAGGTGTTTCATCGCCAGGGCAAGAGATGTCGGCGCTGCGGCACGCTGATTGAGAAGGGCACGCTATCGTCGCGGCCATTTTACTGGTGCCCGGGATGTCAGTTTTGACGCCATAATGCGATCAATAAAAAAGCTGCCATCTCAATGAAATGGCAGCCTTTCTTTCACACTCATTTAGCTGTGGATTACTTTTTCAGCGCCGAGTTAAATGGACGCTCGGTGTAACCGGTGTACAGCTGACGTGGACGCGCAATCTTCATGCCTTCGTCGTGCATCTCTTTCCAGTGTGCAATCCAACCCACGGTACGCGCCATCGCGAAGATAACGGTAAACATGGAAGAAGGAATACCCATCGCTTTCAGAATAATGCCAGAGTAGAAATCGACGTTTGGATAGAGTTTACGCTCGATGAAGTACGGGTCGTTCAGCGCGATATGTTCCAGCTCCATCGCCACTTCCAGCAGGTCATCTTTCATACCCAACTCATTCAGCACTTCGTGACAGGTTTCACGCATCACGGTGGCGCGAGGGTCATAGTTTTTGTAAACACGGTGACCGAAGCCCATCAGACGGAACGAATCATTTTTGTCTTTCGCGCGACGTACGAATTCTGGGATGTGCTCAACGGTGCTGATCTCTTCCAGCATACGCAGGGTAGCTTCGTTGGCGCCACCGTGTGCCGGTCCCCACAGTGAAGCGATACCCGCAGCGATACAGGCAAATGGGTTTGCACCAGAAGAACCGGCGGTACGCACGGTTGAGGTAGAGGCGTTCTGCTCATGATCAGCATGCAGAATCAGAATACGGTCCATGGCGCGTTCCAGTACCGGGTTCACTTTGTACTCTTCACACGGTGTGGCGAACATCATATGCAGGAAGTTGCCTGCGTAGGACAGGTCGTTACGTGGGTAAACGAACGGCTGGCCAATCGAATATTTGTAGCACATCGCTGCCATGGTCGGCATTTTGGACAGCAGGCGGAAGGCAGCGATTTCACGGTGACGTTCAATGTTGACGTCTAAGGAGTCGTGATAGAACGCCGCCAGGGCGCCAGTGACACCACACATTACCGCCATCGGATGCGAGTCGCGGCGGAAGCCATGGAACAGTCGGGTGATTTGCTCGTGGATCATGGTATGGCGGGTAACGGTGGTGCGGAATTCTTCAAACTGGGCTTGGGTCGGAGCTTCGCCATTCAGCAGGATGTAGCACACTTCGAGGTAGTTGGAGTGGGTTGCCAGTTCGGAAATCGGGAAGCCGCGGTGTAACAGAATGCCTTCATCACCATCAATAAAAGTGATTTTAGATTCGCATGACGCAGTAGAGGTGAAACCGGGATCGAAAGTGAACAGGCCGTGATTGCCAAGTGTGCGGACATCAACAACGTCTTGTCCCAGCGTACCTTGCATCACATCCAGTTCAACGGAAGCATTATCTTGTAGGGTTAGCGTCACTTTTTTATCTGTCATTTTTCGTCTCCATAGCGCCTTAGTAGGTAAGGATCTTAGACACCAGAATAGCCTTCATGTTGTATAAAACCACAATCTTCACAGTATCACTCTGCGGTAACGTTTGTCGTGCAGGGTTACAGGGAGATGTATTAGGGCCAGTCGGTGGCGTTCGGGCATGACATGCTGAACAGCGCGGATGTTAAAGATCCTGTCACGACATAACTTCTTGGTAACCAATAACCTGATGCTTTGTGTTGCTCGTAAAGGCAATGTTACATAACTTGAGCTTAGGGGAAAGGGTATCCCCATAACTTTTGTGCATCATAGGGCTTTAATGCGTTTGTTTGTAACTGAAATGTTGATCTTTTGTCAAATCAGATAATTAAAAATGTATGAATTGTGAAATTCGTGAGTCAGATCACTGTTCAGCCTAAATGTGACCAAAGAGATTGTAGGGGAATTGTAATCAGAATGTGATCCTCCTATACTGCCGCCAGGTCTCCGGAATACCCTGACACCAGGAGCCACCCAGCGTTTTTTTCGCTTCACTTAACACTGGATGTTGCTTTTTTGGTGGCGGTTGCAGTCTGAACACGCGCTGTGCTCTGATGCGACTCAGGTCCGGAGGAAGCAAAATAAAAAAGAGCTGTGTGGGCAAAACCGTGAAAAAACAAAGACCTGTTAACTTGGATCTCTCGACGATCCGGTTTCCCGTTACTGCAATATCGTCCATTCTCCACCGCGTCTCCGGCGTGATCACCTTTGTCGCTCTCGGAATACTGCTCTGGTTACTGGGTCTCTCTCTCTCTTCTCCTGAAGGCTTCCAGCAAGCGGCTTCTATCATGGACAGCTTCTTCGCCAAATTCATCATGTGGGGCATCCTGACTGCGCTGGCGTACCACGTCGTGGGCGGTATTCGTCATATGCTGGCTGATTTTGGCTTTATGGAAGAAACCCTGCAGGTGGGAACCCGTTCCGCGCAAGCGGCTTTTGGTATCACTGTCGTGCTCTCAATTTTGGCTGGAGTCCTCGTATGGTAAGCAATGCTTCTGCATTAGGACGCAACGGTATTCATGACTGGCTGTTACTGCGTGCTGCTGCAATCTTAATGACGCTCTACATCATCTACCTCCTTGGTTTTGTGGTGATGACCGGCACCCTGACCTATGACGCCTGGCACGGCTTTTTCGCCTCTGCCTTCACGAAAGTGTTTACGATACTGACGCTGTTCTCGATTCTGGTCCACGGCTGGATTGGTATGTGGCAGGTCCTGACCGACTACGTTAAACCAGTAGCAACCCGCTTGCTGCTGCAGTTTGTGATTGTGGTCGCGCTGTTGTCGTATGCCGTTTATGGAATCGTTGTTGTGTGGGGTGTGTAAATGAGTTTGCCAGTCAGAGAATTTGATGCCGTGGTGATCGGCGCGGGTGGCGCGGGAATGCGCGCGGCTCTGCAAATCTCCCAATCGGGCCAGACTTGTGCCCTGTTATCCAAAGTTTTCCCAACCCGTTCTCATACCGTATCGGCGCAGGGCGGTATTACCGTTGCGCTGGGTAACACCCATGAAGATAACTGGGAATGGCATATGTACGATACCGTCAAAGGCTCCGACTATATCGGTGACCAGGACGCGATCGAGTATATGTGTCACGTCGGTCCGGAAGCGATTCTGGAACTGGAACACATGGGTCTGCCTTTCTCCCGTCTTGATGACGGCCGCGTATATCAGCGTCCGTTTGGTGGTCAGTCGAAGAACTTCGGCGGTGAGCAGGCGGCGCGTACCGCTGCGGCAGCCGACCGTACTGGCCACGCACTGCTGCATACCCTGTATCAGCAGAACCTGAAAAACAAAACCACCATCTTCTCCGAATGGTATGCGCTGGATCTGGTGAAAAATGAAGACGGTGCGATTGTCGGCTGTACCGCTATCTGCATGGAAACCGGTGAAACCGTTTACTTCAAAGCGAAAGCGACCATTCTGGCAACGGGCGGTGCAGGCCGTATTTACCAGTCCACCACTAACGCGCACATCAACACCGGTGACGGCGTAGGTATGGCGCTGCGTGCCGGTGTGCCGGTGCAGGATATGGAAATGTGGCAGTTCCACCCAACCGGTATCGCCGGTGCGGGTGTGCTGGTCACTGAAGGTTGCCGTGGTGAAGGTGGATACCTGCTGAACAAACACGGCGAACGCTTCATGGAGCGTTATGCGCCAAACGCCAAAGACCTGGCAGGTCGTGACGTGGTCGCACGCTCCATGATGGTGGAAATTCGTGAAGGCCGTGGTTGTGACGGTCCATGGGGCCCGCACATCAAGCTGAAGCTCGATCATCTGGGCGCAGAAGTTTTGGAATCGCGTCTGCCGGGTATCCTTGAGCTGTCGCGTACCTTTGCGCACGTCGATCCGATTAAAGAGCCGATTCCGGTTATTCCAACCTGCCACTACATGATGGGCGGCGTGCCGACCAAAGTGACCGGTCAGGCGCTGCGCGTGAATGAGCAGGGTGAAGACGAAGTGATTCCGGGCCTGTTCGCGGTAGGCGAAATTGCTTGTGTATCAGTACACGGCGCTAACCGTCTCGGCGGTAACTCGTTGCTCGACCTGGTGGTATTTGGCCGCGCGGCGGGTGTGCACCTGCTGGAGTGTCTGGAAGAGCAGGGTGAACTGCGCGAAGCCACGCAGGAAAACATTGATGCCGCCATGGCGCGCTTCAACCGCTGGGAAAACAACACCACGGGTGAAGATCCGGTTGAAATCCGTAAAGCGTTGCAGCGTTGCATGCAGAACAACTTCTCGGTATTCCGTGAAGGTGATGCGATGCGTGAAGGTCTGGAAGAGCTGAAAGTGATTCGTGAACGCCTGAAGTCAGCGCGTCTTGATGACCGTTCGCCAGATTTCAACACCCAGCGTATCGAGTGCCTTGAGCTGGATAACCTGATGGAAACCGCGTACGCCACGGCGGTCGCTGCAAACTTCCGTACCGAAAGCCGTGGCGCACACAGCCGCTTCGACTACCCGGAACGTGATGATGCTAACTGGCTGTGTCACAGCCTCTATGTTCCGCAAACGGAAAGCATGACGCGCCGTGAGGTGAACATGCAACCGAAACTGCGTGCGGCCTTCCCGCCGAAAGCGCGTACCTACTAATTGCGGAGATCATCATGAGACTCGAATTTTCTATCTATCGTTACAACCCGGAAGTCGATGACAAACCGCGTATGCAGGAATACACGCTGGAGTCAGAAGACGGTCGTGACATGATGTTGCTGGACGCGTTGATTCGTCTGAAAGAGAAGGACCCAACGCTGGCCTTCCGCCGCTCATGCCGTGAAGGTGTTTGCGGTTCTGACGGCCTCAACATGAACGGCAAAAACGGCTTGGCCTGCATCACGCCAGTCTCCGCGCTGGGTAATGGCACGAAGAAAATTGTTATCCGTCCACTGCCTGGTTTGCCGGTGATCCGCGACCTCGTCGTTGATATGGGACAATTCTATACGCAGTATGAGAAGATTAAGCCTTTCCTGTTGAATAATGGGGAAAATCCGCCAGCACGCGAGCATCTGCAGACCCCGGCAGACCGTGAGCACCTGGATGGATTGTACGAGTGTATTCTGTGCGCTTGCTGCTCGACCTCGTGCCCATCGTTCTGGTGGAACCCGGACAAGTTCATCGGTCCGGCAGGTTTGTTAGCCGCTTACCGTTTCCTGATCGACAGCCGCGATACCGAAACCGATGCGCGTCTGGACAATCTGAACGATGCTTTCAGTGTATTCCGCTGTCACAGCATCATGAACTGTGTGAGCGTGTGCCCGAAAGGACTAAACCCGACGCGCGCTATCGGCCATATTAAGTCGATGCTGCTGCAACGCGGGGCGTAACACACTGAAGTCACTGTCCGGGAACTTAATGTTCCCGGCAGTTTACGGAAGCCTTTATAAGCGCGGTACTGACCACGCTTATAAAGGTTCCCTTACGGGCCAGGCGCCGGTTGCGCACAGGTTCGTATCGCTGAACTCACTACGGCAAGCCGCGAAAGCGGCAACAAATGAAACCTCATAAAAAGCAGATTAATGCTTAAGGGATCACAATGCAGAACAGCGCGATGAAACCCTGGCTGGACTCCTCCTGGCTGGCCGGCGCGAACCAATCCTACATAGAGCAACTCTATGAGGATTTCCTGACCGATCCTGACTCAGTTGATGAAATGTGGCGCGAGCTGTTCCAACAGCTGCCCGGCACTGGCGTGAAACCTGAGCAATTTCACTCCACCACGCGTGATTACTTCCGCCGCCTGGCAAAAGATGCGACCCGCTACACATCCTCAGTCACCGATCCGGCCACCAATTCCAAACAGGTTAAAGTGCTGCAGCTGATCAATGCGTTCCGCTTCCGCGGCCATCAGCACGCTAACCTCGATCCACTCGGCCTGTGGAAGCAGGATCGGGTGGCGGATCTTGATCCGGCTTATCACGATCTCACCGACGCCGATTTTCAGGAAAGCTTTAACGTAGGTTCATTTGCCATTGGCAAAGAAACCATGAAGCTGGCTGATCTGTTCGCGGCGCTGCAGCAGACTTATTGTGGCTCGATTGGTGCAGAGTATATGCACATCAACAACACCGATGAGAAACGCTGGATTCAGCAGCGTCTGGAATCGGTGGTCGGCCATGCGTCATTCAGCAGCGACGAGAAAAAAGGTTTCCTGAAAGAGCTGACCGCGGCTGAAGGTCTGGAAAAATACCTCGGCGCGAAATTCCCGGGTGCAAAACGCTTCTCACTGGAAGGCGGTGATGCTCTGGTGCCGATGCTGCGCGAAATGATTCGCCATGCAGGCAAAAGCGGTACGCGTGAAGTGGTACTGGGGATGGCACACCGTGGTCGTCTCAACGTCCTGATAAACGTACTGGGTAAAAAGCCACAGGATCTGTTTGACGAATTCTCCGGCAAACACAAAGAGCACCTCGGCACCGGCGACGTGAAGTACCACATGGGCTTCTCGTCTGACGTTGAAACCGAAGGTGGTTTAGTGCACCTGGCGCTGGCGTTTAACCCGTCACACCTCGAAATCGTAAGCCCAGTGGTCATGGGTTCGGTGCGTGCACGTCTGGATCGTTTGGCTGAGCCAAGCAGCAACAAAGTTCTGCCGATCACCATCCACGGTGATGCGGCGGTGATCGGCCAGGGCGTGGTGCAGGAAACCCTGAACATGTCTGCGGCGCGCGGTTACGAAGTGGGCGGTACCGTTCGCATCGTGATTAACAACCAGGTAGGTTTCACCACCTCGAACCCGAAAGATGCGCGTTCAACGCCTTACTGCACCGACATCGGCAAAATGGTTCTGGCGCCAATCTTCCACGTGAATGCGGACGATCCAGAAGCGGTGGCCTTCGTGACTCGCCTGGCACTGGATTATCGCAACACCTTTAAACGCGACGTGTTTATCGATTTGGTGTGCTACCGCCGTCACGGCCATAACGAAGCGGATGAGCCAAGTGCAACCCAGCCGCTGATGTACCAGAAAATCAAGAAACACCCGACGCCACGTAAGATCTACGCCGATCAGCTGGAAAGCGAAGGTGTGGCGACGTTAGAAGATGCGACCGAACTGGTCAATCTCTACCGTGATGCGTTGGATGAAGGCGAATGCGTGGTGCCAGAATGGCGTCCGATGAGCCTGCACTCCTTCACTTGGTCGCCGTACCTGAACCACGAGTGGGATGAAAACTATCCTGCCACGGTTGAGTACAAACGCTTGCAAGAGCTGGCGCGTCGCATTAGCAGCGTACCGGAAGCCGTCGAAGTGCAGTCGCGCGTGGCTAAGATTTACAATGACCGTAAAGAGATGGCGGAAGGCAACAAGCCATTTGACTGGGGCGGCGCGGAAAACCTGGCGTACGCGACCTTGGTTGATGAAGGCATTCCTGTTCGTCTGTCGGGTGAAGACTCCGGCCGCGGCACCTTCTTCCACCGTCATGCGGTGATCCACAACCAAACCAACGGCTCAACCTATACCCCGCTGCACCATGTCCATAACGGCCAGGGTCAGTTCAAGGTCTGGGATTCCGTGCTGTCAGAAGAAGCGGTACTGGCCTTTGAATACGGCTATGCCACCGCAGAACCGCGCGTGCTGACCATTTGGGAAGCGCAGTTCGGTGACTTCGCCAACGGTGCTCAGGTGGTGATCGACCAGTTCATCAGCTCCGGCGAGCAGAAGTGGGGCCGTATGTGTGGCCTCGTGATGCTGCTGCCACACGGTTATGAAGGCCAGGGGCCAGAGCACTCCTCTGCGCGTCTGGAGCGCTATCTGCAACTCTGTGCTGAACAGAACATGCAGGTATGCGTGCCATCAACGCCAGCACAGGTTTACCATATGCTGCGCCGCCAAGCGCTGCGCGGTATGCGCCGTCCGCTGATCGTGATGTCACCGAAATCGCTGCTGCGCCATCCACTGGCGGTCTCCAGCCTGGAAGAGCTGGCCAATGGCAGCTTCCAGCCGGCGATTGGTGAGATTGACGATCTGGATCCGAAACAAGTGAAACGCGTGGTGATGTGTTCCGGTAAGGTTTATTACGATCTGCTGGAACAGCGTCGCAAGAATGAGCAGACCGATGTCGCCATCGTGCGTATCGAACAGCTCTATCCGTTCCCGCACAAAGTAGTGCAGGACGTATTGAAAAATTATGCGCATGTGCAGGATTTCGTCTGGTGTCAGGAAGAGCCACTGAACCAGGGCGCATGGTATTGCAGTCAGCATCATTTCCGCGAAGTGGTTCCCTTCGGTGCGTCACTGCGTTACGCAGGTCGTCCGGCTTCTGCTTCACCAGCCGTGGGCTACATGTCCGTACATCAACAACAGCAGCAAGACCTGGTTAACGACGCGCTGAACCTTGGTTAATTAAAAGGAAAGAAAATGAGTAGCGTAGAAATTCTGGTTCCCGATTTGCCTGAATCCGTAGCGGATGCAACGGTTGCAACCTGGCACAAAAAACCCGGCGATGTGGTCAGTCGCGATGAAGTACTGGTTGAGATTGAAACGGACAAAGTTGTGCTTGAAGTGCCTGCTTCAGCAGACGGTGTACTGGAAGCGATTCTGGAAGACGAAGGCGCTACGGTGCTCTCGCGCCAGCTGTTAGGCCGCCTGGTGGAAGGCAACAGCGGTGGTAAAGAGACATCTGCGAAAGTAGAAACGAAAGAAGCGACACCAGAACAGCGTAAAACCGCGTCTCTGGAAGAAGAGAGCAACGATGCGCTGAGCCCAGCGGTTCGTCGCCTGATCGCTGAAAACAACCTCGACGCGAGCCAGATTAAAGGCACCGGTGTCGGCGGTCGTCTGACGCGTGAAGATGTTGAGAAGCATGTCGCGAAGAAAGCTGACGGCGCGAAAGCGGCGCCTGCAGCAGCGGCTGCAGCACCTCAGGCTGCTGTGGCTAACCGCAGCGAAAAACGCGTACCAATGACGCGTCTGCGTAAGCGTGTGGCTGAGCGTCTGCTGGAAGCGAAAAACAGCACCGCGATGCTGACCACTTTCAACGAAATCAACATGAAGCCGATCATGGATCTGCGTAAGCAGTACGGCGACGCGTTTGAGAAACGTCACGGTGTACGTCTGGGCTTCATGTCCTTCTACATCAAAGCGGTGGTTGAAGCCCTGAAACGCTATCCAGAAGTGAACGCTTCTATCGATGGCGAAGATGTGGTTTACCACAACTACTTCGACGTCAGCATCGCGGTGTCTACGCCGCGCGGCCTGGTAACCCCAGTGCTGAAAGATGTTGATGCGCTGAGCATGGCTGACATCGAGAAGAAAATTAAAGAACTGGCGGTGAAAGGCCGTGACGGTAAGCTGACGGTTGACGAGCTGACCGGCGGTAACTTCACCATCACCAACGGCGGTGTGTTCGGTTCCCTGATGTCTACCCCGATCATCAACCCACCGCAGAGCGCGATTCTGGGCATGCACGCGATCAAAGAGCGCCCGATGGCGGTCAATGGTCAGGTTGTGATCCTGCCAATGATGTATCTGGCACTCTCTTATGACCACCGACTGATCGATGGCCGTGAATCCGTGGGCTATCTGGTCGCGGTGAAAGAGATGCTGGAAGATCCGGCGCGTCTGCTGCTGGACGTCTAATTTTCGCCGGGCGCATCGCACAACGGTGCGCCCAAACTCATATCTGAATGGATAGAACATCATGAACTTACATGAATACCAGGCGAAGCAGTTGTTTGCTCGCTATGGCATGCCAGCTCCAACTGGTTACGCCTGCGCTACGCCACGTGAAGCAGAAGAAGCCGCCTCTAAAATTGGCGCAGGTCCGTGGGTAGTAAAATGTCAGGTACATGCCGGTGGCCGCGGTAAAGCGGGTGGCGTGAAAGTGGTGAACAGCAAGGAAGATATCCGTGCATTTGCTGAGCATTGGTTGGGCAAGCGTCTGGTGACCTACCAAACTGATGCTGATGGCCAGCCGGTAAACCAGATTCTGGTTGAAGCCGCGACTGACATCGACCAGGAACTCTATCTGGGTGCGGTGGTTGACCGTGCTACCCGTCGCGTGATCTTCATGGCTTCCACCGAAGGCGGCGTGGAAATCGAGAAAGTGGCGGAAGAAACCCCGCACCTGATCCACAAAATGGCATTGGATCCGCTGGCCGGACCTCAGCCATACCAGGGTCGTGAGTTGGCGTTCAAACTGGGCCTGTCCGGTAAGCAAGTTAGCCAGTTCACCAAAATCTTCATGGGTCTGGCGACCATGTTCCTGGAACGCGATCTGGCGATGGTTGAGATCAACCCGCTGGTGATCACCAAGCAGGGCGACCTGATCTGCCTCGATGGCAAACTGGGCGCAGACGGTAACGCACTGTTCCGTCAGCCTGAGCTGCGTGAAATGCGCGACCCAAGCCAGGAAGATCCACGTGAAGCACACGCAACACAGTGGGAACTGAACTACGTTGCGCTGGATGGCAACATCGGCTGTATGGTGAACGGTGCCGGTTTGGCAATGGGTACCATGGACATCGTGAAACACCACGGTGGCCAGCCAGCTAACTTCCTTGATGTCGGTGGCGGCGCGACCAAAGAGCGCGTAACCGAAGCCTTCAAAATCATCCTGTCTGACGATGCTGTTAAAGCAGTATTCGTTAACATCTTCGGCGGCATCGTGCGTTGCGACCTGATCGCAGACGGCATCATCGGTGCAGTAGCTGAAGTGGGTGTAAACGTGCCAGTGGTGGTACGTCTGGAAGGTAACAACGCCGAGCTGGGCGCGCAGAAACTGGCGGACAGCGGTCTGAACATCATTGCAGCAACCAGCCTGACAGACGCTGCGCAGCGTGTTGTTGCTGCCGCGGAGGGTAAATAATGTCCATTCTTATCGACAAAAACACCAAAGTCATTTGCCAGGGTTTCACCGGTGGCCAGGGGACTTTCCACTCTGAGCAGGCTTTGGCCTATGGTACGCAACTGGTTGGCGGTGTAACGCCAGGCAAAGGCGGCACCACACATCTCGGTCTGCCAGTGTTCAACACCGTGCGTGAAGCGGTAGAAGCCACAGGCGCAACTGCCACTGTGATCTACGTTCCAGCTCCGTTCTGCAAAGACGGTATCCTGGAAGCCATCGACGCAGGCATCAAACTGATCATCACCATCACCGAAGGTATCCCAACGCTGGATATGCTGACCGTGAAAGTGAAGCTGGATGAAGCTGGCGTGCGCATGATCGGCCCGAACTGCCCAGGCGTGATCACCCCAGGCGAATGTAAGATCGGTATCATGCCGGGGCACATTCACCAGCCAGGCCGTGTCGGTATCGTATCCCGTTCAGGTACCCTGACTTATGAAGCCGTTAAGCAGACCACTGACATTGGTTACGGCCAGTCAACCTGCGTCGGTATCGGTGGTGACCCGATCCCAGGTTCAAACTTCATCGATATCCTGAAAATGTTCCAGGATGACCCACAGACCGAAGTGATCGTCATGATCGGTGAGATCGGTGGTAGCGCTGAAGAAGAAGCCGCAGCCTTCATTAAAGAGCACGTGACCAAGCCGGTTGTCGGCTACATCGCGGGTGTAACTGCACCGAAAGGCAAACGTATGGGCCACGCAGGCGCCATCATTGCTGGTGGTAAAGGCACCGCTGACGAGAAATTCGCCGCGCTGGAAGCGGCCGGTGTGAAAACCGTACGCAGCCTGGCTGACATTGGCGACGCTGTTAAAGCAGTTCTGCCAATCAAATAAGTCATCACTGGTGATGTGCATGAAGCCACCTTCGGGTGGCTTTTTTTATGCCTGAAAGGAAGGGGAAGCCAGTGGCCACAGCGCCCTGTGCAGAGTCACACAAAAAGCAGGGAAAAACCGTAACGGAGATACAATCTGCGGCTATGCTTACTGAGTTGGTAAGGTAAAGATAGGAAAATGTGCGTGATCTCACAGGGGAAATTAAACCTGAGTATCCGGTATTAACGTTAAAAAAATACGGGAGAAGTAATTATTTCCTTAATTGCATCACGCGTTCATGACAACTAATTAACAACAACGCTAACACTACATATCTGAAAAAATATTGTCTTAATCCAGATCAATAAAGGGTGAGATATAACAAACTTTACTGCTGGCATCACGCACGACAAACGGTATAAATTGCGCTGCATCAATTCAGTCTTTTCCGCGAATTTTCAGGAGTTTGAGCCAGGCGTTGTTAGCGCAATTCTGTCGCCTTCTTGCATCACACTCCTGCTCGAAACAGATTGAAGCGATCGGTTTTTCGGGAAATTTTCAACACTGTTACTCACTCATTTCGGGCTACAGATTTCTCTGTTCTGTCAGTAATAAAACTGGAATCAATAATCAGTCGTTCCTGGATCTTATTCTGCACGTCAATGTTCGTTGTTTACCGTTGTCAGCCGCAGAGTAAATTCATGCGAGGAGCAAGGAGTCATCATGTTAGATATTGTCGAGCTGTCGCGTTTACAGTTTGCCCTGACGGCGATGTACCATTTCCTGTTCGTCCCCTTAACGCTGGGTATGGCGTTTTTGTTGGCGATCATGGAAACCGTATATGTCCTGACGGGTAAGCAAATTTATAAAGACATGACCAAGTTCTGGGGCAAGTTGTTCGGTATCAACTTTGCACTAGGTGTCGCAACCGGTCTCACCATGGAGTTTCAGTTCGGGACCAACTGGTCATATTACTCCCACTACGTCGGCGATATCTTTGGTGCGCCGCTCGCCATTGAAGGCTTGATGGCGTTCTTCCTTGAATCCACCTTTGTTGGTCTGTTCTTCTTCGGTTGGGATCGCCTTGGCAAAGTCCAGCACCTGGCGGTAACCTGGCTGGTGGCGCTCGGTTCTAACATGTCTGCGCTATGGATTCTGGTGGCGAACGGTTGGATGCAAAACCCGATCGCATCCGAATTTAATTTCGAAACCATGCGCATGGAGATGGTGAGCTTCTCCGAGCTGGTGCTCAACCCGGTTGCGCAGGTGAAATTTGTTCACACCGTGGCGGCAGGGTACACCGCTGGCGCGATGTTTGTGCTGGGTATCAGTGCCTGGTATCTGCTGAAAGGCCGCGATGTGGCTTTCGCTAAGCGCTCATTCGGTATCGCGGCCAGCTTTGGCATGGCGGCGATTCTGTCCGTTATCGTGCTGGGTGATGAATCCGGTTATGAAATGGGTGACGTACAGAAAACCAAACTCGCAGCGATTGAAGCCGAGTGGGAAACGCAGCCTGCACCTGCGGCCTTCACGCTGTTTGGTATTCCCGATCAGGATTCGCAGGAGAACAAGTACGCGATTCAAATCCCGTATTTGCTGGGGCTGATCGCGACGCGATCGGTGGATACACCGGTCACCGGTCTGAAAGATCTGCTGTCGCAGCATGAAGTGCGTATCCGCAACGGTATGAAAGCCTACGCGTTGCTGAATGAACTGCGCGCGGGCAGTAAAGATCCTGCGGTGCGTAGCCAATTCGAAGCCAGCAAACAGGATCTCGGTTATGGCTTGCTGCTGAAGCGTTATACCTCGGATGTAGCGAATGCGACTGAAGCGCAGATTCAGAAAGCGACACAGGATTCGATTCCACGTGTGGCACCGCTCTATTTCGCCTTCCGCATCATGGTGCTGTGTGGCGTGCTGCTGCTGGGCATTATCGCTCTGTCATTCCTGAGCGTGATTCGTAACCGCATTGGCAAGAGCCGCTGGCTGCTTAAGGCGGCACTGTACGGTATTCCGCTGCCATGGATTGCGATTGAATCGGGCTGGTTTGTTGCTGAGTACGGTCGTCAGCCTTGGGCGATTGGTGAAGTGTTGCCAACCGCCGTAGCGAACTCCTCACTGACCATTGGCGATCTGCTGTTCTCAATGATTCTGATTTGCGGTCTCTACACCATTTTCCTGGTGGCGGAAATGTACCTGATGTTCAAGTTCGCCCGTCTGGGTCCTAGCAGCCTGAAGACTGGCCGCTACCATCATGAGACCGTGAAAGCGGCTGCTCAGCCCGTTCGTGGATAAGGAGAGCAACCATGTTTGATTATGAAGTATTGCGCTTTGTCTGGTGGTTGCTGATTGGCGTGCTGCTAATTGGCTTTGCGGTTACCGACGGGTTTGATATGGGGGTCGGTATGCTGACGCGCATCCTTGGCCGTACCGATACCGAACGACGTATCATGATTAACAGCATCGCCCCGCACTGGGACGGCAACCAGGTATGGCTGATCACCGCGGGTGGCGCGCTGTTTGCTGCCTGGCCGATGGTCTACGCTGCGGCGTTTTCCGGCTTCTATGTGGCGATGATTCTGGTACTGGCTTCCTTGTTCTTCCGTCCGGTGGGTTTTGACTACCGTTCGAAGATTGAAGACCCGCGCTGGCGCAACACCTGGGACTGGGGCATTTTCATCGGTAGCTTTGTACCACCACTGGTGATTGGCGTGGCCTTCGGCAACTTGCTGCAAGGCGTACCTTTCCATGCGGATGAGTATCTGCGTCTGTTCTACACCGGTAACTTCTTCCAGTTACTCAATCCGTTTGGCTTGCTGGCGGGTGTGATCAGCGTCGCGATGATCCTGACACAGGGTGCGACCTATCTGCAGATGCGTACCAACGGCGATCTGCACCTGCGTGCGCGCGGCACCGCGCAAATCAGTGCGCTGGTGATGATGGTATGCTTCGTATTAGCCGGTGTGTGGGTGAAATACGGAATAGATGGCTATGTGGTGAAAAGCGTCATCGATCATCACGCTGCATCCAACCCGCTGGGCAAAGAAGTGGTGCGTGAAGCCGGTGCGTGGATGGTGAACTTCGAGCAGACGCCAATCCTGTGGCTGTTCCCGCTGCTTGGCGTGGTGCTGCCGCTGCTGACCGTGCTCTGTTCGCGCATGGAGAAGGGCGCCTGGGCGTTTGTCTTTTCTTCATTGACGCTGGCATGCGTCATCATGACTGCAGGCATCGCGATGTTCCCGTTCATTATGCCTTCCAGCACCGTGCCGGGCACTAGCCTGACTATGTGGGATGCCACCTCAAGCCTGCTGACGCTGAAAGTGATGACCTTCGCCGCCATCATCTTTGTCCCGATTATCCTCGCCTATACCGCGTGGTGTTATTACAAGATGTTTGGCCGTATCACCAAAGAACACATTGAGAGCAATACGCACTCCCTGTACTGATTAAGGAGATTGAGCATGTGGTATTTTGCCTGGATTCTTGGCACTTTGCTGGCCTGTGCGTTTGGCGTGATCACGGCGCTGGCGATTGAGCAAGCAGAAGAGAGTGGCGCAAAGGATAAACAACACTGATGCGCACACTGATTCAGACGCTGTATCGTCTGATGGACAAGGGCCCGTTACGGGCCCTTTCGCTGATACTGGCGCTGTGGCTGGCGGGCTGTGTTATCTGGCAACCGTCACGCTTTGCCGCCCGCACGAGCGACTTAGCCATCTGGCATGGATTATTGATGATTTGGGCGGTGTGCACCGGCGTGATTCATGGTACGGGCTTCCGTCCATTGCAAACGCGCTGGCGAGCCGTGTTTTCACCGTTGCCTGCGATGATCGTACTGATTCTGGGAATCTATTGGTTCTATCATTGAGCCCCCAAGGCTGTTTTTTATCCGCTTTATTCGGGCGCTGACGTGAGTTTATGTCAGCGCCTGGTCAAGAAATATCCTGAAATTCCTTCCAGTTGTTAACGTGTGATAATTATTTTCTCCTGGCTCTGGCGGACCATTCCCAAGCCGATCTCACTTGCGTATAGTAGCAACGTTTAAAATGAGACCGGGATGTAGAGTGAGTACAACGCTGTTTCGCTGGCCGGTTAGGGTCTATTACGAAGACACCGACGCCGGTGGTGTGGTTTACCACGCCAGTTATCTTGCTTTCTATGAACGAGCACGTACCGAGATGTTGCGCCAGCACCATTTCAATCAACAAGCCCTGTTAGAAGAACAGGTGGCGTTTGTGGTACGACGCATGACGATAGACTTTGTTGCCGCAGCACGTCTTGACGATCTTCTGGATATCCAGAGTGAAGTGACCGCCATGACTCGCGCCACCATGACCTTCTCGCAGCGTATCGTGAATGCAGAAGGCAAAGTGCTGAATGAAGCAGAAGTCCTGATTGCCTGCATCAACCCACATCTAATGAAGCCGATTGCGCTTCCCAAGTCTATTGTCGCGGAGTTCAAGCAGTGACTGACATGAATGTTCTTGATTTGTTCCTGAAGGCGAGCCTTCTGGTCAAACTTATCATGTTGATTTTGATCGGCTTTTCTATTGCCTCATGGGCGATCATTATTCAGCGCACGCGCATCCTGAATGCGGCGGGTCGCGAAGCCGAAGCCTTTGAAGATAAGTTCTGGTCAGGCATCGAGTTATCGCGCCTGTATCAGGAAAGCCAGGGACGCCGCGATGAGCTGGGCGGATCTGAGCAAATTTTCTATTCGGGCTTCAAAGAGTTTGCCCGTTTGCACCGTGCTAACAACCACGCGCCAGAAGCGGTGGTCGAGGGAGCCAGCCGTGCGATGCGCATCTCAATGAACCGTGAACTGGAAGCGCTGGAAAACCACATTCCTTTCCTTGGCACCGTTGGTTCCATCAGCCCGTATATCGGTCTGTTCGGTACGGTGTGGGGGATCATGCACGCCTTTATCGCGCTTGGCGCGGTGAAACAGGCGACGTTGCAGATGGTTGCGCCGGGTATTGCCGAAGCGCTGATCGCCACTGCCATCGGTTTGTTCGCGGCCATTCCTGCCGTTATGGCGTATAACCGTCTGAACCAGCGCGTCAACAAGCTGGAGCAGGGCTACGACAACTTTATGGAAGAGTTCACGGCTATCCTGCATCGTCAGGCTTTCTCCACCGACAACACGAAGTAAGTCGAGGTTAACGATGGCCAGAACCCGTGGTCGCGGGCGCCGCGACCTTAAGTCGGAAATCAACATAGTTCCACTGCTGGACGTACTGTTGGTGTTGCTGCTCATCTTCATGGCAACTGCGCCGATTATTACGCAAAGCGTGGAAGTGGACCTGCCTGATGCGACCGACTCGAAAACGGTCTCAACGGATGATAATCCCCCGGTCATTGTTGAAGTGGCTGGCGTCGGGCAATACAGCCTGGTAGTGGATCACGATCGTATGACGCAGCTGCCGCCGGAACAGGTGGTAAGCGAAGCACAGCGCCGCATTGAAGCCAATCCGAAGACGGTATTCCTGATTGGTGGCGCGAAGGATGTGCCTTACGACGAAATCATCAAGGCGTTGAACCTGTTACATCAGGCAGGCGTGAAATCTGTCGGTTTGATGACACAGCCGATTTAAAGCGAACCGTTTTTGGGATCCGAGAGTGTCGAAGGTAACCGAGCAGAACGACAAGTTAAAACGCGCGATAATCATTTCGGTGATTCTGCACATCGTGCTGATCGCCCTGCTGATCTGGAGCTCGTTTAACGAAAAGATCGAATCCAGCGGCGGTGGCGGCGGCAGTGACATTGATGCCGTGATGGTCGATTCCGGCGCGGTGGTTGAACAGTACAACCGCCAGCAGAATCAGCAACGCGACAGCCAACGTGCTGAACAGCAGCGCCAGAAACAATCACAGCAGCAGGCTGAAGAGTTACAGCAGAAGCAAGCCGCTGAGCAGCAGCGTCTGAAAGAGCTGGAAAAAGAGCGTTTGCAGGCGCAGCAGGAAGCCAAAGAGCAGGCCAAACAGCAAGCTGAGCAACAGAAAGCCGCTGAAGCGGCCGCGAAGCAGGCGCAGGATCAGCAGAAAGCTGCAGAAGCGGCTGCCGCAAAAGCTAAGGCCGACGCCAAAGCTGAAGCGGATGCGCAAGCTAAAGCGGCGGCAGATGCCAAAGCCAAAGCGGTAGAAGAGGCGAAGCAGGCTGCAGCGGACGCGAAGAAGAAAGCGGACGAACAGGCCAAAGCAGCGGCTGCTGAAGCGGCGAAAGAGAAAGCGGTAGAGCAAGCCAAAGCCGCCGCCGAAGCGAAAGCGCAAGCTGCCGCAGAGGCCAAAGCGCAGGCTGCAGCTGATGCGAAGGCGAAAGCCGCTCAGGAAGCCAAAGAGGCTAAAGAGCAAGCTGCCGCAGAAGCAAAAGAAAAAGCCGCTGAGGCAGCGAAAGAGAAAGCTGCTACTGAAGCCAAAGCTAAAGCGGATGCCGCAGCCAAAGCGAAAGCCGATGCGGCTGCGAAAGCCAAAGCAGCCGCTGATGCCAAGAAAAAAGCCGCATCTGAAGCAGCGAAGAATGAAAGTGACGTTGATGACCTGTTAGGTGGACTCTCGTCTGGTAAGAATGCACCGAAAAGTGGCACGGCTTCTGGCGGTGCGGCAGGGCAGGGCAATCAGAAGAAGTCTGGTGCCTCAGGTGCGGATATTAGCAATTATGCAGGTCAAATCCAGGCTGCAATCAAAAGTAAGTTTTACGATTGGGAAAGCTTTAAAGGACGAACCTGTACTTTGCGGATTCAGCTGATGCCAGACGGTACAGTAGCTGGTGTTAAAGCCGAAGCTGGAGATCCTGCGCTTTGCCAGGCTGCGGTTGCAGCTGCGCAACAAGCTCGGATACCTAAGCCGCCTAGTCAGGATGTGTATCAGGTGTTCAAAAACGCACCATTGGACTTTAAGCCTCAATAAATGCAGTAACTCACGGCAGGTTGAACTAAGGTTAGCTTGCCGTAATTTATGAACACTCGTGTTTTTCAGGAACTGTGCGAATTATCGTGGACTCAGGTTCAGATAAGGGAGAAAAGATGAAGCAGGCACTTCGTGTAACCTTAGGTTTTTTTGTACTGCTGTGGGCAGCGATGCTGCACGCAGAAGTACGCATTGAAATTACGCAGGGCGTGAACACCGCACGTCCAATTGGTGTGGTGCCGTTCAAATGGGCTGGCCCAGGCGCGGCGCCAGAAGACATTGGCGGCATCGTCGCGGCTGACTTGCGCAATAGCGGTAAATTCAACCCGCTGGATCGTTCACGTCTGCCACAGCAGCCGACCAGCGCGCAGGAAGTGCAACCTGCTGCCTGGAGCGCATTGGGTATTGATGCGGTTGTCGTGGGCCAGGTCACGCCAAACCCGGACGGTAGCTACCAGATCGCTTACCAGCTGGTGGACACCGGCGGTGCACCGGGCACGGTGCTGGCGCAGAACTCTTACAAAGTCACTAAGCAATGGCTGCGTTATGCAGGCCACACCGCCAGTGATGAAGTGTTTGAGAAGCTGACCGGTATCAAAGGCGCATTCCGTACGCGTATCGCGTATGTGGTGCAAACCAACGGCGGCCAGTTCCCGTATGAACTGCGCGTATCAGACTACGATGGCTACAACCAGTTCACCGTGCACCGTTCACCAGAACCGTTGATGTCACCGGCCTGGTCTCCAGACGGCAGCAAAGTGGCCTACGTGACCTTTGAAAGCGGTAAGTCGGCGTTAGTGGTACAAACGCTGGCAAACGGTGCCATCCGTCAGGTGGCTTCTTACCCGCGCCATAACGGTGCACCGGCCTTCTCGCCGGATGGTTCAAAACTGGCGTTTGCGCTGTCTAAAACCGGTAGCCTGAACTTGTACGTGATGGATCTGGCTTCAGGTCAGACGCGTCAGGTGACCGACGGTCGCTACAACAGCACCGAACCAACCTGGTTCCCGGATAGCCAGACACTGGCTTACACCTCGGATCAGGCGGGTGCGCCTCAGATTTATAAAGTGGGTATCAACGGCGGTGCGCCACAACGTATTACCTGGGAAGGTTCTCAGAACCAGGATGCGGATGTGTCAACTGACGGCAAAACCATGGTGATGATCAGCAGCGCCGGTGGCGCTCAGCATGTCGCCAAACAGGATCTGGTAACGGGAGCCGTTCAAACAATAACGGACACGTTCCTGGATGAGACGCCAAGTCTGGCGCCTAACGGCACGATGGTAATCTATAGCTCTACTCAGGGGATGGGTTCCGTGTTGCAGTTGGTTTCAACAGATGGGCGTTTCAAAGCGCGTCTTCCGGCAACTGATGGACAGGTCAAATTCCCTGCCTGGTCGCCGTATCTGTAATGCATGAGTCCCCTGCATAGCGGGGGATGACAATGTATAGCAAACAAAATAATAGGATAAAGAAATGCAACTGAACAAAGTGCTGAAGGGTTTGATGCTGGCTCTGCCGGTAATCGCGGTAGCTGCATGTAGCTCGCACAAAAACAACAACAACGACCAGACTGGTATGGGCGCAGACAACGGCGCTTACGGTGCTGGCCAGAACGGTAACATGTCTTCTGATGAGCAAGCGCGTCTGCAGATGCAGCAGCTGCAGCAGAACAACATCGTTTACTTCGGTCTGGACAAGTATGACGTGGCTTCTGACTATGCTCAGATGCTGGATCAGCACGCAGCATTCCTGCGCGGCAACCCGTCTTACAAAGTCACCATCGAAGGTCACGCGGATGAGCGCGGTACCCCAGAGTACAACATCGCCCTGGGCGAACGTCGTGCTAGCGCAGTGAAAATGTACCTGCAGGGCAAAGGCGTTTCTGCTGACCAGATGTCTATCGTTTCTTACGGTAAAGAAAAACCAGCTGTACTGGGTCATGACGAAGCGGCTTACGCTAAAAACCGTCGTGCCGTACTGGTTTACTAAGAGCATGACATGATGAGTAACTTCAGACTTCATCTATTGAGTCTGTCGTTACTGGTTGGCGTAGCGGCCCCTTGGGCCGCTAATGCCCAGGCGTCAATCAGTAGCGTTGGCTCAGGCTCGGTCGAAGACCGTGTCACCAATCTTGAACGTATCTCCAATGCCCAGGCTCAGCTTCTGCAGCAGTTGCAGCAGCAGATGAGTGACAACCAAAGCGATATCGATTCGCTGCGCGGCCAAATCCAGCAGAACAGCTATCAACTTAATCAGGTGATTGAGCGCCAGAAGCAGCTCTATCAGCAGATCGATACGTTGAGCAGCGGTAATGCGGGGGCACAGGCGAGCGGTGGCGGTGATGCCGCAGCGGCGGGCGCAGGTGCAGCAGCGGGAAACGCTGATGCAGGTGGTAGCAATGCCAGTGGAAGTTCCGCTGCCCCTGCACAAACCGGCGATGCGAATACCGATTACAATGCGGCAGTTGCGCTGATTCTTGAGAAGAAACAGTTCGATCAGGCCATCACGGCCCTGCAGGCGTGGGTGAAGAAGTATCCTGACTCCACCTACCAGCCCAATGCCAATTACTGGCTCGGTCAGTTGAATTACAACAAGGGCAAGAAAGATGATGCCGCTTATTATTTTGCCACTGTGGTAAAGAATTACGCGAAATCGCCGAAAGCCCCGGAAGCGCTGTTTAAGGTTGGCGTGATCATGCAAGAGAAGAACGATACGGCGAAAGCCAAAGCGGTCTATCAACAAGTGATCAAACAATTCCCGACCAGCGAATCTGCCAAACTGGCGCAAAAGCGTCTGGCTGGGATGTAATTTGTGCAGCAGAGACCGGATTTCGTATGATTTCTGGTCTTGCAGCATGAAAGGTAAGCAATTGAGTGATTTGGTGATAAATAAGGGTTGCGCCCTCCCGCTAAATCAGTAATATATGCCGCCGTTGCCCGGGCAGTTTAACAAAGCGTCCGGCAGCCTGAAGATGGGTCGTTAGCTCAGTTGGTAGAGCAGTTGACTTTTAATCAATTGGTCGCAGGTTCGAATCCTGCACGACCCACCATCTTAACCTGCTGTATGTTAGATGTTTTCTTCAGAAGCTTCACAACCTTGATGGGTCGTTAGCTCAGTTGGTAGAGCAGTTGACTTTTAATCAATTGGTCGCAGGTTCGAATCCTGCACGACCCACCATCAAGTTTAAAGTTGTAAGCCGCTCCTCGAGCGGGTCGTTAGCTCAGTTGGTAGAGCAGTTGACTTTTAATCAATTGGTCGCAGGTTCGAATCCTGCACGACCCACCACTATGTAGAAAGGCGCCCTAAAGGCGCCTTTTTGCTTTTCTGCGTTTCTCAAATCTTCACTTCTCAAAAATTTTAGCTGAACTTGCTATGAGTCCGAAGCGTCAGTCTTTCCGTGTGGGCGGATGGCAAAGGAGTCTCATTCAGAACTAAAATTTGGTGGGATTGCTATGAGTCCGTGCGTCAGCCCGTCAAGGCGGGACGGATCGCGAAGGAGTCTCACATCCCTGTGGATCGGCCTCGCCATCCATGGCTCGGACGCTTCGCTCTTCCGCTCCCGCCTTGCCGGACTTATGTGGCTTTGGTTAATGCTTTTAAAAAACCGCAGAGATGTGCCATGAAGGCGGCAATAAGGGGCGGTGGAGTAAAGCTTGTGGCGCAGGGATGCGCCACCAGAGCCTACAGGGATGTATTCACGGCGTCTTTACGTAACCGCCCCTTATTGCTGACTGAAACGCACTGTCGTTGTTTTGCTTGTGGCTTGAGTGTGAAATCAATGGCCCGAACCATGGCTCGGACGCTTCGCTCTTCCGCTCCCGCCTTGCCGGACTTGTTTGGCTTTGGTTAATGCTTTTAAAAAACCGCAGAGATGTGCCATGAAGGCGGCAATAAGGGGCGGTGAAGTAAAGCTTGTGGCGCAGGGATGCGCCACCAGAGCCTACAGGGATGTATTTACGGCGTCTTTACGCAACCGCCCCTTATTGCCGACTGGAACGCACTGTCGTTGTTTTGCAGGCGACTGGAGTGTACAAGCGATGATCCCATTGCCGAAAAGAAGGCCCAGTCATGCCTTTTTCTCTTTTTCAGCCGATTTCTCAGGCGTCAAACTCTTCCAGATATGCAGCACCGCATAGCTGCGCCATGGGCGCCAAACCTGTGATAACTGCTCTGCCACTTTGGCACTTACCCCACCAAGATTATTACGAATCGCAATATCCTCTTTAGGGAACGCATCCGGCCAGCGCAGGGCGCGCATGGCAATATAACTCGCCGTCCATGGCCCTACGCCTTTCAATGCCAGCAGCTGCTGCTGAACCACGTCAGGATTCACCGCGCCATTAAAGCGCAGCGCACCGGAGGCACACGCCTGTGCCAGCGCCTGAATCGCCTGCGAGCGAGCGCTCACAATACCGAGGCTAGCAATATCATCAATGGTTGCGCTAGCGAGGGATTCCGCCGTCGGAGGCAGGCGAGAAAGTTCCGGCCATGGTGTCACTAATGGCTCGCCAAACCGCTGCGCCACGCGGCTGCTTAGCGTGGTGGCCGCTTTCACCGTCACCTGCTGGCCAAGAATTGCGCGCACCCCCAACTCAAAGCCGTCAAACGCCCCAGGAACGCGTAACCCAGGATAACGTGCCAGACTCTCAGCTAACAACGGATCCTGGCTTAGCTGCTCGCTGATGCGTTGTGGTTGGGCATCGAGATCAAACAGGTCGCGCAGGCGACGCAGCAGAGCAGGCAAAACCGGCGTCAAGGTGGTGGTGAACTGCACCTTGAGTGCCTGCTTCTCAGGCAAATGGCTGACGCGTACCCAGCCCCGACAGTTCCCCAGCGCCACGGTGCGGTGATAAGCACCTTCACTGACCCACTCGGCCTCTTTCATCACACGCTGCTGAAGAAAATCCAAAATGGCATCCCAGTCATAAGGGGGGCGATAACTCAGACGCAATTCCGCGCTCTCTTGTACGGTGGTCACGCTCTCTGGTTGACTCTGCTTGCGCAGACGCGAAGGCGTCATACGGTAGCGTGCCTGAAACACATCATTAAAGCGGCGCAAACTGCGAAAGCCACTGGCGTAGGCGATTTCGGTAACGGGCAATGAAGTCTCCGTCAGGAGTTGCTTCGCCAGCAGCATACGCCGCGTTTGGCGCAGCTCCAGCGGTGACACGCCCAGCTCCTGCTGGATCACGCGGCGTAGCTGGCGTTCACTCAGGTCAAACTCGTTGGCAATTTCGGCCAGGGTCTCTTGCTCTTCCAACAGGCCTTCTTCAATACGACGAATCAAGCGATCGGCGATGCGGTGATGACTATCGACCGGTGCGAAGCCCGGCGCTAACTCAGGACGGCAGCGCAGGCAGGGTCTGAAATGCGCTTTCTCGGCGGCTTCGGCGCTGCCAAAAAACAGGCAGTTCTTCTGCATCGGCGCTTTCACCGGACAAATGGGCCGACAGTAAATGCCGGTTGAGGTCACGCCGACAAAGAACACGCCGTCGAAGCGACTGTCGCGCGAGGTCAGCGCCTGGTATGCAATCTCGGGATCAAACATCATCGTCTCCAGCTAATAAACCGGCTATACCTTTCCTACTTTAAAGCGCAGAAGCGCTGGCTGCTCTCGATCATCCGAATCACGTACTTGATAAAGTCATCGGGATGATGGACCTCCTAAAGGAGGTTCCCCTGCAGGCCAGCGCGGTTCAAATCGACTGTTCGATGAGTCACTCGTTTGCCGCCTTCCTGCGCCTTGCACTATTTTGGGTATCGTCGCGCAAGTGGCTGAGCAAAACTCGCTGCTTTCGGACAGCTAACCAGTTTATGCTCATGACCGAAAACAGCCAGTTTATCGCGGCAGAAGTGCGATAATGACACACTGATTTATGCCGGAGTTGCCTTATGTATCATGCCAAAATCATTCCCACGCCAGTTGGTGAGCTGACGTTGATTGCGACCGATAACGGGTTATCAGCGATTCTGTGGGAAAACGAAGGCTCGCAACGCGTGCCGCTGAAACCCATCAGCCGTAACGATCAGCATCCGATCCTGTGTGAGGCCGAACGCCAGCTGCGCGAATATTTTGCCGGAGAGCGCCAGCAGTTCGACATGCCTTACGACACGGTCGGCACTGAATTCCAGAAAAAAGTCTGGCAAGCGCTGCTCACCATTCCGTTTGGTGAAACCCGTAGCTATCAGCAAATTGCGGAACAGATCGGCAACCCGAAAGCCATGCGCGCGGTGGGGGCGGCCAACGGTAAAAATCCTCTGTCGATCATGGCGCCCTGCCATCGGGTGATTGGCAGCAACGGTAAGCTCACTGGTTTCGCGGGCGGTCTGGCGGTCAAAGCGTTCTTGCTGGAACTGGAAAACCCGCAGAAATCGTTAGGTGGCTTGTAAACCGCATAAAAAAGAGACGACACTCTCGCGCAATTCCGCTATCGTGTTTAGCATATAAAACACGATAGCGGTTTTGATGCCGCATCATCGCTGTAACAGGCGATTTTGTTAAATTGAGAAAACGAGAGCCGTGTCATGAGTCTGATGTTCGATCCTGAAAGCGCGATTTATCCCTTTCCGCCGAAACCGGCGCGTCTCAGCCAGGATGAAAAATCCCACTACATCTCTGAAATCAAACGCTTATTAAAAGAGCGCGATGCGGTGCTGGTCGCGCATTACTACACCGATCCTGAAATTCAGGCGCTGGCGGAAGAGACCGGCGGCTGCGTCTCGGACTCACTGGAAATGGCGCGCTTCGGCAGCACCCATCCGGCAAAAACGCTGCTGGTGGCGGGCGTGCGTTTTATGGGCGAAACCGCCAAAATTCTCAGCCCGGAAAAAACCGTGTTGATGCCGACGCTGCATGCAGAGTGTTCACTCGATCTTGGCTGCCCCATTGAGGAGTTCAATCGCTTCTGTGATGAACATCCGGACCGCACGGTGGTGGTGTACGCCAACACCTCAGCCGCCGTTAAAGCGCGCGCGGATTGGGTTGTCACCTCCAGTATTGCGGTTGAGCTGATTGAACATCTCGACAGCCTCGGTGAGAAAATTATCTGGGCACCGGATCGCCATCTGGGCCGTTACGTCACCCAACAGACCAAAGCGGATGTGCTGTGCTGGCAGGGCGCGTGCATCGTGCATGACGAGTTCAAAACTCAGGCCCTGCAGCGCATGAAAACGCTCTATCCGGAGGCAGCGATCCTCGTGCATCCGGAATCCCCGCAGGCGATCGTCGATCTGGCGGATGCTGTGGGCTCCACCAGCCAGCTGATTCAGGCGGCGAAAAACCTGCCGCATCCGCAAATGATCGTCGCCACCGATCGCGGCATCTTCTATAAAATGCAACAGGCGGTGCCGGATAAAGAGCTGCTGGAAGCGCCGACGGCAGGTGAGGGCGCGACCTGTCGCAGCTGCGCGCACTGTCCGTGGATGGCGATGAATGGCCTGAAAGCCATTGCCGAAGGGCTGGAGCACGGCGGCAGCGAGCATGAAATCCATGTCGATGATGCGCTGCGCGAAGCCGCATTGATACCGCTTAACCGCATGCTAGACTTTGCAGCACAACTCAAACTCAAGGTGAAAGGGAACGCGTAAGGCGGCTTTCATACAGGTGCAGATCATGGACTTCTTCAGCACACAAAATATTTTGGTTCACATTCCTATTGGCGTGGGTGGCTACGACCTGTCATGGATCGAGGCGGTGGGCACCCTTGCGGGTCTGCTGTGTATCTGGCTCGCTAGCCAGGAGAAGATCATCAACTACTTCTTCGGGCTGATTAACGTCACGCTGTTTGCGGTGATCTTCTTCCAGATTCAGCTGTATGCCAGTTTACTGCTGCAACTGTTCTTCTTCGTCGCCAATGTTTACGGCTGGTACGCGTGGAGTCGTCAGAACACCGCCAATGAAGCCGCACTGAAGATTCGCTGGTTGCCGTTGCCGAAGGCGCTTGGCTGGGGCGCGGCGTGCGTCATCGCCATTGCGCTGATGACGCTGTATATCGATCCGGTGTTCGCGTTTCTGACCAAAATCGCCGTCGGTATCATGCAGAGTCTCGGCCTGAACGTGACGATGCCACAACTGCAGCCGGATGCCTTCCCGTTCTGGGATTCCTGCATGATGGTGCTGTCGATTGTGGCGATGATTCTGATGACGCGGAAATACGTCGAGAACTGGCTACTATGGGTGGTGATCAACGTGATTAGTGTGATGATCTTTGCCCGTCAGGGCGTGTATGCAATGTCGCTGGAATACGCGATTCTGACGTTGATCGCGCTTAACGGTTCCCGCTTGTGGATGCAAAGTGCGCGCGAACACGGGTCGCGCGCGCTGTCGAATCAGTGATGGTGATGGGCGTGACCATCCAGCGTGAGATGTTCATGTGAGTGATGATGCGAGCTCTGCTCCGCGCAGAGTTCGCAATCATGACCGGTACAAGGCTGATACTCCATCTGCACCGTGGCATGCGCAATCTGATAGTGCTTGTGCAGATACTGATGAATACGCACCAGCAGCCCGTCGTGATCGTAAGGTGGGATCACCTGCACATGTAATGTCAGCACCGGCTTCTCTCCCACCTGCCACACATGCACATGATGCACATTGCGCACTTCCGCGATGTTGCGTGTCAGCTCGCGTGCCAGTTTATCCACGTTAATCCCGCTCGGCGCGCCCTCCAGTAGCTCATGCAGACTTTCCCGCAGCAACGACCACGCGCTGCGTACCACCAATAGCGAAACCAGCAGTGAGAGAATCGGATCGATCGGTGTCCAGCCGGTCAGCATGATAATGATAGCGGCAACAATCGCGCCAACGGAGCCGAGCAGATCGCCCAGCACATGCAGCGCCGCCGCACGTACGTTGAGATTTTTTTCTTCACTGCCACGATGTAACAGCCAGAAAGAGAGCAGATTAGCCAGCAAACCGGCAATCGCAATCCCCAACATTAATCCGCCAGCAACCGGCTGAGGTTGATAGAAACGGCGCAGCGCTTCCCAGACAATCAGTGCCGTAATCACCAGCAGCGCGATGGCATTCACAAAGGCGGCAAGTGTGGTGAGGCGCAGTAAGCCAAAGGTGTGGCGGGCGCTGGGTTTGCGCTGAGCAAACTGCACGGCCAGCAGCGCCATCAACAGCGCGGCGGCGTCAGTGAGCATATGTCCGGCATCCGCCAGCAGCGCCAGCGAACCCGATACCACGCCACCAATCACTTCGGCAATCATAAACAGCGCGGTGACGCCAAACGCCGCCGCCAGACGCGTACGATTGCTGTTATGCGCGCCGTGAGAATGAGTGTGTGCCATAACTTTCCAGTTGTTCCAGTAACCTGTTCGTTAATGATATCAGTAAATTGAGGGCATCATCGTCCAGACGCTGCTGTTTTGCCTGATCGGTGAGCTGCTGACAACGTTCGGCCATCTCATCCATGCCGAGCAACAGCCAGCTGCCTTTCATGCGATGGGCGGCACGCTCGACAGCGGCCCAGTCATGCTCGACGCTGGCCGCCAGTAGCGCATCGCGATCCTGCTGCAGCGTGCGTTGCAGTGTCTGGCAAATGCGCGGGATAAAGGCCTCATTGTGCTGGGCCAGAATCATTAAACTGTCGGGCAGTTGTCGGAGAGGATCGCGCACCGTGCGTGTCAGCAGAGCCGCGAGATCATCCAGCTCAATCGGTTTCAACAACAGCGCTTCGTCTTCTTGCAACGCTACCTTGAGCAGTTGCACGTCGGCGGAGCAGAGTACGCGCAGTGCTGGTTTGCTGCGTCGCTGCTGGCGGCGGCGTAAGATGCGCAGCAGTGTTAATCCATCCGGGCGTGGCATCATCTGGTCAATCAACAGCACATCAAACGGCTGAAGCGCATCGGCGCGCAACAGGCTACGCCCCTCTTCGAACACCTGCGCCGTGATAGCGAATCGAGCCAGCTGCTGCTGCAAGACCAACAGATTGGTGGGATGGTCATCAACAATCGCCACCCGCAGATGCGGGTAGCGCGGCCAGGCAGCATGGCGTTCGGTGGGCGCATCCTCACAGAGGTCGAGCGGCAATATCACCTTCACTGTGGTGCCTTGTTCTGGCGCAGAAGTCAGCGTTAACTGGCCGCCCATACGTTGCACGATCTCGCGGCAGATAAACAAACCCAGCCCGCTACCCTGCACCGCATGGCTTTTGCCCGACGGTGCCTGATACCAGGGTTCAAACAGCTGCGCTTGTTCGCTGAGTGGAATACCGCTGCCGCTGTCGGCGACCGTTAACTGAATCTGATCGGTGACGGCGAGCGACAGCCTGACTTCACCCTGGCGCGTGAACTTCAGCGCGTTGGCCACCAGATTGTTCACCACCTGCTGCAGGCGATCGCCATCCAGCATCACGCGCGTCGGCAAGGGCGTGAGCGCCTCAACCAACAATATCGGACCGGATTCGCGCATCAAAGGGTGATAGAACTGCAGCTGTTGCTGCAGCCAATCTGCCAGATGGAGCGGATGCGGTGCCAGGCGAAAACTCTGATTCTCAATGCGTGCATGGTCTTGCAGATCGTTCAGCAGCGCCATCAGCGAGCGCGCACTGCTGTGCATCAGTGTCAAACGCTCGCTAGGATGCTGCTGCTGTTCGAGTTCCAGCAGGCCGAGAATCGCCTGCATTGGCGTGCGCAATTCGTGGCTGGCAGTGGCAAGGAACTGGCTTTTGGCGGCGTTAGCGCGCTCTGCTTGTTCACGCTGCAGGCGATCGCGCCGCTGTTGCAGGTAGCGGCGCAGCAGCAGCACTAACAGCAGCAAAATGATCATCCCGGCCGCCATCAAAATCATCAGCGGCACATTACGCATCGCCATGGTGGTGCCGGGTTGGGGCGGCTGCGACCAGTTAATGCGCATCTGATTGAGCGTATCCGCTGGGATTTGCTGCAGTGCATGATCCAGCAACCCCTGGAGTTGCGGCTGATCCTGGCTTACCTGAGGTGCCAGCGGCCAGGCAACATCGCTGGCGGCAAAGGCTAAATGGACACGATTATCCGCGTGGCTGGCCATGCGCCAGCGTGCAGACAGCACATTATCCACCAGTGCATCAATCTGACCGCTGTTCAGGGCTTGCCAGAGCTGCGCACGGTCATCGAACAATTGGGGCGTGATGTTCTCAGGCAGCAGCCGTTGCGCCAGATCGGCGCGCAGTACGCCCACTCGCTGATGTTGCAGGAATTGCCAGCTCATCGGCTGCTGCGTATTAAGCGTGTAAATTCCCCAAATCGCGCGCCACACTGGCAATGTGTTGCTGCTGGTATCGTCGCCGTTCAGGGGTTGTAGCAAATTCAGCATCACCTGATGTTGCTGCATCAGCGTCTGCGCCTGTTGGGGATTGCTCACCCAGCGCGGTGTGAAACGCAGTCCGGTGCTTTGGCTTAGCGCATTAAGCAGATCAATACCAAAGCCGCGAGCATTGCCGTTGCCATCGCGGTAGCTCCAGGGTGCATTATCCACTTCTGCGGCATAAGGAATCTCGCTCTGTGCGGACAGCCATTGCTTCTCAGCAGCCGACAGCATCAGCGTTTGCGTATCCTGATAACGCAGCAACGGCGGGCTCCAGCGCTGCTGTACGCGATTACTGAACTCCGCGGGCAGCAGGCGCAGCTGGGTGTTGAGCCAGTGAATCAGTGTGGGATCGCGCGCCAGTGCGCGTAGCGACAGTTCACCGGCGCCGGGATCGGCGGTGATCTGGTAAATCTGCCCCTGTTGCAGCTGATTAAGCAGAAAGCCGGCGCTGGTTTCATCCGCCACCAGATAGTCACTCTGCTGATTGAGCAGCGCATAAAGCGCCTGTAAATCGCCTGGCAGGCTGTGCCAGCGATGGTTTTGCACAAACGCATCAGGCAGTTGTGCCAGTGTGGCTTGCGCGATGGTGAGCTGGGCATTTTCGCTATTGAACATCACCGCGCGTTGATTATCACGATTGCGGTAAATGCGGATCGGGCTGTTAACCCAGCTGTCGCTGACCAGGATGTTTTCCGGCAGCTGTGCATGTTCGTTGCTCAATACGAAATCGACCTCACCGCGCTCCAGTGCCGCCAGCTGCTGCGAACGATCGGCGTAACTTTGCAGGCTAAAGCGCGTGCCAGTGAGTTGGCTCAGTGCACTAAGGTAATCGGCATCAATTCCCCAGATACGATCGCCAATGCGCATTGCCCAGGGCGCGCTGTTTTGCGCCGGGACGGCAACGCGTAAGGTGGGTTGCGGCCATGGCTCGACATGCGGTGCGGGCATCATGGCGGGGAGCATCACGCTGCTGGCGGGCTGTAAGTCGGCGCGAGCCGTTAAGCTGATCAACAGCAGACACAGCCACAGAATGACTTTCACTGTTGGGCTTTCCACAATTCAGCCAGCTCTACCACCGACTGCACGCCGGTTTTCTCCAAAATGTTTTTCTTGTGGGTGCTGACGGTTTTATTGCTGATATGCAGCTGCTCGCCAATCTGCAAATTAGACAGCCCGCGCACCAGCAGTGCGACGATTTGCTGCTCTTTCTCGGTGAGCGGCAGCTCGATACGCTCGGGCAGCGGCGGAAAAGCTTGCTGCCCGCCGAGCACCGCCAGAATCGCACTCAGCAATTGCGCCATGCTCTGGCTTTTTACCACATAGCCCGCCGCACCAAGCGACACGGCACTCAGCAAGGTGTGGCGACTCTGCTGTGCGGAATAGATTAACACCGGGCAATTTTGATCGCGGGCGCGCAGACGGCGCAATAATTCGAGGCCATCGCTATCCGGCAAGCCGATATCGAGCACGATGAGATCAAATTGATGCTGCTGTAAAAGCTGGCGCGCTTCAGCTTCAGTCGCGGCGGCGTGCAGTTTTACCGGGATAGGGGAGTGAACACAGGCCGCTTCCAGAGCGACTTCAACTAACGGATGGTCATCAATAAGCAGCAGTGAAGCCATGAAACAGTTCCTCTGAATTTCATGGTTTTAGCATAGCGGAAAAGCAGGTGCGGAAATACAAAGGGAGAGCCGAAGCTCTCCCTTTGCGTGACTAAAAAAAGATTACTGTGAAGTGCCGTCAGTTTTCTTGTTGACGTCTCCACCACCTTCCTTCGTTTCAACTTTTTTATTTACATCCGGGCATTTACCATCTTTACACATGGTATTTTTGTGAACTTCTTCAGCGGACATATTGCTGGAATCAGTGCCGGAAGTCGCCGCACTGTTAGTATTAGTGCTACCGTTATTGATTTTGCTGTTATCAACATTATTCGGTGGCAGATTCTGTTTAGCGCCACCTGCAGCCGCGCCAGCTTCCGCTGAGGCATTCGCTTCACCATTATTATTCGCTGCAGCCATTGCTGCACCGCTGCCCAGGGTCATCGCTGCCGTCAGAAAGATAATTGCAAACTTATTCATCATTATGCTCCTTTAATCGATGGAGAGTTGCCGTCAAACACCACTGGTGCTGAGTGACGAAAATAACGTACCGTGACGGAATATAATTCCATCGTTAACGCTTCGCTTAAAAATTAAATATCGCAAGAACCTCATTCCTCAGTGCTTACGTTTAAAAAGCTTAGTTCATGAGCGTATAAATGCAAATTTCACAGAAGCATTTACGCGAGCGTGGAATTTACACTCGCAGCCTGAAGGGATACATTTAACGGGTTGCGCCCGGCGTACGCGGGGCCAGAAATTTGAATGGAATTATGTATGGATTATCAGAACGACGATTTACGCATCAGAGAAATCAAAGAATTATTACCGCCTGTTGCTTTGCTCGAAAAATTCCCCGCTACCGATAAAGCTGCTGAAACCGTTGCTCAGGCACGTCAGGCGATTCACCGCATTCTGCACGGTCAGGACGATCGTCTGCTGGTGGTGATCGGTCCTTGCTCAATCCACGATACCGAAGCTGCTAAAGAGTACGCGAGCCGTCTGCTGACGCTGCGTGACGAGCTGAAAGGCGAGCTGGAAGTGGTCATGCGTGTTTATTTCGAAAAACCGCGTACCACGGTGGGCTGGAAAGGGCTGATCAATGATCCGTTTATGGATGGCAGCTTCCAGATCAACGATGGCCTGCGACTGGCGCGTAAGCTGCTGGTGGACATCAACGACATTGGTCTGCCAGCGGCAGGTGAGTTCCTGGATATGATCACCCCGCAGTACATGGCGGATTTGATGAGCTGGGGCGCGATTGGTGCGCGTACCACCGAATCCCAGGTGCATCGTGAACTCTCTTCCGGTTTATCTTGCCCGGTCGGCTTCAAAAACGGCACCGATGGCACCATCAAAGTGGCCATCGACGCGATTGGTGCCGCCAGCGCGCCGCATTGCTTCCTCTCCGTCACCAAATTCGGTCATTCGGCGATTGTCGAAACCAGCGGTAACGAAGATTGCCATATCATTCTGCGCGGCGGCAAAGAGCCGAACTACAGTGCAGAACACGTGGCAGCGGTGAAAACCGGTCTGGAGAAAGCGGGCTTGCGTCCGCAGGTGATGATCGACTTTAGCCATGCCAACAGCAGCAAGCAGTTCCAGCGTCAGATGGTGGTCGCTGATGATGTGGCGCAGCAGATCGCGGGCGGTGAGCAGGCGATTACTGGCGTGATGATCGAGAGCCATCTGGTGGAAGGGAATCAGAGCCTCGACAGCGGTAAAGAGCTGGTGTACGGCCAGAGCGTCACCGATGCCTGCATCGGCTGGGAAGACACCGAGAAAGCCTTGCGTCAACTGGCGCAGGCGATCAAACAACGCCGCGGCTAATTGCTTAACGCGCAATAAAAAAGGCCAGACTCGCGTCTGGCCTTTTTGTTTTTAAGCCGGGAATTACCTGGCTTTACCCTGGTTAGCCACGGCTGCAGCTTTCGCGGCAATCTCGTCGGCATCACCCAGGTAGTAACGCTTCAGCGGTTTGAAGTTCTCATCGAACTCATACACCAACGGCACGCCAGTTGGGATGTTCAGTTCGAGGATTTCATCTTCGCTCAGGTTATCGAGGTATTTTACCAACGCACGCAGTGAGTTACCGTGTGCTGCAATGATCACTTTCTCACCGCTTTTGATGCGCGGCAGAATGCTTTCATTCCAGTAAGGAATAACACGTTCGATGGTCAGTGCCAGGCTCTCGGTGGTTGGCAGCTGTGCGTCGGTCAGTGATGCGTAACGTGGGTCGTGGCCCGGGAAACGCTCATCCGCACGATCCAGTTCTGGTGGAGTGATGGCAAAGCCACGACGCCACTGTTTTACCTGATCGTCGCCGTATTTGGCGGCGGTTTCAGCTTTATCCAGACCCTGCAGCGCACCGTAGTGACGCTCGTTCAGACGCCAGGTTTTCTCAACCGGCAGCCACGCCTGATCCAGCTCATCCAGCACGTTCCACAGGGTGTGGATGGCGCGTTTCAGCACGGAGGTATAAGCGAAATCAAACACGAAACCTTCTTTCTTCAGCAGCTGACCGGCTGCTTTGGCTTCGGTGCGACCTTTGTCTGACAGATCCACGTCATACCATCCGGTGAAGCGGTTTTCCTGGTTCCACTGGCTTTCGCCGTGTCGCACCAGAACCAGCTTAGTTACGGCCATAGCTTAACTCCTTAATGCTTGATGTTTCGATGATTATAGAAACCGGCTGCGGCCACCTGAAAAGCGGCACACTGATAGCGCCATACCATAGCGGAAAACAACGCACGGCGTAAGCCTGTCGCTAACGCAGTGCGCGTTTTTCATCCGCTGGCTTACTGCGGTGTGAAGCGATAACGCGTCACAGACTGCCAGCGATCGCCGGGTTGCAGCCAGCAATCAGGCTGCGGCCACTCGGTATGGTTGGGCGAATCCGGTAAAAATTCACTCTCCAACGCGATGCCCTGGAAAGCAGTATAGCTGCCCTGTTCACGGGCGCGTGTTCCATCCAGATAGTTGCCGGAGTAGAACTGCAGCGCCGGTGCGGCGGTAAACACGGTCAGCGCCAGCTTGCCATCGGCCGACCACAGTTCGGCGGCGGGCTGAGTGCTGTCGCCAGCGGTGCTGAGCAGAAACGCGTGGTCATAGCCTTTCACCGCTTTTTGATCGTCATCGGCGAGGAAGTCATCCATCACACACTTCGGTTGATTGAAATCGAAGCTGGTGCCGGCCACGGCTTTCAGTGGCGCGTTAGGGATGCCTTCGCTATCGACCGGTAAGTAACGATCTGCGTGCAGTTGTAAGCGATGCTGGCGTGCATCGCCATGATGCGCGTCAAGATTGAAGTAAGCATGGTTGGTGAGGTTCACCGGGCAGGGCTTGTCGGTCTGCGCGTCATAGGTGATCGACAGGCAGTTATCATCGTCAAGATGGTAAATCACTTCGGCAATCAGGTTGCCAGGGAAACCCTGATCGCCATCGGGTGAATCGATACGATAGTGCACTTCGGTCTCGCTCTGGCTGACAATTTGCCAGCGGCGCTTATCGAAGCCTTCCGGTCCGCCGTGCAGTTGATGCGCACCCTGATTAGCGGCCAGCAGCAGATTTAGCGGCTTAAGCTCAGCCGAAGCGATGCGGTTGGCGTAGCGGCCCACCGTCGCGCCCAGGTAAGCATCCTGATGCAGATAGTCCGATGGTGTGGCGCAGCCGAGCAGCGCTTCACGCACGCTGCCATCCTGCATCGGCACGCGCGCGGAGAGCCAGGTCGCGCCCCAATCCATAAAAGTGACCACCATGCCGTTGCGATTGCGCAGCACGGTCATGCGCCACGGTTGCCCGTCTGGCGCATGAGAGTTGACGTCGCTTACCATTGGCCTGCTCCTGCTGACGCTTTGCACACGTAGAAGGTTTCTTTGATGCCGGTCTGCGCTTCGTATTTTTCGGCAACCGCGGCTTTCACCTGATCCACCAGTTCGGTTGGCATCAGTGCCACGATGCAGCCGCCAAAGCCGCCGCCGGTCATACGAACGCCGCCACGCGGACCGAGCTCTGCCTTGACAATCTCCACCAGCTGATCGATAGGCGGCACGGTAATTTCAAAATCATCACGCATTGAGGCGTGGGATTCGGCCATCAGTTCACCCATGCGCTTCAGATCGCCACTGCTCAGCGCATCGGCGGCTTCCAGCGTACGGGCATTTTCGGTGATGACATGGCGCACACGTTTTGCCACCAGCGCATCCAGCTGCGATTCCGACGCGGCAAACTCTTCCAGCGTGACATCGCGCAGCGCCGGTTTGTTGAAGAAGCGTGCACCGGTTTCGCACTGCTCACGGCGGGTGTTGTACTCGCTGCCCACCAGGCTGCGGCGGAAGTTGGAGTTGATGATCACCACCGCGACATCCTCCGGCATCGAGACGGCGCGTGTGCCGAGTGTGCGGCAGTCCAGCAGCATGGCGTGATCGGGCTGACCCAGCGCAGAAATCAGCTGGTCCATGATGCCGCAGTTGCAACCAACGAACTGGTTTTCCGCTTCCTGACCGTTAACCGCAATCGCAGCGCCGTCCAGCTTGAGCTGATAGAGCTGCTGGAACACGGTGCCGACCGCCACTTCCAGTGACGCCGATGAACTCAGGCCCGCACCCTGTGGCACGTTGCCGCTGATCACCAGATCGGCACCGCCAAAGCTGGCATCACGCTTCTGCAGATGTTTCACCACACCGCGCACGTAGTTAGCCCACATCGGCTCTTTTAACGCTTCAATCGGCGCATCCAGCGAGAAGCTGTCTTGTTGATTGTCATAATCAACCGCGACCACGCGCACCTGGCGGTCGTCACGTTTGGCGCAGGCAATCACCGTTTGGTAATCAATGGCGCACGGCAGCACGAAGCCGTCGTTGTAATCGGTGTGCTCACCAATCAGATTCACGCGGCCTGGCGCCTGAATGCTGTGCGTCGGTTGATAGCCAAAGGTGTCAGCGAAAACCTGTTGAGTAGTGGACTTTAATGACATTTATTGTGCCTCGCGGAAATGGATATCGCTGACAGAACGCAGACGTTCTGCTGCCTGTTCCGCCGTTAAATCACGTTGGGTTTCGGCCAGCATTTCGTAGCCAACCATAAATTTGCGCACCGTGGCTGAACGCAGCAGCGGCGGATAGAAGTGGGCATGCAGCTGCCAGTGATCGTTGGCTTCGCCGTTAAAGGGCGCGCCGTGCCAGCCCATCGAGTAGGGGAAGGAGCACTGGAACAGGTTGTCATAGCGGCTGGTGAGCTGCTTGAGCGCCAGCGCCAGATCGCTGCGCTGGGCAGCGGTCAGATCGGTAATGCGTTTGATGTGGGCTTTTGGTAGCAGCAGGGTTTCAAACGGCCACGCGGCCCACCACGGCACCACGGCCAGCCAGTGTTCGGTTTCTACCACGGTGCGGCTGCCATCTTTTAGCTCACGCGCGACGTAATCCACCAGCATCGGCGAACCTTTTTCGTCAAAGTAGCGGCGCTGATTATCATCTTCTTTTTGCGCTTCATTTGGCAGAAAACTGTTGGCCCAGATCTGGCCGTGCGGATGGGGATTTGAGCAACCCATCGCCGCGCCTTTGTTTTCAAACACCTGCACCCATGGATAGTGCTGACCGAGATCGGCGGTCTGCTCTTGCCAGGTGCGCACGATATCTTCCAGTCCGCTGAGCGGCAGTTCCGGCAGCGTTTTACTGTGGTCAGGTGAGAAACAGATCACCCGGCTGGTGCCGCGCGCGCTCTCACAGCGCATCAGCATGTCGTCGCTTTGCGGCGCATCGGGTGTATCGGTCATCAGCGCGGCAAAGTCGTTGGTGAAAACATAGGTGGTTTTATAATCGGGGTTTTTATCCCCGGTGATACGGGTGTTGCCGGCACACAGGAAGCAATCAGGATCATGCGCAGGCAGTTGTTCCAGCGCAGGCGTTTCCTGCGCACCCTGCCACGGACGCTTGGCACGATGCGGTGAGACCAACACCCACTGATCGATCAATGGGTTATAACGGCGATGCGGATGATCAACCGGATTAAATTTTTCCATAACGAGTCCTGGTAAACGGCAAACGGATCAAAATCACTGCGATCAAGGTAGCACAAAGGCCAGCCCCAAAGCGTGATCCAGTCTGGATAAATGGTATCGTTTACACAAGGTGACGATTCTCATTTTGTGGGGTTGTAGCGCGCGTTTGCTGAAATACCAGGCGGGTAAATGGTAGCGGTTACATCGGCTATTCAATGAGGTGCATATCAATGCGCACGCGACAATATAAAAGGGTTTAGCAGAAGACCGGATTGAAGCATAAACATGCCCCTACGACGCAGGGGCGGGGTGGATGACAACGAGGTTAGCGCAAATCATCCTGCTGGAATCCGTATCCTTCATCCTGCTTCACAAAGCTCAGGCGATGAGTAATACACTGCGGCGCATCTTCGGCATGGTGTGAGACAAACAGTAACTGCGTTCGTCCTTCACCAATCAGCACATCAACAAAGCGGCGCACCAGCTGGCGGTTAATTGGATCGAGCCCCTGCAGCGGCTCATCCAGAATGAGCAGGGTAGGATGTTTGACCAGCGCACGCGCAATCAGCACCAGGCGCTGCTGGCCCCATGACAAACCGTGGAACGGCGCATCGGCCAGATGATTGTCCATGCCCAGTAAGGCCAGCCACTGCCGCGCCAGCGCTTTCTGCCGATCCGAAGCGGGTTGATACAAGCCAATTGAATCGAAAAAGCCGGACAGCACCACGGTGCGCACGTTACAGCTGACGCGATAATCGAGATGCAAACTGCTGCTGACGTAACCAATGTGCTGTTTGATGTCCCAAATGGTTTCACCGCTGCCGCGACGGATACCAAACAGGGTTAAGTCGTTGCTGTAGCCTTGCGGATGATCGCCGGTCACCAGACTCAACAGAGTGGATTTACCCGCGCCGTTGGGCCCTACAATTTGCCAGTGCTCGCCGGGATTCACCTGCCAGCTCAGCCCGTCGATCACCGCTTTATCGTTATACGACACCACACCATTACGCAGAACAACACGCGGCGCATCTTCCGCCAGTTGTGGTAACTGATCCGGTGCATCCGCTTCTGGCAACGCCATGCCGTCGAGTTTCTCACTGTGTGCCAGTTGCGCCACCAGTGCTTCTGCCAGTATCGCCTGGCGTTTGCCCACGTGGGTCAGGGTGCACTCGGCCAGCACACCGACCTGTTGCACAAAGTCAGGAATATCGTCAAAGCGGTTGAGCACCAGCACCACGGTAAAGCCATGCTGGTGCAGATCGCTCAGCGTCTCCGCCAGGCTGGCGCGTGAGGCAACATCTAATCCATCGAAAGGCTCATCAAGAATCAACAGATCCGGCTGCGCCATCAGCGCCTGACACAGCAAAGTTTTACGCGTTTCGCCGGTGGAGAGGTATTTGAAGCGACGATCGAGCAGGTAAGTGATACCAAACTGCTGGGCCAGCGCCTGACAGCGCGCCTCATCTTTCACTTCATCCTGAATAATCTGCGCGGCGGTGCGACCGGTATCGTCTTCGCCTTCACTCAGCAGATCGGTGTTGTTGCGTTCCCACTCCTGCGCCACCAGCTTTTGCAACTGCTCCAGCGAGAGGCGCGTGCGACGCTGAAAGTCCTGGGTAACCGCGCCTTTACCCGGCGAGAGTTCACCAGAAAGTGCGCGCGCCAGGGAGGATTTACCGCTGCCGTTGGCGCCGACGAAGGCCCAGCTTTCGCCGCTTTTGAGAGTCAGATCGTTGAGGGACAGTGCTCGGGTGTCGCTAAGGTGAAATATGCCTTGCGAAATTTGCAATGAAGCCATGATTCATTCCGTTTTATGCATCGTGTTACTCAGTTGTAGCGAGCGACGCAGACGAAGTCAAATCATGGCCTGGTTTTCAGAGCAGTGTGGCGATGATGGCGTGTTCCGCATTAAAACTGGCGGTTACGCTGCTGCCAGGCTGCAGATTCTGCTGTTGCACCTGCGCGTTGTTCAGCGTTGCACACAGGGTTTCACCGCTCGGCAATGTCATCAATACTTCGCTCACCTGTTCACCCGGCTCGATGGCGCTGATCGTTACCTGCAATTGATTATCGCTGTTTACCGCATCCCGGCTCACCTGAATCCACGGTGCTTTGATCAGCACCAGCACCTCTTTGCCGCTGTCGAGTTGCAAACGTTCGGCACTGCGTTCGGTGATTGCCACCTGCAAACGCGTGACGCCGTCGGCCAGCTGAACCTCAATGTGCTGCTGCACCTGATGGTGATCGCGCGCCATCACCGTGCCAAATAGCTGATTGCGCGCACTGGTTTGCAGGGAGAAACGCGCAATCGCCGCCAGTAAACTGTCGAGCGGCAGGCTGTCGTTTTGCAGCGCATCAAAAGCTTTCTGCTGGATCTGCTCCATCAGGTGAAACAGCTGAATCAGACGCTCGCCATAGCGTGTCAGCTGCGCACCGCCGCCGCCTTTGCCTCCGGTGGCACGGTCGACTAAGGTTTGATCAGCCATCTGATTCATGTCGTTGATGGCATCCCAGGCACTTTTGTAGCTGATGCCCGCTAATTTAGCGCCCTGGCTGATGGAGCCGGTTTCCTGCACGCGTTTCAGCAGTTCGATGCGACGAGGGTCGGCAAACAGCTTCTGCTGAAGACGAATGTGAAGAGAAAGTTCTGCCTGCATGTCAGCTCCTTAAGTGAGTACGACAAGTGTAAGGCCAAAAGTAAAAGCACGAAAAGGGCAGTGCGTTTTTTTCCCTAACCGTTACAATCACTTTTTTATTTTCTGCGTGAGGTTTCCATGCTGGAACTGCTTAAAAGCCTGGCTGTGGCTGTCATCATGGTGCCAATTGTGATGGCCATTATGCTCGGTCTGATTTACGGCCTGGGTGAAGTGTTCAACGTCATCTCCAAATTTGGCCGCCGCGACGATCGTCCTGCCAACAGCTCGCAACACTGATTTTACAAGCGCCCGCACTCAGCGGGCGTTTTTTCTTTAACTTCCCCTTAATCCTGCCGATATTAAGTTCATGACAGCATTTGTCCCTGCGTTGTATTATCGAATATATAGCGTAACAAGGAGTAAAAAATGCTGAAAATCAATTACCGCTGGGCTGCTGTTACCGTACTCACTGTTTCCATGGGCGGTCACGCCGTGGCGGCAGAGAAAATCACCGTGTTTGCTGCGGCATCGTTAACCAATGCGATGCAGGATATTGCCACGCAATATCAGAAAAAGAGCGGCGTTGAAGTGGTATCGTCCTTCGCCTCTTCATCCACTCTGGCACGCCAGATTGAACAGGGCGCGCCGGCCGATCTGTTTATCTCTGCTGATCAGCAGTGGATGGACTATGCGGTGGATAAAAAGAGTGTGGTAGAGAACACCCGCTACACGTTGCTGGGCAATGATTTAGTATTAGTGGCACCGAAAAGCGACAGCGCAAAAGCGGTCACTATCAATGCAAAAACTGACTGGAAAAGTTTGCTGAAAGGCGAACGTCTGGCGGTGGGCGATCCGGATCATGTCCCGGCCGGGATTTATGCCAAAGAAGCGCTGCAAAAGCTAGGCGCGTGGGATACGGTGTCGCCGCAGCTTGCACCGGCTAACAACGTCCGTGCCGCATTGGCGCTGGTCGAACGCAATGAATCACCGTATGGCATCGTGTACGGTTCTGATGCGGTTGCCAGTGACAAAGTGCAGGTAGTAGGACGCTTCCCGGACGATAGCCACAAGCCAGTGGAATATCCGATGGCGGTGGTAAAAGATCATCAGAACGCAACGGTTGAAGCCTTCTACAAATATTTGCAGGGGCCGGACGCCGCTGCTGTGTTTAAACAGTATGGATTTGCGCCGAAGAAATGATACTCAGTGATCCCGAATGGCAGGCCGTGTTTCTCAGCTTAAAAGTCTCCAGCGTAGCGGTGCTGTTTAGTTTGCCGTTTGGCATCATGATGGCCTGGATTCTGGCACGTTGCCGGTTTCCAGGTAAAACCTTACTCGACAGTCTTATCCATTTGCCGCTGGTATTGCCACCGGTGGTGGTGGGATATCTGTTGCTGATTGCACTGGGCCGACGTGGATTCATCGGCGAGTGGCTATACGACTGGTTCGGTTTCACCCTGGCCTTTAGCTGGCATGGGGCAGTACTGGCTTCGGCCGTGATGGCTTTTCCGCTAATGGTGCGGGCGATTCGTCTGGCACTGGAAGCGGTGGATACCAAACTGGAACAGGCAGCACGCACGCTCGGTGCCGGTCGCTGGCGCGTGTTCTTCACTATCACCTTGCCGCTCACGCTCCCGGGCATCATTGTCGGCACCGTTCTCGCTTTCGCCCGTTCACTGGGTGAGTTTGGCGCCACCATCACTTTCGTTTCGAATATCCCCGGCGAGACGCGCACCATTCCCTCGGCGATGTTCACCCTGATTGAAACCCCCGGCGCAGAAGGCACTGCCGCACGCTTGTGTGCGGTGGCCATTGCCTTGGCGCTGTTATCGCTGGTGGCCTCTGAGCTGTTGGCACGTTGGGGCCGTAAGCGGCTGGGGGCAGCCTGATGCTTAATCTCAATATTTCCCAGTTGCTGGGCGATCACCAACTGGACGTCAACGTGCAGGTTCCCGGCAGCGGCATTACGGCTGTTTTTGGTGTATCCGGTGCGGGCAAAACGTCGCTGATCAACGCGATTGGCGGTTTGACACAGCCGCAAAGCGGCCAGATTCAGCTCAACGATCGTCTGCTGTTTGATTCGGCGACGCAGGTCAATCTGCCGCCGGAAAAACGCCGCGTTGGCTATGTGTTCCAGGACGCTCGGCTGTTTCCGCACTATCGGGTGCGCGGCAATTTGCAATATGGCATGGCAGCTGCCATGAAGCCGCAGTTTAACGCGCTGGTGGCATTACTGGGCCTCGAGCCCCTGCTGAGCCGTTTTCCGGCCTCGTTGTCAGGCGGCGAGAAACAGCGCGTGGCGATTGGCCGTGCACTGCTTACCGCGCCCGACATCTTATTGATGGATGAGCCGCTGGCGTCGCTGGATCTGCCACGCAAACGCGAATTGATGCCATATTTGCAAAAGCTGGCGAAACAGGTCGATATTCCGATTCTTTATGTCTCGCACAGCCTGGATGAAATTCTGCAACTGGCGGACAACGTGCTGGTGCTCGACAACGGCAAGGTCAAAGCCTTTGGCTCGCTGGAGAAGGTGTGGAGTAGTGCAGCCATGCGCCCGTGGCTGCCGATAGCCGATCGCAGCAGCGTGCTCAGAGTGCAGGTTCTGGAGCAGCATCCCGATTACCCGATGACGGCACTCTCTTTGGGGGATCAGCATATCTGGGTAAGCCGTGTTAACCAGCCGCTGAAAACCGCACTACGTATTCGTATCGCGTCCGGTGATGTGTCACTGGCCTTACAGCCGCCACAAAACACCTCGGTGCGCAATATTTTGCCAGCTCAGGTGGTCGAGTTATTAGAGATTGACGATCAGGTGGAAGTGAAGCTGCGTATTGGCATTAGCGAACTGTGGGCGCGAATTTCCCCCTGGGCGCGCGACGAGTTGGGGATCCGGCCCGATCAATGGCTGTATGCGCAAATTAAGAGTGTGGCGATCACGGCTTGACCTTAGGGTCATCAAGGGCGATCAGACAAAATGTGTGCGATGTGCGGATGAAAGCACCCGGTGTGACCATCATTATTAACGATAAGGTGCAGCAGCGGCCGCACCTTAAGCATTCGCAAGGTGCGCCGTGATGCGCACCGCGAACATCCTGTGCTTACAGGACTTCCTGATAAATCACTTCGGCAATACCTGGCTCCAGATTGGTGCCAATCACCTTTTTGCTGCGCGCTTTAATCGCCTCATCAGCATTGCCCATCGCCACGCCTAAACCGACCTGCTCCAGCATACTGAGATCGTTGTAGTTATCGCCGAACGCCAGCACATCCTGCATGCTGAAGCCCTGGCTCTCTACCCACTGTGCCAGACGCTTGCTTTTGCTGTTGCCCGCCTGAGCGATATCCACCTGATCGTGCCATGACCACTCACACGCCAGGCCGAGTTCGGCTTCAGTGCGTTCAGCGAACTGCTGCAATGCACGGGTGTCAGGGTGGGAAAGAGCGAACTTCCAGATTGATTGCGCATCCAGCGCCGCCTGCGCCAGGCTTGGCACCTGCAGGAACAGAGGACGCTGCGCTTCCGGCAGGGATTGTGCCCAGTTCAGGGTGCGGGTCACATGGCCTGTCGGCTCCTGATACAGCATGGCATCATCGACATACAGCAGGCCGTGAATGTTCTCCTGATCGAGCATCTCAATCACGCGGCTCGCCTGGCTTTTTTCCAGCGGATCGGAAGCCAATACCTTTTTCGCCTGATAATCGTACAAGTAGGTGCCGTTACAGCAGATTGCGGGTGTATCCAACTGCAGCGCCTGATAAAAAGGATGAATGGCGCAGTGGTGGCGACCGGTCACAATCAGCACTTTGACCCCCGCCTGTTGTGCGCGGGCTAAAGCTTCGATCGATTCAGGCAAAATGGTTTTTGTGGGGGTCAGCAGGGTGCCGTCAAGGTCAAGGGCGATTACGCGGTAGCTCATTACACTTTCCGTCCGGGAGTTAGCAAAGCATTGAGTCTACACCCGGCAGCGGCCCTGAGACAAAAAACAGGGCACAAATGAATCCAGCGCGGCAAAATGAAACGCGCTACAGTTATCCCTTTCATCAGGCAGCGAATAAGGAAAAACGCATGAAACAAGTCGTGTATACCGCCAGTCCCGAGAGCCAGCAGATCCATGCGTGGCAGTTGCAGGAAGATGGCGCACTGACGTTATTGCAGGTCACGGATGTGGCCGGTCAGGTGCAGCCGATGGTGGTGAGCCCGAAGAAAGATTTCCTCTATGTCGGTGTTCGTCCGAATTTTCGCGTATTAGCGTATCGCATTGCGGCCGACGGTTCTCTGAGTCTGGCGGGTGAAGCGCCACTGCCGGGCAGCCCAACGCATATTTCGACCGATCGCCAGGGTAAATTCCTGTTCTGCGGTTCTTACAATGATGCATGCGTCAGCATCAGCCCGATCGACAGCGACGGTTTACCGCAAGCCCCAAGCCAGGTGATTGGCGGCATGGATGGCTGCCATTCAGCCAATATCGATCTCAGCAACCAAACGCTGTTTGTGCCAGCACTGAAGCAGGATCGTATCTGCCTGTTCCAGCTTAACGCCGATGGCACTCTGGCACCGCGCGAGCAAGCACAGGTTACCACGGTTGAAGGTGCGGGTCCGCGCCATATGGCATTTCATCCAAATGGCGCGTACGGCTATGTAGTCAATGAACTTGATAGCACAGTGGATGTGTGGGCACTGAACAACGTGCATGGTCAGGTTGAGCGTGTGCAGAGTCTGGATATGATGCCAAAAGATTTCAGCGACACGCGCTGGGCGGCCGATATCCATATCACGCCAGACGGCCGTTTCCTCTACGCCTGTGATCGCACCAGCAGCACCCTTACTGCATTTAGCATCAGCGAAGATGGTTCAGTGCTGGCGATTGAAGGTTATCAGCCAACCGAAACCCAGCCGCGCGGCTTCAATATTGATAACAGCGGTCAGTATCTGGTGGCGGCAGGACAGAAGTCGCACCATATCGAAGTCTACAAGATTGCCGATCGCGGTCTGTTGCAACCGCTGGCGCGTTACGCGGTGGGACAAGGCCCGATGTGGGTGGTGATTCACACCCTGGATTGATGATAAAACGGCGCCATTCGGCGCCGTTCTCATTTTAAGAATACAGAACTGTGATCGACGCGCTTGCCAGTGCATGGAAGTGCACATTAAAGCCGACCATGGCGCCGCTCGCGCCGGCGTCGACATCAATCTTATCGGTGTCCATCGCGTGCACAGTAAAGATATAGCGATGCGGATCACCCTGTGGTGGTGCTGCGCCACCGTAACCGGTTTGACCGAAGTCGGTACGGGTTTGAATCGCACCCTGCGGCAGCTCGACCACGCCTGAACCGGAACCTTGTGGCAGCTCGGTGACGTCAGCCGGAATATTTGCCACGACCCAGTGCCACCAGCCAGAACCGGTGGGGGCATCCGGATCAAAGCAGGTCACCACAAAGCTTTTCGTCCCTGCAGGCACCTCATCCCACGCCAGATGGGGAGACAGATTGTCACCCTGACGTCCCATCCCATCGAAAACGTGACGTTCGGGCATTTTATCGCCGTCTTTAAAATCCTGGCTAACTACGCGCATGACTTCTCCTTTTTCCGTTGTGCAGTGTGCTCTCCATCATGGTGGAAAACGCGCAGCACTTCCAGTTCGCTTAGGGCAGGAAATGTGTCTCAACGTCCAACGCTGCGCGCACCGCCTGGGTTAACTGCGCCAGCTCTGCGGCAGAAATCAGATAAGGTGGCATCAGATAGATCAGCTTGCCGAACGGACGGATCCACACGCCACGTTCGACAAAGAATTGCTGCAGCGCCGCCATGTTCACCGGTGAACGCGTTTCAATCACACCAATCGCGCCCAGCACGCGTGCATCCACCACCGCATGATGCTCACGCAACGGCAGCAACTCACGACGCAGTTGCTGTTCAATGGCTGCCACCTGCGCAGGCCAGAGTCCCTCGTTGATCATCGTCAGGCTTTCAACAGCCACCGCAGAGGCCAGCGGATTGCCCATAAAGGTCGGGCCATGCATAAAGCAACCTGCCGCACTGCGGCTAATGGTGTCGGCCACTTCGCGCGTGGTCAACGTGGCGGAGAGCGTCATGGTGCCGCCGGTCAGCGCTTTACCGAGGCAGAGAATATCTGGCGTAATCCCGGCGTGTTCACAGGCAAACAGCTTGCCGCTGCGGCCAAAGCCGGTGGCGATTTCATCGGCAATCAGCAGGATACCGTAGCGGTCGCACAGCTCACGCACCTGTTGCAGGTAGCGCGGGTGATAGAAACGCATACCGCCTGCGCCTTGCACAATCGGTTCAAGGATCACCGCGGCAATGTCGCGATGGTGCGTCTCGGCTAACCGGGCGAAATCAGCGAAGTCCGTATCGTTCCACTCGTCATCAAAAGCGCACTGCGGCGCAGCGGCAAACAGATGCTCGGGCAGATAGCCGCGCCACAGACTGTGCATCGAATTTTCCGGATCGCACACCGACATCGCGGCAAAAGTATCGCCGTGGTAGCCACGTTTTAACGTCAGGAATTTTTGTCGCGTTTCACCGCGCCCCAGCCAGTACTGCAACGCCATTTTCATCGACACTTCGACGGCAATCGACCCCGAATCGGCAAGGAACACGCACTCCAGCGCTTCCGGGGTCATCTCGACCAGTTGGCGGCTTAACGCCACCGCCGCCGGATGAGTAATGCCACCAAACATCACGTGTGACATCTGCGCCATTTGCTGCGTCAGCGCCTTGTTGAGACGAGGGTGGTTATAGCCATGAATCGCTGCCCACCACGACGACATACCGTCGACCAGTTCGCGTCCATCGGCCAGCTGGAGCTGGCAACCGTGCGCCGCGACCACCGGATAACAGGGCAGGGGATCGCGCATTGACGTGTAAGGATGCCAGATATGCTGGCGGTCAAAGTTGAGGTCGTCTTGGGTGAACATCGATCTTGTAAACCATTTTGAAAAGATTTAGTTTACAAGTATAACCACGTTAATCGTCGGGATGAACCCCTTTTTTTGGAGTAAGCAATGGCAAACCGCTGGACACTGACACAAGCCCAGGCTCTGTTCGATAAACCTTTCCTTGAGCTGATGTTCGAAGCGCAGCAAGTTCACCGTCAACATTTTGACCCGCGCCAGGTGCAGGTCAGTACGCTGCTGTCGATCAAAACCGGTGCCTGCCCGGAAGACTGTAAATATTGCCCGCAGAGTGCGCGCTACAAAACCGGGCTGGAGTCCGAGCGGCTGATGGAAGTGGAAGCGGTGCTGGAATCGGCGCGTAAAGCCAAAGCGGCAGGATCGAGCCGCTTCTGTATGGGCGCTGCGTGGAAAAACCCGCACGAACGCGACATGCCGTATCTGGAGCAGATGGTGCAGGGCGTTAAAGCCATGGGCATGGAAACCTGCATGACGCTGGGCACGCTGGATAACACCCAGGCGGAGCGTTTGGCCAGCGCCGGGCTGGATTTCTACAACCACAACCTCGATACCTCGCCGGAATTCTACGGCAGCATCATCACCACCCGCAGCTATCAGGAACGCCTGGATACGCTGGATAAAGTGCGCGGCGCAGGTATCAAAGTCTGCTCTGGCGGCATCGTCGGCCTGGGTGAAACCGTGAAAGATCGTGCCGGCTTGCTGGTGCAGCTAGCGAACCTGCCGACCCCGCCAGAAAGCGTGCCGATCAACATGCTGGTGAAGGTGAAAGGCACGCCACTGGCCGATAACGATGACGTTGAGCCGTTCGACTTTATCCGCACTATCGCCGTGGCGCGTATCATGATGCCATCGTCACACGTCCGCCTGTCCGCGGGTCGTGAGCAGATGAGCGAACAGACGCAGGCGATGTGCTTTATGGCCGGTGCTAACTCGATTTTCTACGGCTGCAAGCTGCTGACCACGCCAAACCCGGAAGAGGACAAAGATCTGATTCTGTTCCGCAAGCTGGGCCTGAATCCAGAACATACCGCCACTACCGCCGGTGATAACGAACAGCAGTATCAGCTCAGTGAGCAGCTGGTGCACGCTGATACCGAGCAGTTCTACAACGCGGCGGTGTGATGGGCTGGTCATCTCGCATCGAACAGGCGCTGGCGGCGCGACGTGATGCCGATGGCTGGCGTCTGCGACGCCGGGTTGAACACAACAGCGTGCGCGAGATAACCCTGGAGGGGCGTTCATACCGTCACTTCTCCAGCAATGATTATCTCGGGCTGAGCCAGCATCCAGCGGTGATTGCGGCCTGGCAACAGGGCGCAGCAGAGGCGGGTGCGGGAGCGGGCGCGTCGGGTCATGTGACGGGCTATAGCCGTCATCATGCGCAGTTAGAAGAGCAACTGGCTGACTGGCTGGGTTACAAGCGTGCGCTGCTGTTTATCTCTGGCTTTGCCGCCAACCAGGCGGTGATCCACCTGCTGGCTGAAAAGCAGGATCGCATTCTTGCTGATAAGCTGGCGCATGCTTCATTACTGGATGCTGCCAGCCACAGTCCCGCCACATTACGCCGCTTTGCGCACAACCAGCCGGAGAGTCTGGCAAAACTGCTGGCTAGCCCGTCGGAAGGCGGTACGCTGGTGGTGACCGAAGGCGTATTCAGCATGGATGGTGACAGCGCACCGCTCGCTGCCCTTGCTGAAGAGACGCGCCGCGCCAACGGCTGGCTGCTGGTGGATGATGCGCACGGTATTGGCGTGCACGGTGAGCAGGGGCGCGGCAGTTGCTGGCAGCAGGGCGTGAAACCGGAATTGCTGATTGTCACGTTTGGCAAGGGCTTTGGCGTCAGCGGTGCAGCGCTGCTGTGTGACGATGCCACAGCGGATTACGTCGAGCAGTTCTCTCGCCATCTCATCTACTCCACCGCGATGCCACCGGCACAGTGTTGTGCGCTGCTGGCGGCGCTGCACCAGATCCAGCAGGGCGATGAACTGCGTGAGCGGCTGAATAGTCATATTGCGCGATTCCGGGCGGGTGCCGCTGATTTGCCCTGGCAACTGATGCCATCAGCCAGTGCTATTCAGCCGTTGATCGTCGGGGAAAATAGCGCGGCGCTGGCGTTGTCACAACGACTGGCACAAGCGGGATGCTGGGTTAGCGCCATTCGTCCTCCGACGGTGCCGCCGGGCACGGCGCGGCTGCGCATTACGCTCACTGCTGCCCATCATAACGACGATATTGATCGTCTGCTGGAGGCGCTGTATGACGCTGCAGGTTAACAAGCAGGCGGTCGCCAAAGCGTTTGGCCGTGCCGCACAGCATTATGAGCAGCATGCCGAGCTGCAACGACAAAGCGGCGATGCGCTACTGGCGCTGGCACCCGCGGGGTTCGGGCCGCATCTGCTGGATGCGGGCTGTGGCACCGGTTGGTACAGCCGCTACTGGCGCGATCGTGGACGCGAACTGACGGCGCTGGATCTCTCCAGCGCGATGCTGGACGCCGCGCGTGAGCAGTGCTCGGCGCAGCACTATCTGCAAGGCGATATCGATCATCTGCCGCTGCCGGATGCGTGCGTCGATGGCGTGTGGAGCAATCTGGCGGTGCAGTGGAGCAGCGATCTGCGCCTGGGGTTGCAGCAGTTTTTGCGCGTCACACGGCCGGGTGGCAGCGTGCTGTTCTCAACCTTGCTCGATGGCTCCCTGCATGAAGTGCATGAAGCCTGGGCTCGGTTAGATGGCCGTCAGCACGCTAATCGTTTTCTCAGCCCAGCGCAGTTCTCTGCCGCTCTCACAGGCTTACCGGCGCAGTGCCAGCCGCAGACTATCACGTTGCATTTCCCCAGCGCGCTGAGTGCCATGCGTTCTTTGAAAGGCATTGGTGCTACGCATCTGCACGACGGCCGTGGCGCACAGCCGCTCACACGCTCGCAGCTCACGCAACTGGAGCAGCACTGGCCGCAGGATACGCAGGGTTATCGTCTTAGTTATCACTTGATGTACGGAGTTTTGAGCAAATGACACGCTGGTTTATTACCGGAACGGATACCGAAGTGGGCAAAACGGTCGCCAGTGGCGCACTGTTGCAGGCGGCAAGCGCAGCAGGTTTACGCACCGCAGGATACAAGCCCGTGGCATCGGGCTGCGAGATCACCCCAGAGGGCGTGCGTAACAGTGATGCGCTGGCGTTGCAGCGCTACAGCAGCCTGGCGCTCAGCTATGAGCAGGTGAATCCACTGGCATTTGTCGAGCCGACGTCACCGCATATTGTCAGCGCGGAAGAGGGCAGGCCGATTGCGTTTTCTGCGCTGTCAGCCGGATTGCGCGCGCTGGAGCAGCAGGCAGAATGGGTATTGGTTGAAGGTGCGGGCGGCTGGTTTACGCCATTATCCGAGACGCAGACCTATGCTGACTGGGTCGAAGCGGAACAACTGCCGGTGATTCTGGTGGTGGGGGTGAAGCTAGGTTGTATTAACCACGCGATGCTGACAGCGGAAGCGGTGAAGGCGCGAGGGTTGCGGTTAGCCGGTTGGATTGCCAATGATATTCAGCCGCCAGGTAAACGACATGCCGAGTACATGGCCACGCTGCGTCAACGTATTGATGCACCGTTCCTCGGTGAAATTCCCTATCTGGACAGCGAAGCACAACAGGCCGAGTGCGGTCAGTATTTAACGTTGCCGCAGTCATGAGCCTGTTTCAGATGCGCATTCATGCGCACTCTGCTTCATATCGCCCGTAGGATCGTTATGGATGGCGATTCGATGTCAGGTACGCAACAGTGCGCACCTGACATCATTTCGTCCGTAGGGCCGCCATAGACCAGCACCTCAAATGTCAGAATGTGATGCAACATTTTGGCTGCAGTTCATCGATGGCGACCACATCATCATGTCGCTGTCAGCCACTTATTCACCGTCACATCATCCAGCAAAGCGACTTTACCCTGCGCCACATTGCGACCACGGTGAAGCAGCAGGAAATAGTCTGCCACGCGGCGGATGAAGGAGACATGCTGCTCCAGCAGTAAAATGGTCAGGCCGTAATCGCGATTAAGACGGCGGATCAGGTTGCCCATCTCCTCTTCCAGCCACGGCGACATTCCTTCGGTCGGCTCATCCAGAATCAGCAGTTTAGGTTGCAGCACCAATGCTCGCGCCAGTGCCAGCTGCTGCTGTTGATCCATCGGCAATTCGCCACTGCGCTGATGACGCAAGGAATAGAGTGCCGGGAACAGGTCAAACACCATTTCAGGAATGGCACGGCTGCGATCGTCCTGAGCGGCCATCAGCGCGATCATTAAATTATCTTCCACGCTCATCTGCGAAAAGATATGGCGACCTTGCGGCACATAGCCAATTCCCATGCGCGCACGCTGTTCGGCGGGCTGCAGCAACAAATTCTCGGGTGGCGAGCCATCTTCCTGCCAGATCATTGAGCCACTGTTAATGGGCAAGCGACCCATAATGCAGTTCACCAGCGTGGTTTTGCCCATGCCTGGACTGCCCAGCACACCCGTACAGGTGCCGGGCGGCAGATCGAGATCCACATCCCACAGGATATGGTTGTGACCGTAAAACTGATTCACCGAACGTAAACTCAGCATCTGACATACTCCTTCCAGATTATTTGCCTGAATGCTCCCGCTCTGTGTCGTCTGGCATACAGTCGTGCACGATTAAGGTGGACACTGCTGTTGATGGCCTGCAAGGCAAGCCGTATGGACTCGTCACTCCATCGTTAAATTACTGCAATTACCAGGCCAGGTTAATGGAACGGGATATTCTGAGTCAGAATCCAGCGAAAGCGGGCTTAAAAGGTGAGAAATACTTAATAATCCCACTGAGTAATAACCTGACTGCACTTTGACGGTGCTGAATGCTTAACGTTTCTGGTGCATCTGTTCATTGATAAGGCAATCACTGAAGAAATAAGTGGTCTTAAGGCACGGTATTTACGAGAACAATGGTGCTTGACTTGCCAAAAGGATAGTTAAAGCGGTTTAAGGCAGGCGGAAAAAAAACGAAAAAAAAAATATTTCGCACGCCAGGATAAGAGCGGGGAAAATTATACACAGCTGATGGGCTCGGGGCTGGATTCAGTTATCCACTATTACTGTGGATAACCTTGTGCATTAGCGACTGAAAACCGCGTGGAAGCGAGGAAATACGCGGCCTGCATACATTATGCTGCGAAACTGGGCTTTGAACTCATTACCAATAAAATCAGCAGGTTAATTAAAAGCAAGCCTGAGATTTTTCTGCCTTGTCATCGGACTGCAATTTAATGACGCTCTCTTGACAAATGTTAAAAGCGTCACGGCTCTGGGGATAACCTTGCGCAACAAGCTTTTGCCTTTTGCCGCTTAAATTGCACTGAAGCGAGACAGGTGCTTTCCCCGTTATCGTGCAAGATATCTGTAAATATATCCAGTATTTTTTTCTGGCAAATTCGTCATAGCAGAGTAGAATTATCAGCCTGCTCGCTGACATCTTCTGCAGGAACCGCAAAACCATGAGTAAAGCCTTCAAACTCAACTCTGATTTCAAACCTTCAGGCGACCAGCCCGAGGCCATTCGTCGTCTTGAAGAGGGGCTGGAGGATGGTCTCGCACATCAAACCCTACTGGGGGTAACCGGATCGGGTAAAACCTTTACCATCGCCAACGTGATTGCCGATCTCAATCGCCCGACGATGGTGATGGCACCGAACAAAACGCTGGCGGCGCAGTTATACGGTGAGATGAAAGAGTTCTTCCCGGATAACGCCGTGGAGTTTTTTGTCTCTTATTACGATTACTACCAGCCTGAAGCCTATGTGCCGAGTTCTGACACCTTCATTGAGAAGGATGCGGCGGTGAACGAGCACATTGAACAGATGCGTCTCTCAGCCACCAAAGCGATGCTGGAGCGCCGTGATGTGATTGTGGTGGCCTCGGTCTCGGCGATTTACGGCCTGGGCGATCCCGATCTCTATCTGAAAATGATGCTGCACCTTACGCGCGGCATGATTATCGACCAGCGCAGCATTCTGCGCCGTCTGGCGGAACTGCAGTATACCCGCAACGATCAGGTGTTCCAGCGTGGCACCTTCCGCGTGCGTGGCGAAGTGATCGACATCTTCCCGGCTGAATCCGACGACATCGGCTTGCGTGTCGAACTGTTTGACGAAGAAGTTGAGCGTCTGTCGCTGTTCGATCCATTGACCGGGCAGATTGAGTCCGTGATCCCGCGTTTCACCATCTATCCGAAAACGCACTACGTGACGCCACGCGAACGTATTCTGCAGGCGATGGAAGAGATCAAGGTCGAGCTGGTGGATCGTCGCAAGGTGCTGCTGGAGAACAATAAACTGCTGGAAGAGCAGCGCATCAGCCAGCGTACCCAGTTCGATCTCGAAATGATGAACGAACTCGGCTACTGCTCTGGCATTGAAAACTACTCGCGCTATCTCTCGGGTCGCGGTCCGGGCGAGCCACCGCCGACCTTATTTGACTACCTGCCCGCCGATGGATTGCTGGTGGTAGACGAATCGCACGTCACCATCCCCCAGATTGGCGGCATGTATCGCGGCGACCGCGCACGTAAAGAGACGCTGGTAGAATATGGCTTCCGCTTGCCTTCGGCGCTGGATAACCGTCCGATGCGTTTTGAAGAGTTTGAAGCGCTGGCACCGCAAACCATCTATGTTTCGGCCACGCCGGGTAACTATGAGCTGGAAAAATCCGGTGACGAAGTGATTGATCAGGTGGTACGTCCCACCGGGCTACTGGATCCGATTCTGGAAGTGCGTCCGGTCGCCACTCAGGTGGATGACTTACTATCAGAAATTCGCAAACGCGTGGCGATCAATGAACGTGTGCTGGTCACTACGCTGACCAAACGCATGGCGGAAGATCTTACCGAATATCTGGTGGAGCACGGCGAGAAGGTGCGCTATCTGCACTCCGATATCGATACGGTTGAACGTATGGAGATCATTCGTGATTTGCGTCTCGGTGAGTTCGATGTGCTGGTGGGCATCAACTTACTGCGCGAAGGTCTCGACATGCCGGAAGTGTCGCTGGTGGCGATCCTCGATGCGGATAAAGAGGGCTTCCTGCGTTCCGAACGCTCTCTGATTCAGACTATTGGCCGTGCGGCGCGTAACATCAACGGTAAGGCGATTCTGTACGCTGATAAGATCACCCCTTCGATGGAACGCGCGATGGGCGAAACCGAACGTCGTCGAGAGAAGCAGCAGCGTTACAACGAAGAGAATGGCATTGTGCCGCAGGGCCTCAACAAGAAAATCACCGATATTCTTGAGCTGGGCAAAAACGTGGTGAAAACGCGCGGTAAGGGCAAAACCGCCTCACGTGTGGCGGCAGAAGAAGAGGCCAATTATCTGGCGCTGACGCCACAAGCCATGCAGAAGAAAATTCACGAGCTGGAAGTGCAGATGCAGCAGCACGCGCAGAATCTGGAGTTCGAAGAGGCCGCCAGCGTGCGCGACCAGTTGCACCAGCTGCGCGAGTTGTTTATCGCCGCCTCCTGATAGAAGCGAGAGGGTTTTGGCCGTCATCAAATGACGGCCCGACGAAAGCTTTCGTTATGTCCTGTGAATAGCGCCCCTACGCTGGCAGCGTTCTATACCTCTCTGCGTAGAGAGCGCAATCACGCGCACGACTTTCGCAAGGTCACACCGCCTGAATCGCATGTTCCAATGCAATCCGCAGCAGCTGGCGGTCGTGACGATACTTAATATCGGCGGCCTCCAGCGGTTCGCGTACAATCAGGCGATCTTCCACGCCGCTGACGTCCGCTGACGGGCTGACCACCACGGCATCAATCACTCGCCTGCCAATGGCTTTCTCCATCATCGCCAGTTTATCGGCCACCGTCAGGCTGGCGGCCGGGCTTAACTCACGTCCAAGATTGCCAATAAACACCATGGTGGCGGGCGTACGGCGCAGCGCGCGTGCCATCTCCTCCATCAGCAGAATTGGCATCAGGCTGGTGTAAAAACTGCCTGGGCCAATCAGGATTAAATCCGCTTCCGCAATCGCATCCAGTGCTTCTTTAGTGGGAGTGACATTGGGATGCAGCATCAACTCTTGCGGCGGTAGCTTCATTTCATCAATTGCCGTTTCGCCATACACCATATTGCCTTCGCAATCCTGCGCCACCAGGTCTACCGGTTGCTCTGACATCGGAATCAAGAAGGCATCGACTTTGAGCAGATTGCGAATGATGTTGATGGCTTCCAGCGGCCGCACGCTAAGGTGATCGAGCGCTTTGAGCATCAGATTACCGAGGTTGTGACCGGCCAGCTCGCCGTTACCGGCAAAACGGTATTCAAACATTGCCGAGGCTACGCTCGGTTCCATGATTAACTGGTTCAGGCAATTACGCATATCTCCCCAGGCAATACCGCCTTCCGAACGACGAATGCGTCCGGTGGATCCGCCGTTATCGGTGGTGGTCACGATGCCGGTCAGGCGTGAGCCCAGCGGTGCCAGCGCCGACATCACACGACCCAGGCCGTGCCCGCCGCCCAGTGCTACCACGCGATCCAAATCTGCCAGGGTACGATTCATGCTGTTCCTTTTAACGGACAACTGCAGGTTGTCGTGCAGTTGAAGTGATGTGTATCAATATCTGTCGCGCATTTTACCGTATCCTGCGGCGAAAATGCGGTGAAAAAAACGTTATGTATCAATATATATAGCGAAATTCACTGATGGATGCGAGAGAGAAATCGCGCTACCATTCGAATTAACCGTGTTGTCCATAATGACAACAGACTCCCAAGCCTTGCATGCCTAAGTCATAACGATATGGATGCCTGGCCGCAGCATCGCTGCCAGGGTGCAGAAAGAAATGACTGCATCTCCCGTATTTGGAAAGGTGTTCAGGTGCCACAATTTACAGATGCCTATGCGCGCAGCTTCTACTATCTGCGCCTGTCGGTCACGGATGTGTGTAACTTCCGTTGTACCTACTGTTTACCCGATGGCTATAAACCGAACGGTAATCACAACAAAAGTTTCCTCTCGCTGGACGAGATTCGCCGCGTGACGCGTGCCTTTGCGGCCGCGGGCACGGAAAAAGTGCGTCTCACCGGCGGCGAACCCTCTATGCGCCGCGACTTCACCGATATCATCGCAGCAGTGCGTGAAAACGCCGCCATTCGCCAGATCGCCATGACCACCAACGGTTACCGAATGGCGCGAGACGTGCGCGCGTGGCGTGATGCCGGGCTCACTCACATTAACGTTAGTGTCGATAGCCTTGATGCGCGCCAGTTTCACGCCATCACCGGCCAGGACAAATTCGCGGAAGTGATGGCCGGAATTGATGCCGCGTTTGACGCCGGGTTCGAGAAGGTCAAAGTCAACAGCGTGCTGATGCGCGATCTCAACAGCCACAGCCTGGCGACTTTCCTCGACTGGATCCGCATCCGTCCAATTCAGCTGCGCTTTATCGAACTGATGGAAACCGGCGAGGGCGGTGATCTGTTCCGTCGTCATCACATCTCGGGTGAGGTGATTCGCGATCAGCTGATCATGCAGGGTTGGCAGCTTCAGCCGCGTGGACGCAGTGACGGTCCGGCGCAGGTGTTCCGCCATCCTGACTATCAGGGCGAAGTCGGTTTGATCATGCCCTACGAAAAAGATTTCTGCGCCAGTTGCAACCGTCTGCGCGTGTCAGCCATGGGCAATCTTCATCTGTGCCTGTTCGGCGACGGCGGCGTCTCGCTGCGCGATTTACTGGCATCCGACGATCAGCAGGGCGAGCTACAGGCCCGCATCGCCCACAGTCTCGGGCAGAAAAAGCAGACGCATTTCCTGCATCAGGGCAACACCGGCATCACACAAAACCTCTCTTTCATTGGCGGCTAAACACAGGAGTTACAGCCATGGGTAAACCTACCGGCGAGTTTGTCGCCTTGAATGTGGCGGTGATGACCGTCTCGGACAGCCGTGATGCCAGCAATGATAGCTCGGGCGACTACTTGCGTGAGGCACTGACAGAAGCCGGGCATCAGGTGGTGGATCGCGCGATTGTGCCTGACAACCGTTACCGTATTCGCGCCACCGTGTCGCGCTGGATTGCCAGTGATGATGTGCAGGTGGTGATCGTCAATGGCGGCACCGGATTTAACAGCAAAAACAGTACGCCGGAAGCGCTGCTGCCGCTGTTCGACCGTGAAATTGACGGCTTTGGCGAACTGTTCCGGATGATCTCATACGAAGAGATTGGCAGTTCCACGCTGCAATCACGCGCGGTGGCCGGGCTGGCGAACCAGACGCTGATTTTCGCCGTGCCGGGATCAACCAATGCCTGCCGTAGCGGTTGGGAACGCATTATTGAAGAACAGTTGGATGCGCGCACGCGTCCCTGTAATTTTGTCTCTCATTTGAAGAAGTTGTAAGCATGTCATCATTAACTCATATCAATGCCGCCGGTGAAGCCCATATGGTGGATGTCTCCGGCAAAACTGAAACGGTGCGTGAAGCCCAGGCCGAAGCGCTGGTGCTGATGAGCAGGGAAACGCTGCAGATGATCATCGACGGCAGCCATCATAAAGGCGATGTGTTCGCCACGGCACGCATCGCCGGGATCCAGGCCGCGAAACGCACCTGGGAGTTGATCCCGCTGTGCCATCCGCTGATGTTGAGCAAGGTGGAAGTGACGCTGGTGGCCGAGCCTGAGCACAACCGCGTGCGCGTCACTTCTCGTTGCCGTCTGACCGGAAAAACCGGCGTGGAAATGGAAGCGCTGACCGCCGCATCGGTGGCCGCGCTGACCATTTACGACATGTGCAAAGCGGTGCAGAAAGATATCGTGATCGATCAGTTGCGTTTGCTCAGCAAAAGCGGCGGCAAATCCGGCGATTTTCAGGCGGTGGCACATGATTAAGGTGCTGTTTTTTGCCCAGGTGCGTGAATTGACCGGCACCAGCGCGTTAGAGCTGAAACCGGAATATCAGGATGTAGCAACCTTGCGTGCAGCGCTGGCGGAGAGGAACGAGCGCTGGGCGCTGGCGCTGGAATCCGGCAAATTGCTGGCAGCGGTCAATCAAACGCTGGTGCCGATGAGCCATCCGCTGCGTGCGGGTGATGAAGTGGCGTTCTTCCCGCCGGTCACCGGAGGATAAGCATGAGCACACGTATTCGCGTCGGCGTTGCACCTTTCGATGTCGGCGAAGAGTATCGCCAACTCGCCGCGCATGACAGTGATGGCGCGGTGGTCACCTTTACCGGCAAAGTGCGCAATCACAATCTCGGTGACAGCGTGGCCGCTCTAACCCTGGAACACTATCCGGGTATGACGGAAAAAGCGCTGGCGGAAATAGTCGAAGAGGCGCGTCAGCGCTGGGCGTTGCAGCAGGTGACGGTGATCCATCGCGTGGGCGAACTGTTCCCTGGTGATGAAATTGTGTTTGTTGGCGTCAGCAGCGCCCATCGCAGTAGCGCATTTGCTGCTACCGAGTTCATCATGGATTACCTGAAAACCCGTGCGCCGTTCTGGAAGCGTGAAGCCACCGAACAGGGCGATCGTTGGGTCGATGCGCGCGACAGCGACCATCAAGCCGCCGAACGCTGGAAGTAGCGCGTAAAACCGACCTGCTCTGATAGCCGTAGCGAGTTGAAAACGTTAAGGTACGGGTTTTGCTGGCCTGTCAGGGAACAAGATGAATACCACTAAAATGCTCAAAGGCGCGGCGCTGCTCACCGCGCTGGTACTGGCGGGATGTAGTACCAAAAAAGAACCGCAGGCCCCCGCGCGGCAACCTGCCGACGTCAAATCTCAGATTCAAAAGTTACTGCCGAGCGATGTCAGCCAAAAAAGCGCCTGGGCGGACGACATCTACACCGCGTTTCGCGTCCAGCAGATCGATCCCAGCGCCAGTAACGTCTGTGCGGTGATCGCGGTCACCGATCAGGAGTCCAATTTCAGTGCCGATGCGCCGGTGCCCGGTTTACCCAAAATAGCCTGGGGTGAAATTGACCGCCGCGCCGCCAAAGTGCACGTTCCCGCCTTCTTAGTGCGCACCGCCTTACTGATTAAATCGCCCACCGGGGAAAGCTACGCCGCGCGACTGGATAAGGTGCGCAGTGAGAAAGAGCTGAGCGCAATTTTCGATGATTTCATCGATATGGTGCCGATGGGGCAGAAGCTGTTTGGCAATCTCAATCCGATTCACACCGGCGGCCCGATGCAGGTCAGCATTGAATTTGCCGAAGCGCATGCCAAAGGTTATCCGTATTCAATTGATGGCTCGATTCGGCGTGAAGTCTTCACGCGTCGTGGCGGCATCTATTTCGGTACACTGCATTTGCTCGGCTATCCGGCGGATTACAGCCAGATGCTGTACCGTTTTGCCGATTTCAATGCCGGTTGGTACGCCAGCCGCAACGCCGCTTTTCAGGCAGCCGTAGCGCGCGCCAGCGGCATTAAACTGGCGCTGGATGGTGATCTGATTATGTACGGCAGCGAGCAAGCGGGTTCCACCGAATTAGCGGTGCGCACGCTGAGCAAGCAACTGGATATGAGCAATCGGGAAATTCGTCGCGACCTGGAGAAGGGCGATACGGAAAGCTTCAGCAGCAGCACGCTCTGGAAGCAGACGTTTATTCTGGCTGATAAAATGGCCGGTAAACGCCTGCCGCGCGAGATGCTGCCGGGCATTAAACTGGAGAGCCCGAAAATTACCCGCAATCTGACCACCGCCTGGTTTGCCCAGCGCGTAAATGGCCGATATCAGCAGTGCTTGACGCGCCGTTGACGCAATGCGGTGTAGACTCCACACTTAGAGCGTTTGTCTAACTTAAAGAGGTGCATCATGGACCGATATCCACGTAATGATTCAATCGTGCAGCAGGCGTCAACCGGGCTGCAGACATATATGGCGCAGGTCTATGGCTGGATGACATGTGGTTTGCTGTTGACAGCTTTTGTCTCCTGGTTTGCAGCGCGCACGCCGGCGGTGATGGAGCTGGTGTTTGCAAATCGCATCACCTTCTTCGGGCTGATCATTGTGCAGCTGGCGGTAGTCTTTGTGCTGTCGGGCATGGTGCATCGTCTGAGCAGTACCTTAGCCACCGGGCTGTTTATGCTCTATTCAGCGCTAACGGGCCTGACGCTGGCGAGTATTTTCCTCGTCTACACCTATTCCTCTATCGCCAGCACCTTCTTCGTGACAGCGGGCATGTTCGGTGCCATGAGCTTCTACGGTTACACCACCAAGCGCGATCTCAGCCGCTTTGGCAGCCTGCTGTTTATGGCGCTGATTGGTATTGTGCTGGCGTCACTGGTGAACTTCTGGCTGAAAAGCCCGGCGCTGATGTGGGCGATCACCTATATCGGCGTAGTGGTGTTTGTCGGTCTGACTGCTTATGACACCCAGAAACTGAAATCGATTGGTGAAACCATCAACGTTAATGACAAAGAGAATCTGCGTCGCTACTCAATCATGGGGGCATTGACGCTGTATCTCGACTTCATCAACCTGTTCCTGATGCTGCTGCGTATTTTCGGCAACCGCCGTTAACTCTGCAGCACCGCTTCTGGCTGGTATCAATGCGCCTCCTGCAACATCCGAACAGGATGCTTGTAGGGGGCACAATGGATTTTGGTCCGCGCGCCACAACGTAGATCCTTTCAATCTGTACAGAATTTTGTTGGGGCGCCATTGAGGGCGCCCACCGCGCGTGAGTAATTTCTCCCCGATTATCCCGCGTCCGATTTGGCCATCTTCTGTTCATTCTTCTGCCGCAGATGTTTTGCGCGACTCTCCAGCATTAGATACAACACCAGCGCCAGCAGCAGCGGCAAAATAAAGTACAGCACGCGATAGGCCAGCAGGGCGGCAATGATGGTGCCGTGCGAAACATGCTCGCCAGCCAGCAGCGCCAGAAATACCGCTTCAAGCACCCCGATGCCCGCCGGAATATGAATGATCACCCCAGCAATACTGCTGATCAGTAACACTCCCAGTACCTGCGGATAATCCACCTGACGCGCCAGCAGCAGCCAGATAATGGTGCCCATCACCAGCCAGTTCGCGCTGGAGACGGTAAACTGAATCAGCGCCATGCGCAGCGACGGCAGCTGTAAATGTTGCCCCTTTATCGTCCAGCGACGTTTTTTCGCAAAGGCGCAGGCCCACAAATAAATCGCCACCAGCACTAACAGCACGGCACCAATAATGCGCAAAGTGTTTTCGCCAATAAACCAGCGCGGCGGAATCGGCACCATGCCGGCGACAAACACCACGCCCGCCAGCAGGAGATAGCCCAGCCAGTTGGTGGCAATACTCATGGAAAAAATGCGCGTAATGGTGCCACCGGGCAGGCCGAGGCGGGAATAGAGGCGATAGCGCATCGCCACGCCGCCGACCCAGGTGCTGAGCGTCAGGTTAAAGGCGTAGCAGATAAACGACACCAGCATCACCTGACGCTTCGCCAGCTTGTGTCCACAGTAGGCGCGACCGATTAAGTCATACACGCCATAGGTGAGATAGCTGACCACCACCAGCGCCGCTGCGCCCAGCACCACATAGCGGTTGTAGCCGACGATCACCTGATACACGTCCTGCCAGTTCACTTTGCGCGCGTAGATCACCAGCAGTACGATCACCGCAATAAAGAACAGCCAGGTGAGGATTTTCTTGGCCCACTGCCAGCGCGAATGTTTTTTGCTCATCAGGGTTTCGCTCCTTCATTGCCGGTTTCGACCCGATCCTGGGTTTCCATTTCCGGTTGCACCGGGGGATCAACCTGCGCCAGCAGTGGCGTATGCGCGGGCAACCAACCGGCAATGGCCGGGAAGTGACGCAGGAAATGGAACACAATCACACTTTTGGTGAGATGCCACCAGGTGCGCGGCGGCAATTTGTCATCCTGCACACGCACACAATCGTGCTGAAGCAGGGTTTCCAGATTGTCACGCAGCGTCTGATTGAAAGTGCGATCGTGCACGATGAGATTGGCTTCCAGATTGAGCGATAAACTCAGTGGGTCGAGATTGCTGGAGCCTACTGTGGCCCAGTGCTGATCCTGCACCGCAATCTTGCCGTGCAACGGGCGGCGGCAATATTCGTAGACCTCAACCCCGGCATCCACCAGATAGTTATAGAGCATCTCGGCGCCCACTTTAACAATCGGCATATCCGGTTCACCCTGCACGATCAGCCGTACACGCACGCCACGCTGTGCGGCACTGCGCATTTCACGTAACAGGCGATAGCCAGGGAAGAAATAGGCATTAGCGATGATGACATCCTGTTTGGCCTTGCGCAGCATATCGAGATAGTGCTGCTCAATGTCGTCGCGATGGTCGTCATTGTCGCGATAAACAAACAACACCTGCGCCTCACCGGGCATCGCATTAACCGCCAACCGCTGTGAACGTCCTCCCCACCAGCGTCGCGTGGTCTGCTTGCTACCGATGGCCTGCTGTACATAGCGAGCAATATCCAGCACCACCGGCCCCGTCACCTCGACCGCATAATCCTGCTTCGCCTCCGGGCCGTAATCGGTATTGTGCTCTGCAGAGAAGTTGATGCCGCCCACAAAGGCGAGGGCATCATCGACCACCACGATTTTACGATGCAGACGACGGAACACGTTGGTGCGCATGCCCAGCACCAGCGGGCGCGGATCGTAATAGAGAAAACGCACCCCGGCTTCCGTCAGCGTGTTCACAAAGGCGTCGGAGAGATCGTGTGAACCATAGCCATCCACCATCACTTCGACTTTCACGCCACGCTGCGCCGCCGCCAGCAGATCGCTATGCAGCGCGTTGCCGACGTCGTCTTCAAACAGAATAAACGTCTCCAGCAGCAACGAACGCTCGGCACGCTGAATGGCTGCTGAAACGCAGGGAAAGAACTGCTCGCCGTTCTCCAGCAACCGCAACTGATTGCCCTCACGCCAGCTAAAATTCATAGGAAAATCTCCACCGCCAAAGGGGCATGATCGGAAAGGTGTGACCAGGGTTTGACCGGCAGCGCCCATGGCTGGCTTACGGTGGCGTTACGGATATAGATACGATCCAGTCGCAGCAGCGGAAAACGGGCTGGAAAAGTCCGCGCCGGGCGACCGTTTTTCAGGCTGAACACTTCCTGTAAACCCGCGCTGCGTTTCAGGAAGCGGTTGGCGTGCACCTGCCAGTCGTTGAAATCTCCGGCCACCACCAGCGGCGCATCGTGCGGCAGGGCATTGATGCGATCGCTCATCATCTTCATCTGCGCCTGGCGATGCTGCGCTTTGAGCCCTAAATGCACACAGATCACATGCAGCGGATCGGGGCGATCCGGCAGGCGAATCTGACAGTGCAACATGCCGCGCTTTTCACTTCCCGCCACAGAAATATCGAGATTTTCATATTCAATAATGGGGAAACGTGACAATATCGCGTTCCCGTGATGTCCCTCGGGATAAACTGCGTTACGGCCATAGGCAAAATCATGCCACATGGTATCGGCCAGATACTCGTAATGAGAGTTTTCCGGCCAGTTCTCAATGTGCAGTGAATGGATAGCGTGGGTGCCCATCACCTCTTGCAGGAAGACAATATCCGCCGAGGTGGCGCGGACTGCGTCACGCAATTCCGGCAGGATAAAGCGACGGTTAAAGCTGGTGAACCCCTTGTGGGTATTGATCGTCAGGACTTTAAATGAAAATCCTTGCGTGTTTTGTGGCATACTTCGACGCGCTCCTTTTCATCATCAACAGCACAAAGTGTAGTCTTTGTCACAAATGGGTGGTGAAGGGCGCAGAAAATTAGGGCGTTATCCGAGATTTGCTTTACATTGAGGAAATCCGTCTGGCCGCAGCCAGATACACTTGGGCGACCTGTTGGGTCTGCCAGGAGAAGAGAATGAAATGGTCTAATCGTGTTCAGATCGTTACCGGTCAAACCTGTTTGCATATTGCGATGCACCTGCTGGTGATCGCCGCGCTGGTTTGGGGCTGGAAACACAAGGCGCTGGTTGAAGTGAGCAGTACCCTGGTAGCAGCTTATGCAGTGGTGTTTATCGCCATGCTGGCTCTGCAGCGTAGTGCCCGTTTGCGTCGCATGGGTGACGCGCTGGAAGAAGTCACAACAACGTACTACTTCGGCGCAGCGATGCTGACGCTGTTCCTGATCTCCCGCTTCATCCACAACAACCTGTTGATCGGTTGCCTGGGCGTGGTGATGTTGGTGGGTCCGGCGCTGGTATCCTTGCTGGCGAAAGAACCCGCGCATCGCGTGGAGAAAAAGCGCAGCTAAGCGAAAGCTCAGTTGCGAACCGAAAGGAGCCCCATGCGGCTCCTTTTTTATGCGCAGCGCAATTACGGGCGCAGAGAGCAACGGCGCGACTCGTGCCACGACGGGAAGACTACCAACATCATGTTACAGCGCCGTGACTATTGTCAGTCGCGGTGGCAGCGGAAACCTGCTAAACTCCCGCCCTTACGCATGGTAGTTTGTGCCCTTTTCACACGTGAGCCCACCAGGCTTGCGTCATATACCCCCTGAAAACTACATCGCTGACGGCGAACAGGGCGGTTCGGAGTAATACACCTGCATGTCATTTGACTCTCTCGGCTTAAGTGCCGATATTTTGCGTGCGGTAGCGGAACAAGGCTACCAGGAACCGACGCCGATTCAGCGTCAGGCCATTCCCGTGGTGCTGGCGGGCCGTGACCTGCTGGCGAGCGCCCAAACCGGTACCGGTAAAACCGCCGGTTTCACGCTGCCACTGTTGCAGCGTCTTTCTGCCAATCCGAGCACGGCGCGTGGTCGCCGTCCGGTGCGTGCACTCATCCTCACCCCAACCCGTGAACTGGCGGCGCAGGTGGGCGAGAACGTTCGTGAATACAGTCAGTATCTTAATATCCGCTCACTGGTTGTCTTCGGTGGCGTGAGCATCAACCCGCAGATGATGAAACTGCGCGGGGGTGTGGATGTGCTGGTGGCGACGCCAGGCCGTCTGCTGGATCTGGCACATCAAAATGCGGTTGATCTGTCACAGGTTGAAATTCTGGTGCTGGATGAAGCGGATCGCATGCTCGATATGGGCTTCATCCACGACATTCGCCGTGTACTGGCGCGTCTGCCGGCAAAACGTCAGAACCTGCTGTTCTCTGCCACCTTCTCTGATGAGATCAAAACCCTGGCGGAAAAACTGCTGACCAACCCAGAGCAGGTTGAAGTGGCGCGTCGTAACACCGCCTCTGAGCAAGTTTCACAGCAAGTACACTTCGTTGATAAGAAGCGTAAGCGGGAACTGCTGTCGCTGATGATTGGTCGCGACAACTGGCAGCAAGTGCTGGTGTTCACCCGTACCAAACACGGCGCCAACCATCTGGCTGAACAGCTGAACAAAGATGGCATCACCGCAGCGGCAATCCACGGTAACAAAAGCCAGGGCGCGCGTACCCGTGCGTTAGCTGACTTTAAATCCGGTGGCATTCGTGTGCTGGTGGCAACGGATATCGCCGCGCGTGGTCTGGACATCGAAGAATTACCACACGTGGTGAACTACGAGCTGCCAAACGTGGCGGAAGATTATGTGCACCGTATTGGTCGTACCGGCCGTGCTGCGGCAACCGGCGCCGCGCTGTCACTGGTGTGTGTCGATGAACACAAACTGCTGCGTGATATTGAGCGTTTGCTGAAGCGTGAAATTCCGCGCATTGAGCTGGAAGGTTTCGAAGTGGACCCTAGCATCAAAGCGGAACCGATCCAGAACGGTCGCCAGCAGCAGGGTCGCGGCCAGGGCCGTGGTCAGGGTGGCCAGGGACGTGGGCAGGGCGGTAACGTCTCTCGTCCGCACAGTGGCAACGGTCAGCGTCCACAGGGTGGCAATGGTGCACGTCCACAGGGCGAAGCGCGTCCTGCACGTCGTCAGGGCAGCAGTGCCGCTCAAAACGCGCCAGCCGCCAACAGCGGTCGTCGTCGTCCGGCAGCGAAAAAGAGCGGGAACATCTAACGCGATGAGGGTATTACTGGCGCCGATGGAGGGCGTGCTGGATTCGCTGGTACGCGAACTGCTCTCCGGGGTAAATGATTATGATCTGTGCGTTACAGAGTTTTTACGCGTGGTCGATCAGCTGCTGCCAGTAAAATCCTTCTACCGTTTGTGTCCCGAGCTGCACAACAGTAGCCGAACGGCTTCCGGTACGCGCGTGCGGATGCAGCTACTCGGACAATATCCTGAGTGGCTGGCAGAAAACGCCGCGCGTGCGGTAGAACTCGGCTCCTGGGGCGTCGATCTCAACTGCGGCTGTCCATCAAAACTGGTGAACGGCAGCGGCGGCGGCGCCACCTTACTCAAGGATCCTGAGCTGATTTATCGCGGCGCGAAAGCGATGCGCGAAGCCGTGCCCGATCATCTTCCCGTCACGGTGAAAGTGCGTCTGGGATGGGATTCGGGAGAGCGCCGCTTTGAAATTGCCGACGCGGTGCAGCAGGCCGGGGCCAGCGAACTGGTGGTGCACGGCCGCACCAAAGAAGATGGCTACCGCGCTGAGAGCATCAACTGGCAGGCGATTGGTGAAATTCGCCAGCGTCTGTCGATTCCGGTGATCGCCAACGGTGAGATCTGGAGCTGGCAGGATGCGCAAGACTGTCTGCGCATCACCGGTTGCGACGCGGTGATGCTGGGGCGCGGTGCGCTCAACATCCCGAACCTCGGCCGTGTGGTGAAATACAACGAAGCGCCGATGCCGTGGCCGAATGTGGTCGAACTGCTGCTGAAGTACACGCAGTTGGAAAAGCAGGGCGATACCGGCATGTATCACGTCGCCCGCATCAAACAGTGGCTCGGTTATCTGCGTAAAGCCTATAACGAAGCCGATGGGCTGTTCAGTGAAATCCGCACTCTGCGCGTATCTGCTGAGATTGCCACGGCAATTGAGCGCCACGCCCTTCAGTTAACCGCACCGGTTTAACCCTTCCTCATTTAAACGCCGTTGTGTAGTGCATCTGCTTGCTGGCTGAATAGAAGTGAGCAAGTTGCTCGCTGAATTTTCCCGGATCGTGCTGCTCAGCAATTCGCTTCAGTGATTGCGCAGAGTATTGCGTGATCACGCCCGGATTACGCAAAATATCAATAATATGCGCCTTAAGCTGTTGCACGATTTGTCGGCGTATCTGCAGTTTGCTCTCCTCAGAATCAACCACATACTCATATTCGTCATTGATCGGCTGCTGGATAAGCCACCCTGTACCGGGTGGATTGATCTCCGGCAAAGCACGGACATTGGTGGTGATCACCGGACAGCCACTCGCTTGCATCTCCAGCACCGAGAAGCCGTAGGTATCCTGCCAGCTGGGCAGCAATCCCACGTGCGAATGCTGCAGCAAGGTCAGCACCTGATTGTTGGGCAGGGTGGTGAAATGCTGAATGTGCGGCGAGATTTTGATGAGGTGTTCAATGCGCGAGTAGAACGCCTCATCATCCTGAAAATGTCGGTGGGCGATATTATGCCGTTGCGTGATGTCACCGATTAGCGTCACCTGAATCTGACCGCGAGTGAACACATCCTCTTCAGTTAATTGGGAGATAGCCAGCACCACTTCCGCGCCGCCTTTGCGATAGAACTCATTGCCGATAAAGATGAAACGAATTTCTCCCGGCGAGATCAGACGCGGTTTGACGCACAGCAGCGGCTGCGGCGGATGCAGGACGTGAAGCTTGTGTCTGACGGCGGCTTTGATCGCGGGAAAGGCGTCGAGCAGCTTCAGCTGGATGTTAAGCGTCGATTGCGAGATGGCAATCAACGTCAGGCATTCCGTTCTGGCGATTAATTGCAGTTGCGACTTCAGTTGAGGATTGTCGAACTTCGCCACTCCTGGCACCGGCAGTACGCGCGGGATTTCGGTTTCAAAAGTGGCGATCCAGTTCCTTTTGGTGTCGGCCACTTCGTTGAAGAGGTGAATGACATCCGCATCATGTGGCAGCAAGCCGGGGAGCGGGAGAAAAATAAATTGTTTATTTTTATGTAAGATTCTTGCTCTGACGGCATTTAAATAGAAGTAGATATTCTTTTTTCGACAATCAATATAATTATTGTGTGGGTTGGTGATGATATTTCTTTTTTCAGGATATCCGCTTCCACTGGTGATTATCTTCATAATCTCTCCTGGTCGGTAGGGAACAGAATGAACAGAGGTTAGAGATGGGTTTAATCAGGTATGCGGGTTCCACGTCATCGTGTGGATTATGCACCGAAAGTAACGATCAAAGTTTGATTGAATAATCTGTAACCTAAAGGCAATCAGGGGCGGGATCTATGTCTTAATGTGAATGATTGCGCGCGTCTCTCTCTGCACTCATTCGACCTGAAGGGATTAACAGTTGGTTTTGCTGCTCTTTTAATGGAATGTTTTTGGTTAATCGTTTTCCGATTATTGTTTTTTTTCGGATTTGTCAGAACAATGCATAAATGAAATTGAATTAAGTTTGATTATTAATGGAAAGTGAAATTACCGGGGCGATATTTCAATAAAAGCGATAATAGAAATATACAGAATTAAGCCATGACACAGTTCCAGGTAAAGTCAGGTTCAAGCTCAACGCTAATTGCGCTATAGTAGCGTTTCACATTCATTTGTAATGCCATCACTTATGTCTGACGCCGCTGTACTGAGTCATGCTCAGTTAAATAAACGCATCATTTCCGTTATTGTCTTCACCTTCTTCTGCTATCTCTCAGTAGGGCTGCCGCTCGCGGTGCTGCCGGGATTTGTGCATAACCAGCTGGGTTTCAGCTCGTTCATCGCCGGGCTGATCATCAGCCTGCAGTACTTCGCCACGCTGCTCAGTCGTCCGCATTCGGGCCGCCTGGCCGATCGCTATGGCCCAAAACGCGTGGTGATGATGGGATTGGTGTGCTGCGGCATGAGCGGCGTGCTCTCTCTTCTCGCCGCGTTGTTTACCGCAACACCCATGCTGAGTCTGGCGCTTTTAGCGGTGGGTAGGCTGTTTTTGGGCGTGGGAGAAAGCTTTAGCAGCACGGGTTCGACACTGTGGGGGATGAACCTTGTCGGACCGCTGCAGACGGCGCGTGTGATCTCCTGGAATGGCGTTGCCACCTACTTTGCGATGGCGATAGGCGCACCGCTCGGAGTGCTGCTCAATCAAATGTTCGGCATCAGCGGGTTTGCCGGACTCGTGGCGTTGATGGGCGTGATTGGTTTCTGCATGGCGAGTCGTAAGGCGGCGGTCAGCGTCACAGCGGGCGTGCGTATTCCTTTTCATCGCGTGGTCAGCCGCGTCTGGCTGTTCGGGCTGGCACTGGGCTTCGGCACCATCGGCTTCGGCGTCATCTCGACGTTTATCACGCTCTATTTTGCCAGCCGCGACTGGAGCGGTGCCGCCTTTGCCCTGACCTTGTTCAGCCTGGGCTTTGTACTGGTGCGACTGGCCGGTGGCCGCTATATCACCCGTTTTGGCGGGTTGAAAGTGTCGCTGGTGTCGTTTGTGCTGGAGTGTGCCGGTCTGCTGTTAATCTGGCAGGCCGACAGCAGCTGGCTGGTGGATATCGGCGCGTTCCTGACCGGCGGTGGTTTCTCGCTGGTGTTCCCGGCGCTGGGTGTGGAAGCCGTTAAACGCGTGCAGCAACAGGATCAGGGATCGGCGTTGGGGACGTATTCGGCGTTTCTCGATTTAGGGCTGGGATTGACGGGGCCGGTGGCGGGGTTGCTGATTGGTCATTGGGGGATGCAGTCGGTGTATCTGGCGGCGGCCCTGATGGTGCTCGGCGCATTTGCCATTACGTTGCGTCTGCAACAGCAGCACGGCCGCCAGGCAGCCGTGCAAACTGTTAATTAATACTTCTCTGGAACCACCATATTTTCAGGAACTGGCGCGCGGCGATAATCTTCATGACGTTCGCGCGTCGGTAACATAATGGTTTTGCTCTCGCTCTCTTCGTAGGGCACCTGTTGCAGCAGATGGCTGATGCAGTTCAGGCGCGCACGTTTCTTATCCACACCTTGCACTACCCACCATGGCGCTTCAGGAATATGGGTGCGCTCCAGCATCTCTTCTTTCGCTTCGGTGTAATCTTCCCAGCGACGACGACTTTCGAGGTCCATCGGGCTCAATTTCCACTGTTTCAGCGGATCGTGGATGCGGCTCAGGAAGCGCAGCTCCTGCTCTTCATCGGTAATCGAGAACCAGTATTTGATGATCTGAATGCCGCTGCGGGTCAGCATTTTTTCGAATTCCGGCACGCTGCGGTAAAACTCTTCCACTTCGGCTTCGTTACAGAAGCCCATCACGCGCTCAACGCCTGCGCGGTTGTACCAGCTGCGGTCAAACATCACAATTTCACCGGCTGCAGGCAAGTGAGCGATGTAGCGCTGGAAATACCACTGTGTTTTCTCACGATCGTTCGGTGCGGGCAGGGCGGCGACGCGACAGGTGCGCGGGTTTAAACGCTGGGTGATACGTTTGATCACCCCGCCTTTCCCGGCGGCATCACGGCCTTCAAACAAAATCACCACGCGATGTCCGGTACGCATCACCCAATCCTGCAACTTCACCAGCTCGCCCTGCAGATGCAGCAGCTCACGGAAGTAGCGGCGGCGAAAGGCCTTATCGCCTTCCTGCTGTGGATCACCATTATCATTGAAGCGTAGATCGTCCAGCTCCATTTCCAGCTCTTCGTCGTAGCTGTCGTAAAACTCCTGCAGCAGACGCGCATTAAAGGTCTCGCTGTGGAAGCTATTGTCGTGTGTCGCCATGACTTTTCCCCGTTACAGATGAATAAACAGAGCGTAAAGCAGCCCTGAAAGTAAGACCGAGACCGGCAGCGTCAGTACCCACGCCAGCGCGAGGTTACGAATCGTTGAGAGCTGCAGACCCGATTTGTTGGCGGCCATTGAACCCGCTACGCCTGATGACAGCACGTGCGTAGTGGAAACCGGCAAGCCGAAGACATCCGCTGCGCCGATGGTCGCCATCGCCACCAGCTCCGCACTGGCACCCTGTGCGTAGGTCAGATGAGTTTTACCGATACGCTCACCGACGGTGACCACAATGCGACGCCAGCCCACCATGGTGCCAAGGCCAAGGGCAATCGCGACCACCACTTTCACCCACATCGGGATGAAGCGCGTGGCGGCATCCAGCTCTTTTTTCACCGCAGTAAGATTGCTGGCAATCTCTTCCGGCAGCGCGACTTTGGCCGATTGCAGATGTTTGATGGTTTCGGAGGCAAGATACATATCGTTACGGGTGTTGGTCACTGCCTGGGCAGGGATATTTTCCACCGCACCATAACGGCGGATCTGATCGCCGATATCGCCCAGCATCATGCCAAGGGCAGGGAGTACCTGAGGGCGGTTCTGGCTGGTGCGCACAAACTCGGTCAGTACTTCACGCGGTGCGGGCATCGCAGCCGGTGCCGGTTGCAGCGTTAGCAGTTGCTGTTCAGTGACCTGAGTTAACGCGGCCACGCGCGGGATTTGATCCGGCGGCAGTGAACGGTTCAGGGCGTAGGCAATCGGCATGGTGCCGACCAGAATCAGCATGATGAGGCCCATGCCTTTCTGACCGTCGTTTGAGCCGTGAGCGAAAGAGACGCCGGTACAGGTCAGGATCAGCAGGCCGCGAATCCATGCCGGTGGAGGCTGATTGCCCTTTGGTGCTTCATACAGCTGGCGGTTGCGGATAAAGGCCTTCATCGCCAGCAGCAGGAGCGCCGCACAGATAAAGCCGACAATCGGCGACAGCAGCAGGGCGTAACCCACTTTGATCGCCTGATCCCAATCCACACCGCTGGTACCACTACGACCGTGCAGCAGGGCATTCGCCACGCCCACGCCGATGATCGAACCGATCAGCGTATGCGAAGAGGAGGCTGGCAGGCCGAAATACCAGGTGCCGAGGTTCCAGATGATGGCCGAGAACAGCAGCGCATACACCATGGCGAAGCCGTTGCCGCTGCCTGCCTGCAGAATCAGCTCCACCGGCAGCAGTGAGATAATGCCAAACGCCACCACGCCGCTTGAGAGCAACACGCCAAGGAAGTTACAGAAGCCAGACCACACCACGGCCACACCCGGCGACAGCGAATGGGTGTAAATCACGGTAGCGACCGCATTGGCGGTATCGTGGAAGCCGTTAACAAACTCAAAGCCGAGCGCAATCACTAATGCCACGCCCAGCAACAGGAATGGCGTATAGCTGGTGACCGGCGCGCCGGTCTCCTCCACGTCATTAAACAGGTTGATGGCGGTGAACAGCAGGCCGCCGCACAGCAGGATCAGGAAGATGATGCGTGAGATTTTTCCGTTGCCCTGGTTAAGATTCGGGCGTCCGTTTTGGGACGATGATGTTGATGTAGATGCAGGTAAACTGTTTTCAGCCATAACACACCCCGGTGTGGATTGACGATGCTCGATTGGCATCCGTTACCCGCAGTGTGATACGTGGTTTGTATGACAGAATGATGATCGCGATCACGCTCTGTCATCTTGCTGTAACACGGCTGTCGCAGTCTGTGGATCTGACCGCTTCGGGATCCTCACGCTGCCATGCTCCAGCCTGTCTTGCCGCTTGCCTCATTGCCGGACTTCAATAATGAAGTGGCCGGACTTATCCATGGGTATCTGTTCACGCCGGAAGCACCGCCACAGCGGCTCAACGCGCGTGAAGCTTCGCAGCTCGCGCAGCAAAATTTGCCGGAATCCTATTTTCTTTGGCTACACATCAACCTGAATCATGCCCGTGCCGAGCGCTGGGTTCAGGACCACTTTAGTGTAGACGATGATTTTTTCGATGAGATCCATTCTGCTTCACCGCGCACACGTTTGGCCCATCAAAACGATGCGCTGCTGGCGGTGCTCAATGATGTGACGTTCAGCAAAGAAGAGCGCAGCACACAGAACGCGACGTTGTGGATTTGGTGCTGTGCGCACACCATTGTCACCGCGCGTTACCGCCCGGTGGGAATGATTGAACGCATGCATCAGCAAATTGATCGTCTCCCGTTCGCCGAGCCGGATGCGATGCTGTTGTGGTTGCTGGGTGAGCAGGAAGCGCAATTGGAGCAAGTGGTGCGTCGCTCCAGTCAGGCGGTGGATGCCATTGAAGAGCGTTTGCTCAGTGCAGCGATTAAAACCAACCGCAGTGAGTTGGGCCATTTGCGCCGTATGCTACTGCGTGTGCAGCGTTTGCTGGCACCGGAACCCGCCGCGCTATTTCGTTTTTTAAATCGGCCACCAAAGTGGCTTAAGCGCGAACCGCTCAGTGAATTGCGCATCTTTACGGAAGAGTTCAGCGTGGCATTGAATGACCTGGCGGGACTGATGGAACGCATTCGCTTGTTGCAGGAAGAGATTGCCGCGAGTTTGATGGAGCAGAGTAACCGCACGCTGTTTTTACTGACGGTGATCACCGTGCTGGCGCTGCCGATTAACATCATTGCCGGCTTTTTCGGTATGAACGTGGGCGGGATTCCGCTGGCAAATAATCCGCACGGTTTCTTACTGTTGGTGATTGTGGTGCTTGTGTTTACCCTGGTGGCGGGCTGGCTGGCGCTGAGACGGCGGCGGGAATGATGCCCAGACATCCAGGCGCGCATCAAGGGACTGCCGGGCACACAGGTAACAGATCAGACCGACCACATAAGTCACAATCTTGTGGTCAGTCGAGTCGGGTAATACGTTTTTGCGCCCATAAAAAAACCAGCCGCAATGGGCTGGCTTTTTACTGTATGGCGAGTCAGCGATTACAGGCTGTTGCCGGTCGCTGGTGCAGGCTGAGCAGCCGGAGCCACATCACTCTGCGGTGCAACGGCGCTGGCGCCCTGCGGGGTCATCGGCTCTTCTTTTGGCGTGGCGTCAGAAGATTCCTGAACCGGCACCGGCGCAGGCATCACTTCACCCTGCGGACCGTTGATTTTAGTCGGCATACCGTTACGTGCCTGGATAGCGTTGTTGACTACATCCTGGTTAGTGCTGCCATCGGCAATCACTTTGGTTACCGCAGCGGTCAGCGTAATCGGCACCACTTCACGTGAGTTGAACTGCTCTTCGGTAGTAGAGAGTGGGTTGTGCACTTCTACATAGCGAGAACCATCTGGCTCAACGGTGGCTTTCACCGGCTGATCGATAAACTGTACGCGAGTACCAACCGGCACGTTGTCGAACAGCCATTTGATGTCGTCAGCACGCAGACGCACACAGCCGTGGCTCACGCGTAAACCGATACCGAAGTTGGCGTTAGTACCGTGAACTGCGTACAGGCGGCCGATATACAGCGCATACAGGCCCATCGGGTTATCCGGACCTGCCGGGAATACCGCTGGAATGCTTTCGCCACGTGATGCGTATTCTGCGTGCATCGCTTTGGTCGGCGTCCAGGTTGGACCGGCTTTTTTACGCTGAACCGTCGTAGTCCAGTTCACTGGCGTGTCTTTGCCCAATTCGCCGATACCGATTGGCAGCACAACCACGGTTTTGGTGCCTTTCGGATAATAGTAAAGACGCATTTCCGCGCTGTTGATCACGATGCCTTCGCGCGGGGCGTCAGGCAGAATCAGCTGCTGAGGGATCACCATTTTGGTGCCCGCTTTTGGCAGATAAACATCAACGCCCGGATTGGCTTCCAGCATGTTGCTGAGGCCCATCTGGTACTGAGCAGCGAAGGCTTCCAGCGGAAGTCGGCTGTCATCAGGCACAGTGATTTCAAGGTTTTCGCCGATCAAACGGCTGTTAGCCGCTGGCAGCGGATACACTACTGCGAATGCCGACTGGCTGAACGCCGCCAGTACTAAAGCAAGTGAAGCGAACGCGCGAATGCTCTTTTTCATGTTTTTCAAGTCGTTATAGCCGTGTTTCAGGCTTGTCAGTGTGTCGAATCCATCTTGGTCTCAATGACCCGGTGCGCATTATATGTGCATAGGCGCAGTGATGGGAATCAGGATTTTCAATGGCTGATGATACTTTACTTAATTAGTGGGCATTTCCCGACCCATCTCGTTGCCGTACCGCCCAAAATGTGAATTTTCTTAAGGCTGCCACAGCGTCACTTCATTACTCAATTTACGATTGAGGAAAAAAGCGGCACTGATTAACGCCAGATGCGACAGCGCCTGCGGCATATTCCCCAGCGCTTCGCCATGCGTAGTAAATTCCTCGGCGTACAATCCCAGGGGATTGGCATAGCTCAGCAGCTTTTCAAACTCAAAATGCGCCTCATGCACGCGCCCGGCCCGCGCCAGACACTCCACATACCAGAAGGAACAGGCGGCAAAGGAACCTTCACCCCCGGTTAAGGCATCGGCAGGCGTTTCGCTAATGTTATAGCGGCGCACTAAACCGTCGCTCACCAGGTGGGTTTTAATCGCGTCAAGGGTGGCGATCCAGTCAGGATCGGTGGAGCTGACAAAGCGCACCAGCGGCATCAACAGCATGGATGCGTCCAGGAACTTGCCGCCGCGTGTGGCGGTGAAATGGCCCAGTTCCGGGTTCCAGAAGTTTTTCCAGATGTCGTCGCGAATTTCACTGCGCACACGATCCCAGCGCTCATACGGCATTGGCAACGAACGCTTCAGACCGAGACGCAGGGCGCGATCCAACGCCACCCAGCACATCAGGCGCGAATGCAGAAAGTGCTCCGGCTCACCGCGCATCTCCCAGATACCGGCATCGGGCTGGTTCCAGTTGCCGCAGACATAATCAATCATGTCGGACACATGCCGCCAGCCACGTTGTGAAATGGCTTCACCGTATTTATTGGCAAGGTAAATGGCATCCATCAGTTCGCCGTAAATATCCAGCTGGGTCTGCCGCCACGCATCATTGCCGATGCGCACCGGGCGCGAGTTGGCATAGCCGGAAAGATTGAGCAACTCGGTTTCATGCAGTTCGGTGCCGCTGTCCAGGCGATACATCACCTGCAGATGTGGCGTGTCGTCATGACTGTGCTCGACGCAGCGCCCCACCCAATGGGTAAAGTCTCGCGCTTCTTCCACATAACCCAGCCGCATCAGCGCATACATGCTGAAGGAGGCATCCCGAATCCACGAGGCGCGATAATCCCAATTGCGCTCGCCGCCTAACTCTTCCGGCAAACCAAAGGTCGCTGCAGCCGCAATCGAACCGTGCTGTTTCGAGGTAAGTAGTTTGAGTGCCAGTGCGGATCGCGTCACCATTTCCTGCCAGCGTCCGCGATACGTACTGTGGCTGCTCCAGCGCCGCCAGTAGGCCAGTGTGTCACTGAAGCACTGTTCAGTGGCAATCTCCGCCACGAAGGGATCGTCATCGCTGCCAAATACAAACTCAGCAGATTCCCCGGCTTTGAGGGTAAATTCGGCAACTGCACTGTGGTTTTCACGGGTCATCACCACCGTAGCACTCAGCCGTAACGCGGGCTGGCCTTCAGCAAGAAAGGCCACGCCACCGGGGCGCAGTTCGGTATGGGTTTCAGCACGGGCATAATCATGGCGCGGGGCGCACAGCAAATTGAAGGTGGCCGAGCCGCGCACCATTTTGATCCGACGTACCAGTCGCGGCACTTTATTGGGCTGGTCGCAGATCGGCATGTAATCGGTGATCTCCGCCACGCCCGCATCGCCCAACCAGCGCGTCTGTAAAATATTGGTGTCCGGCAGATAGAGCTGCTGCTGGCGCGCATTTTTCCAGTCGGGTGCCAGTGAGAACAGACCGGCATCATCGCCATCCAGCAACGCAGCAAACACGGACGGGCTATCCAGCTCCGGCCAGCAGAGATAATCGATGGTGCCCTCATTGGCGATCAATGCACAGGTCCGTAAATCCCCAATCACGCCGTGATCATCAATTCTGCGTTTAATTTTGCTCATCCTGCCTCCTTGACTGCATCTGATTGTTAACTATAGACGAAAGGGTTTTTTCGGCTGATCCGAGGCACAGATCGATAACTTCTATACTGTGAGGACACCCATCACGCAGGAGAATGTTATGGCACTGGGCAAACAGAAAGTGGCCGTGGTTACCGCATCCGATTCCGGCATTGGCCGCAGCTGTGCCGTCATGCTGGCTGAAGCGGGCTACACGTTAGGGATCACCTGGCGCTCAGATGAAGCGGGGGCGCAGGAAACAGCGCGACTGGTCGAAAGCAAAGGGCAAACCGCACAGGTGCGACAGCTGGATCTCTCTGATCCGCAAGAAGGGGGCAAGCAACTGGCGCAGCTCATCAATTCACTGGGTCGCATTGACGTATTGGTCAACAATGCGGGCGTGATGATGAAAGCCGATTTTCTCGACGTCACCTTTGAAGATTGGCGCAAAACGTTCAGCGTCGATGTGGATGGTTCATTTATCTGCGGACAGATCGCCGCTCGCCATATGGTCGATCAGGGCGATGGCGGGCGCATCATTAACATCACTTCAGTGCATGAACACACTCCATTGCCGGATGCCACCGCTTACACCGCGGCGAAACATGCGCTCGGCGGTCTGACCAAATCGATGGCGCTGAGTTTGTTGCCCCATCACATTCTGGTGAATGCGGTTGCACCGGGCGCGATTGCTACTGCGATGAACCATCTGACTGACGATCAGGCGCGCAGCACACGTATGCCGGAAATTCCGATTGGACGGCCCGGCGATACGCGTGAAGTGGCAAGTTTAGTCGCGTGGTTGTGTTCGGAATGGGCGACCTATACCACCGGACAATCGTTTATTGTTGACGGTGGCTTTATGTTGGCCAACCCACAGTTTAAAGGTTATCACCACTAATCCGCCCGGCGGCGGTTCCAGCGGCGAATCACGTAACGCAGCGCGATGCCGAACACAATCGCCGCCACCAGCCACAGCAAATGTTTAAGATGCTGGTCGAGTTTATGCAGCCACGGAGTAATGATCTCCCCGGCGAAGTAACCCAGGGTGACAAAGATCAGCGACCAGAGCGCGGCGCCTATCACGTTGAGCACAAAGAAGCGCAGCGGTTTTAACCGGCTGGTACCGATGATGATCGGGCCAATAATGCGGAAGCCATACATAAAGCGCACGCCAATCACAAACAGACTCGGGCGCTTCTGAATCAGGCGATTGGCTTTACGAATGGTATCTTCATGTTTACGGAAACGGCGCAGAATGCGCGTACCGTAGCGACGGCCCAGCCAGAACAGCAGCTGATCGCCGATAATTCCTCCCACCATCGCGGCCAGCACCACGCCGGTGAAGTGCAGCAGGCCTTCATGCGCCGCCACGCCGCCCAGCAGGGTAAAAGTTTCCCCTTCCGCGATACAGCCAATCAGCAACGCCAGATAGCCGTACTGCGTAATTAATCCATTGATATCGAGATGCAAATTTTCCTCCCTGTCGCGAGTGATTCAGGTAACAGTTTATACGCCAGCGGCTTTTTTTGTGCCGCTGTCCGCAAAAACAGCCGCGCCGATTATACTTGAAGGGAAGCTGCCTGAGTGAGACAGCCTGATCGCTGAAGTGGCAGCCCGTCGCATCAGAGGAGTGATTTTATGAATCATGTCTGGGGTCTTCTGGCGCATCCTAACCAGGAAATGCGCGATATCAAGCAAGAAAACGAGAGCGTTTCGCACCACTACACCCACCATGTTTTGATGATGGCAGCGATCCCGGTGATCTGTGCCTTTATCGGTACCACACAACTGGGCTGGAATCTGGGCGAAGGGCAGTTCGTGCAACTCAACCTGCTGACCGGCATCGGTCTCGGCATTCTTTTCTATCTGATTATCTTAGGCGGCGTGGCGGTGATGGGCCGCGTCATTCATTGGATGGCGCGCGATTATCCGCAGCGTCCCAGCATTCAGCGCTGTACCGTGTTTGCTGGCTATGTCGCTACCCCGTTATTTATTAGTGGGCTGGTGGCACTTTATCCGCTGGTGTGGCTGTGCGTGTTGGTCGGCGCAGTGGCGTTACTCTATACCGGTTATCTGCTGTACGTCGGCATTCCGGTGTTCCTCAATATTGATCGTGAAGAGAGCATGCGCTTCTCAGGATCGACACTGGCGATTGGTGTGCTGGTGTTTGAAGTGCTGCTGGCACTGACCGTGGTGTTGTGGGGTTACGGACCACGATTGTTCTAACCTGCAACGACACCGTGAACGGGAGGCCATTAGGTCTCCCGTTTTTTTAACGCTCAGAAACAATCTACCTAAGAAATTTCGCAGATAAGCGCGTATTATGCTGCTGCCAGCCCGCATCCCGTCTGGTTTGATGCGCGCGGCCTGTGTCTTAAACACGGCGCAAAACTCCTTACCGGATTTTTTTGACACGATGTCTGTAAAAATGCGTATTTCCTTGCTGTCGCTGGCGCTGTTTGTCGCCGCACCGGCAGCTGTCACTCCGGCACTGGCCGCGCCTGCTGCGCTGTCTAATCTGGCGCCGATTGCCCAACCGCAAATCGCCTCCGGCAGTGCCATGATTGTCGATCTTGAAACCAATAAAGTGCTGTTCTCCAGCCATCCGGATCGTGTGCGGCCTATCGCGTCACTCACCAAGCTGATGACTGCAATGGTGGTGCTGGATGCGAAACTGCCGATGGACGAGATGCTGTCGGTGGATATCAGCCACACGCCAGAGATGCGCGGTGTGTTCTCGCGCGTCAAATTGAACAGTGAAATCAGCCGCCGCAATATGCTGCTGCTGGCGCTGATGTCATCGGAAAACCGTGCTGCCGCCAGCCTGGCGCATCACTATCCAGGTGGCTATGACGCCTTTATCCGCGCGATGAATGCCAAAGCGCGTGCGCTGGGCATGACGCATACCCACTATGTTGAACCGACAGGTTTGTCGATTCACAACGTCTCCAATGCGGAAGACTTGATCAAGCTGGCAAAAGCCACGCGTCAATATCCGTTGATTGGTGAACTGAGCACCACCAAAGAGGATACGGCGGTGTTTAAGCATCCGAACTATGCGCTGCCGTTCCGTAATACCAATCACCTGGTGTACAAAAACGACTGGCGTATCGCATTGACTAAAACCGGTTATACCGATGAAGCCGGCCACTGCCTGGTGATGCGCACGGTGATCAATAACCGTCCGGTGGCGCTGGTGGTACTGGATGCGTTTGGCAAGTACACCCACTTTGCCGATGCCAACCGTCTGCGCGACTGGCTGGAAACCGGCAAAGCGGCACCGGTTCCGGCAGCGGCGCTGGCCTACAAGAAGCAGAAATCGTCGCAAACGGCCAGCAACGAGTAATCACGACGTCTGTTTCCCTTCACAGATGCACAATGGATTGTGCGTCTGTGAGTGCTTCCGATTGGCGGGATAAGTCCTCCCGAATGACCAAAAAAATCCCTAATCGTCAGCACCAATGTTTTCGCGCTTCATTCCTATAGTTTCCGCTTCGGCTACGCTCTACACTGGCCGCCATCTAAAGTTAACTGGCATTTATCGGCTGTCATTGCGCTGGAATCTCACTCATATGTACAAGCTTCGTTCGCTATTTACCCCATTTATACTGCTGCTGGTGCTGTTAAGCCCGGCACTGAGCTACGCGGATGACAACACTGCCGCCGCGGCTCAGCAAGAGGACGCCGCACCAAAGGTCAATCCTGCGGTTGAGCTGCCGAAAATGCAGAAAATCCTCGACAAGATTAAAGGCCAGGTGTCAGGCGATACCAATGAGAGTCAGCTCAACCAGCTCAATGAGATGGCGCTGGAGCTATCCGGTAACGCAGAAACTTTAGGCCAGGCGCTGATCCCGCAGCGTCAGCAACTGGATGCGCAGCTAGCGGTACTGGGTCCGGCACCGAAACCGGACAGTGGCGTGAAAGAAACGCCGGAAGTGACGCGCAAACGCGCCTCGCTGGAGAGCCAGAAAAGTAAACTGGACGATCAAATCAAGCAGGCCGATGGCATTAAAAATGGCGCGCTGGTGCTTTCCTCCCAGATCGTCAACCTGCGCCGTGACCAGTTGAAGAGCCAGCTGGCGCTGAACTCTGGTAGCATCCTGGGTCCGCGCTTTTGGGCGCCCATGGTCAGCCGTCAGGATTTAGATGGCGAGAAAATCAGCGACTTTATCGCTGAATTGCAGGACACCGCTGCACTCTCCTGGGAGCCTGGCTGGCGCTTTGGCACTATCGGCTGGTTGATTGCGGCCATGCTGGTGATGACGCTGGGGCGTCGTTACAGCGAAGAGTTTCTCGCCTGGGTGAGCATCCACAAAATGCCGGAAGGGCGTTTGCGCCGTAGTTTCCTGGCGGCAGCGATTGCGCTGACCACCTTGGCCGCGGTGGTGCTGACCTTTAACTTTATCGCGCTGGCGTTTACCCGCCGTGATGAAGTCTCGACTGACGTGCAGGATTTTGTTGAGCGTCTGGTACAACTCAGCGTCTATTGCGGTTTGATCGCCGGTTTGGGCCGAGCTTTCCTGTCGACGCGCCGTCCGAGCTGGCGATTGCCAAGCATCTCCAATGAAGTCGCGCAGGCGCTGAAGCCGTTCCCGCCGATTACCGCTGCGCTGGTGTTTATTTTCCAGACCGCAGAGTCCTTTAACTACAGCGTCGGCACCAGCCTGAACACCACCATCTTCGCCAACGGCCTGACGGCGCTGCTGATCGGTACCACCGGCCTGGCGATTAGCATGCGTACCAACCGCGTGCGCCGTCGCCTGGCGCAAGAGGGGAATCCGCCGGAAGCGCGTCCCACTATCGTTGGGCTGGTTCAGCTGGCGTTGACCCTGACCGCGCTGGCGATTCTGATTTCGTTGATCATCGGTTATGTCACGCTGGCCCGATTCCTCGGTTATGAGGTGATTTGGTGCGGCATTCTGTTTGGCTCGTTCTATTTCCTCAGCCATTTGATCAACGACGGCTGTGAAAGCCTGTTCTCCACCAACAATGCCACCGGCAAACGTCTGCAGACCTCATTAAACATTGATGAGCGTCATCTGCAGCAGGCGGCTACGCTGCTGGGCGCAGTTGGTAAAACCGCACTGATCGGTATTGTGGTGCTGGCGCTGCTAAACGGCACCTTCGCCTCTTCAACGCCGATCGAGCTGATTCAGAAAGTGATTGAGTTCTGGGGCGGCAAAGGGCTGGAGTCGTTGAACATCGTGCCGGCGCATATGGTGAATGCCATTCTGTGTCTGGTGGTGGGCATCTACGTGCTACGTTCGGTGCGTCGCTGGCTGGATAAAGATTTCCTGCCCAAAACCACCATGGACGTGGGCATGCGCGTGTCGCTGGTAACGCTGTTCAGCAATATCGGCTATGTGCTGATCATTCTGCTGACGCTGTCGATCATGGGCCTGCAGTGGAACAAACTGGCGTGGATCGTCAGTGCCTTGTCGGTCGGTATCGGTTTCGGCTTACAAGAGATCGTGAAGAACTTTATCTCCGGTTTGATTCTGTTAACCGAGCGCCCGGTAAAAGTGGGCGATCTGGTGAGTATCAGCGGCATTGAAGGGGATATTCGCCGTATCAATGTGCGTGCCACCGAGATTCAGCTGAGTGATAAATCCACGGTGATTGTGCCGAACTCACAGTTCATCTCACAGAACGTGCGTAACGCCACCATGGGCAATGCACAGGGTGTTGTGACCATTATGTTGACCTTCCCGCTGGATATTGATCCGGTGCGCGTGCGTGAGATTCTGCTGGAGGTTTACCAGGAGAACGAGCGTATTCTGGAAACGCCTGAGCCATCCGTCTCATTTAAGGATTTGACCTCTGCGGGCATCGTGTTGAGCGTCACCGGCAACGTGGCGGGCCAGCGTCAGATCTCCAGCGCTAAGAGTGACCTGCTGTTCGATATTCTGACGCGCCTGCGCAAAGAGGGCATTGTGCTGTCCACACCGCAGACGATGATCATTGAACGTCGTGCCATGCCTGCCGCAGCGCAGGATGAAGGCGAGCAACTGCCATAATTGTATTGACTCGTAGCGATGTAGTTTATCGCCGAGAGTGAGTCAGTTTAGGCCAGTTTCGTTAAAGGCTGTCATTTTTGGAATGGCAGCCTTTTTCTTTTGTGTTTAGTGCCGGGAGTTATGGCCTTGCGCATCATGCCCTTTTGGCAAACAACTTAAAGCCAATGTAAATTATAAGCTATCTAACCGCCTCTCCCTTCCTTTCACTGGTTTTACCAATTGACATTAAAGTTATTAGCCTGTTCTAAATGATGATGAAAACTAACAACCTTACAACATATATATTACTGAGTTGTTAGATGTCAGTGTTATTGTGACAAGGTTGATAAAGATTATTTCATAAGTGAATGCCTGATAGAGAGAGCTGTAGAGTGTCTATTTTTTTTGGAAGTGGATCTCAATAAATTAATTAAAAGCTACTTTAATCGGGGAGGGCGAATTGGATGCTTGATCAAAGATGCATAATATAGCAATTTAAAGCACCGGATAATTGGATGTAATCATAATTTCCGGTGCTTAAGGGATTTTAAATACAAGGAGCTATATATGCCAGTTGGTGATGGTACCTCATGGAGTTCTGAACGCGGAAATAGCGCTGGTTATAGTGGCAGTACCGGTAACTCTGGTGGTAAAGGAAGTTCATCAGGTAATGGGCTTTCTAACACACAAGGAACACCGGTTAACAAAGACGTTGCTGCTAAAATGGCACGATTGGCTGGGATCGATACATCGCACATTATTGGTTATTTTTTAGATTCAGATGGAAGAGTAATTGGCATCGATACACAAATTTCTGGAGATGCATATGGTGTTGTCATTGGGTATCTGGCACCAACTCCAAAAGGCCGTGATGTCTCCAACAACAGAGACGCACCTGGTGGTTATGTACCCTATGGATTTGATGCTTCTGAAAGCCGAAAAATTGAACTTAGAAGAATTATTGCGAAAAATGCCAGACTAGCGAATTCGACTCAATCTGGCATTAGCATTACTAAGGCAAGACAGGTAACAGGTAAGGCGCAGATGGAATTAGCGCTTATTGATATGTACAACAAACAAAAACCTTCAGAACCAGACTTGATTAATGCCGTAAGAATTACAACTGATTTTTACAAGGAAGTTGCAGGCAAACTCGGTGAGCGGGCCGCAAAACAAGCACAAGAATATGCAGGGCTGGTAAGAGGCAAGCGAATCCGAAGTGTTGAGTCTGCCAATCGGGCTATGAATAAGTATTCGAACTCATTAATCAATAAGTTTGGGATGAAAGATCGATTAGCATTAGCTAATTCAATTAAATCAAAAGAATTTTCTTACATTGCAGATAAATACAGACAGTACCATAGGGCCTTGGGCTATTATGGTTACACTGCTGACGTAGTGAGTGTCATCATTGAACTTGCAAAAGCGATTGAAACTAATTCATGGAGAAATTTCTTTATCAAGCTAGAAGCGTTGATTGCTGGGAAAGTGGCCGCTGCTGCCGTTGCTTTCGCGTTTGCCGTGATTACCGGCATTCCGCTAGGGATATTAGGTTATGCACTCATTTTGGCTGCTGTGGGAGCAATGGTGAATGACAGCTTGGTAAATAGCATAAATATGAAGCTTGGAATTAAATTGTAAAACTATAGATTATTAAGGCAAGGTCAACTACATGGCCTTGCTTGATAAGTTAAAGGCAAATATGACGAAGGATATGGGGAAAAACAAAAACACGACAAGCCAATATATTGCTACTAATCCACTTTTACCAATATCATCAGCAAAGAACCCTGTAGTCCAGAACTTTCTAGTTGTGTATTTTAAAGCGACTCTCTCTATGGTGAATTTAGATAAGGGAAATAAAAAACATCCAATTATGAAATAAAGTAGCATCCAATTGAGTTTGAGGTTGTCTGCTGCGCTGTACCAATAATAGGTGTAAGCCAACAGCATGATAAAACCCTTAGGGAAATTTTTGATGTAATATTTTATTGGCATTTTATTTCTTCATCCATGAACAATAATATTTATTTGTATTTTAGAGTGTTAAATATGCTACTACAAGGTACAAATGAACAAATTACTGAGTGATTTCCCTTACATTTTTAATCATTAACGTGAATTTTGAAGTGAATCACGTCTCAAAAAACGCCTTCTAATATTGATAGTATCCAGGCATTTTGAAATGTCTGGTGCTGAAAAAGTTAAGATAAATGTGGCCGTTCATCCGGCCACATTCATTCAAGCCTTCACCGCCCAACCTTTCTGCTTACTGGTTTTACCAATCCCCGGATTAAAGGTATTGGTCGGATCGAGCTGACGATAAAAAGCCTGCAACTGCGGTTTCGCCTGATACAGATGCCCGACGTTGTGCTCAGCCGGATACTCGGCACCGCGTACGCTGAGTATTGCCAGCATCTTCTCCTTCAAAGCATGCGCATCGACGCCTTTCTTCACGATGTAATCCTGGTGGAAGACATGGCAGAAGAAGTGGCCGTAATAAAGGCGATGACTGAGATCGTTATCGAATTCCGCTGGTAAGCGCTCAAACCAATCCTGATCGTTGCGGCGCAGCGCGATATCCAGCGCCAGAATATCTTCCACTTCATCCGCATGCACTGCGTGATAACGCACCGCAGCACCGGCGGCGGCAAAACGATGCAGGAAGGCATGTGCGCCTTCTTGACCGTCACAGGCAAAGAACTCACCACCGCCTTCGCGGAAGTATTCGTGCAGATACTCCTGCGCTTCTGCCACGCCGTCACCGGACATCTTCAGCATCAGGTGATGCTCAAATTTATCGCGATACTGCTTCATGCGTTTCGGCAGATGGGCAGGTAGCCAACCACTGATGCGCTGCAATACGCGATCGGTGAAGTGCGGTTTAACAAAACTCAGTTTGCCGAGCCAGGCGTCCACACGACCTTTCAGCGTAAAGAACAGCGGCATCTTGTCGGTGCCAAGCTTGTCGATCATCACAAAAGTGTCTTTGCCGTACACCTCGGCAATATCAAAAATGTCGCGGTGCATGTATTCGCCCGCTACCGGTAAGTTTTTAAACTCAGCCAGAATATGGCGGCGCAGATCGCCCAATACCGCCGGATCGTTAGTACCGATATAAAACACCTGCTGCTTCGGTTCGCTGGGGAAGGTATCAAGACGCACGGCGAATACCGCCAGTTTGCCCGCGCAACCCGAAGCCTCGAACAGGCGGCGCTCATCGGCGTTAAAGCGAGCGGGTGTATCCGCATGGATATCGCGCACGCGTTCTGCATATTCATGATCTGAAGCATGACGTTCATCCCAGCGCACATCGCTCTGCTGCCAGCGATCGTCATCCAGTCGACCGAGCATCTCTTCCGGCGAGTGGCCGAGATCCATGCCGAGATGATTGACCAGCTTCAGTTTGCCGTCGGCATCAATCTGCGCATAAAGCGCCATTTCGCTGTAGGCCGGGCCGCGTTTGATCAGTGAACCGCCGGAGTTATTACAAATCCCGCCCATGACCGACGCGCCGATACAAGAGGAACCGATCACCGAGTGTGGTTCACGTCCCAGCGGCTTAAGGGCTTTTTCCAGCTGATAAAGGGTGCTGCCAGGGAAGGCCAGAATCTGATTGCCGCCATCAATCAGCTGCAATTTATCGAGGCGCAAAGTACTGATGATCACCACCGGGCGATCGTAATCATTGCCGTTAGGCGTGGAGCCTTCGGTCAGGCCGGTGTTGGCGGCCTGCATCAAAATCACCGCATCGGCCTGCACCAGCGCCTGCAATATCCGCCACAATTCCAGCAAGGAGCCGGGGAACACCACCGCCAGCGCATCGCCTTCACCGGAGCGGAAACCCTTACGATAGCGTGCGGTTTGTTCCGCCTCAGTTAACAGGTGTGAAGGGCCGACGAGGCGGCGCAGTTCAGCCAGCAGTGTAGGGTGTGAGGTGTTGTTATTCATGAACCTGTCCTTGTCGTTAACGTTGCGCATCTACTTTAGCACGCGTCAACGGCATGGTCGCGGTGTGACATCGGTGGCTACCTGCTATCCTGAACTTGTGGCACACTGGCCCGGTTATTTCGATATTGCGCAGTCACTTAAGAGAACCCGACCTGATGAAATGGATTTGCTCTGTTAGCCTCGCTGTTTCCCTTGCCATGCAGCCTGCCTTCGCAGATGACCTGTTTGGCCCCCATCCGATGACTGAACAGGCGCGTGACGCCTTTGTTAACCAGTTGCTCGGCAAAATGACCCTTGATGAGAAAATCGGGCAGATGCGCTTGATCAGCGTGGGGCCAGACACGCCGAAGGAGGCAGTGCGCGACATGATCCAGCACGGTCAGGTTGGCGCAATCTTCAATACCGTCACGCGTCCGGATATTCGCGCGATGCAGGATCAGGTGATGCAACTGAGTCGCCTGAAAATTCCATTGTTCTTCGCTTACGACGTGGTGCACGGTCAGCGTACTATTTTCCCGATCCCGCTCGGCCTCGCGGCCAGCTGGGATCTGGATGCGATCGGTGAAGTCGGTCGCATCTCCGCTTATGAAGCCGCCGACGATGGTCTCAATATGACCTGGGCGCCGATGGTGGATGTTACGCGCGAGCCGCGCTGGGGACGCGTGTCTGAAGGCTTCGGAGAAGACACTTTCCTGTCCTCGCAAATGGGCAGCGCGATGGTGAAATCCATGCAGGGCAAAAGCGCCGCCGACCGTTATTCGATCATGACCAGCGTGAAGCACTTCGCTGCCTATGGCGCAGTGGAGGGCGGACGTGATTACAACACCGTCGATATGAGCCCACAGCGTCTGTTCCAGGACTATTTGCCACCGTACAAAGCCTCGCTGGATGCCGGCAGTGGCGGCGTGATGGTAGCGCTCAACTCCCTCAACGGTACGCCTGCCACGGCGGACGGTTGGTTGCTGAAAGACCTGCTGCGCGGTGAGTGGAAATTTAAAGGCATCACTATCAGCGATCATGGCGCGATCAAAGAGTTGCTGAAGCACGGCGTGGCTAGCGATCCGCAGGATGCGGTGCGTATTGCGCTGAAGTCCGGCATCGATATGAGTATGAGCGATGAGTACTACAGCAAATACTTGCCTGGGCTGGTAAAGAGTGGCGCCGTTACCATGGCGGAGATCGACGATGCCGCGCGTCACGTGCTGAACGTCAAATATGATATGGGCTTGTTTAACGATCCCTATAGCCATTTAGGGCCGAAAGGCAGCGATCCGCAGGACACCAATGCCGAGAGCCGTCTGCATCGTGCCGAAGCGCGTGACGTGGCGCGTAAGAGCATCGTGCTGCTGAAAAACTGGCATGAAACCTTACCGCTGAAAAAAGACGCCACCGTGGCGCTGGTGGGGCCATTGGCTGACAGCCAGCGTGACATTATGGGCAGCTGGTCAGCCGCGGGCGTGGCGAAACAGTCGATTTCGCTGCTGCAGGGCGTGCGCAATGCGATGGCGGGCAAAGGCACCGTGCTGTATGCCAAAGGGGCCAACATCACCGATAACAAAGGCATTCAGGACTTCCTCAACCTCTACGAACAGGCGGTTAATGTGGATAAACGCTCGCCGCAGGAATTGATTGATGAAGCCGTTGCCCAGGCGAAGAAAGCGGATGTCGTGGTCGCCGCTGTGGGTGAAGCGCAGGGGATGGCGCATGAGGCCTCCAGTCGCAGTGACCTGGTGATTCCGCCAAGCCAGCAAAAACTGCTGGCGGCGCTGAAAGCGACCGGCAAGCCGTTGGTGATTGTGTTGATGAACGGTCGTCCGCTGACAGTGGTCAACGAAGATCATATGGCTGATGCGATGCTCGAAACCTGGTTCAGCGGCACTGAAGGGGGGAATGCGATTGCGGACGTACTGTTTGGCGACTACAACCCATCGGGCAAGCTGCCGATGTCCTTCCCGCGTTCTGTAGGCCAGCTGCCGATTTACTACAACCACTTGCCAACCGGGCGTCCGTACAACTTCGCGAAGCCGAACAAGTACACCTCGCACTACTACGATGCGGTGAATGGCCCGCTGTATCCGTTTGGTTACGGTCTGAGCTACACCACTTTCACCGTTTCGCCGGTGAAAATGTCCGCCAAAACCATGCCGCGCAATGGATCCGTTGAAGCGAGTGTCACCGTTACCAACACCGGCAAACGTGATGGTGCCACGGTGGTACAGATGTATCTCAATGATCCGGTGGCCAGCATCAGCCGCCCAGTACAGGAGCTGCGTGGCTTCAAACGCATCATGCTGAAAGCGGGCGAGTCACAGACCGTAAGCTTTAAGATTGATGTGGATGCACTGAAATTCTGGAATCAAAAAATGCAGCATGTCGCCGAGCCGGGCAAATTCAACGTGATGATTGGCCTCGATTCGGTACGCACCCAAGACGGGCAGTTTGATTATCTGTAAGCGTTAGTTGTCGCCACTTTGTGGAACGGTGCGGTTTGTCGCAGGATGAATCGCACCGTTACCCCTGGCAGTATATGATAGGCCCGAGCTTATTCTGCCAACGGGCATAACCGACAAACGTCATGAACCTCCGCAATCGTATCCAGCAGCAAGTCTTTCGTCTTAACGGCCTCGCACTCAACGAATTCGATATTTCGCAGCCGCTGGGCGATCCGGGTTTGTTTGGCCCTGACCATGTGATCTGGCGCGTGCACGGCGACTTTCCTTCGATGTTATGTGGTGGCATCAGCGCCTTGATGCTGCAAATGCTGCATCCGGCCGCGCTGGCAGGCGTATGGGATCACTCCAACTTTCGTCAGGACATGCTGGGCCGTCTGCGGCGCACCAGCCAGTTTATCGCCGTCACCACTTTTGGTAACACGGTGGACGCCAATATCCTGATTGAACGCGTTAAACGCATCCATCTGCGCGTCACCGGTATTGATAACGCCGGGCAACCCTATGCTGCCAGCGATCCGCATCTGCTCACCTGGGTACACGTCGCCGAAACCAGCCGCTTCCTCGCCGCGCATCTGCGCTATAAAAATCCACAGCTCACGCTGGCCGAGCAGGATCGTTATTACGAAGAAGCGGCGATCATCGCCGAAGCCTTAGGGGCGGAGAAGGTGCCCAAAACGGTACAGGCGGTGGAAGATTATCTGCAGGCGATGCGCCCGGAACTGATCTGTGATGAACGTACGCTGGAAGTGATGCAGTTACTGATCAACGCGCCGGCCCCCAGCTGGCAAGCCAAACCGGCGATGCACGTGATGCTTAAAGCGGGCATGGGCTTACTGCCGGATTGGGCACAACAGCAGATTCAGCAGCCGATTGGTCCGATCACGCAGTGGAGGGTTGATAAGGAGATTGCGGTGATTGCTGGTTTGCTGCGCTGGTCAATTCAGCGCGGGGCTTATTCCCGCGCCATGCAACGCATGGGACGTTAACGCTACAAATGCAGCTCGTCCTGCTTTTTGGTGTAGGTGCGCGGTGTGCGGGCTTCACGTTTAAGGGTGAGCTGGCGCTGCTGATAATGATGAAGCAGCATCCCTAATCCCACTCCCAGCAGCGCTAATGGCAGCAAGCTGTAGTAAATGTCGATGGGTAACAACACCAATAGCACCGCACCACCGAGCATAAACGTGAGCGCTGACATCACCCATGTATAGCGAAGAAACAGCCACACTAAAATCGCGAAAATCACGACATCGCGCAGGTTCAAATCGAGGTTTTGCAGCAGCATGCTGAGCAGCTCCGTAAGGAGGAATGTGCAGACAATAGCATGCGAGGCGGCAAATGAATCGCGAATTAATTTGAAGTTTGTCAGGGCGTTGTGCTGGCATTCATCAGTCATTCTCACGCTTCCTGACTGCACTTTGAGAGTTTTACCCTTGTGTCACATGGTGCGAGTGCCGATCCTGCTCTATTCTCAGGGAAAATGGATCCCTCAAGGCTTTGTCGAGGCGTTATGACACACCAACCTCTGATTGCTGAGGTGCCAAATCAGCAAAACACACTGACCGCCATCGTCGAACAGGATGCGCGCACGGCCTACTTTTACATCTGGCCCAACGATCTGTTTCGCAGTCAGTATGCGGTGCGCGGCTGCTGGCTGCGCAATCTGTTGCCTGCACCGGCGCGTGAAGATCGTGAAGCGATGGAGCAGGGCATTGCGCCTCTGCTCAGCGCAGAGTATTGCCGCACCTTAGAAGCCGAGCCGATGCTCGACCCTGCCGGTCTACAGATTCTGTGGGAACCGAGTGATGACGGTGCAGCCCTGTGGTACTACGGCCAACTGCTGGCGGTGATCCCCGGCTGGAGTCTGTATCAGGATAAGCAGGTGAGTTTCTCTGCTGGCTGCATCAAAGAGAATCGTCTGACCGCACCGCTCGGATCCGCTTCCACCAATGATTACTATGCACGCGCCGAGCAGCAGCGCCACTTCTGGCGTGACTGGCATGACGGCCATTTATGGGATGTTGTGCAGCATGAGCTGATGCAGTGCTACCAGGCGCAGTTTGGTGAGTCGGTAAAGTATTACGCTATCGATCAAGGGAGCTGGCCGCCAATGGCCATCTCTCAGCACTGGCACAATGGCGTGTGGGTTTTTCTCACGCTGGGTATGGGGATTCGGCCCATGCCGCAGGTGGATTACCTGTTTGATGAGCTGGCCCCGCAGTACCGCCGTGTTGAGCTGGCGATGGCAGTAGACGGTGAAGTGATGACCGAAGCCAATGCGGTGCAGATGGCCAGCGCGCTGGCGGAATTCGCGCACTTGCCCTGGGCGCGGCTGACGTGGATTGGCGAAGGGCACACGCTGGCATCGGAAGTGGCGCCGGTGGGCTTCGAGAGTTTCCTGCTGGCCAATGGCTTAGCACCGGAAGTTGCCCAGTTCCGACTGCCCAAGCGCGATGGCGATCGTCCGAATCTGCTGTGGGCGACACCGATCACCGAAGCGGAACGTCAGTTTGCTCAGGCCGACGATCGCGGTGGACAACAGCTGCTGCAGCGCTTGCAGGCGGAAGGCAACGACCATGTATTTCGGCCGCGTCAGGAAGTGGTGGAGCCGCCGCAATAGCCCGATCTGCGGGCGGTTGCCCGCACTCTGATGAGTAAGCGCAACGTTAGTCACCCTCCTAATGATCACCTAAATCAACTATTTGCATTTTTGTGATCTTGCTCACCTCAAGTTCCTCTGTAACACGCCGTTAACCTCGATCAGGCAACTCGCCAACCAGGGTAAGGGCACACTGATGTTAAAAACTACACAATCTCGTTTTACCGCGACGTTGGTCGCATTTTTCGTGGTACTGATGCTGGTTACCGTGGTGGTGATCAATCAGTTTGTGGCACCGCAGTTGAGTCAAAACGAAAGCCGATTAGTGCGCTATGAGGTGGATGGCCTGGCGGGACGTATTGTCGAACAGATGAACCGCGTGCAGGCGCAGCAACGTGCCATTACCGAAGCCGCAGGCGTGATGGATAGCGCGGCCATCGACAACTTGCTGCCTGCGCTGGTGAACCAGTATCAGGACAGCAACGTGTTTGGCGGCGGTATCTGGCCGCTGCCTAATCGCCGCGATCCGGCGAAGGAAAAAGACAGTTCGTTCTTCGCCCGTAACGCCAGCAACCAGTTACAGGTCAACACTTACTGGAACTCCGACGCAGCGGACAAATACTGGGAGCAGCCGTGGTACAAAGACGGTATGGCCGCGGCCAAAGGGCAATGTGCCTGGGCTAAAGCCTATCAGGATGCGGCCAGCCCGCAGCCGCGTACCAACTGTGCGATGGCGATTTATCGTGATGGCACGGTGTGGGGGGTATCAACCATCGACGTAACGCTCGGTTTCTTCAACCAACTGGCGAAACAGATGGGCGACGCCATTCACGGTCGTGTGTTGATCGTTGAAGCGGATGGCAAAGTGGTGGGCAACGCCGCACTGCTGGAAGGTGCACCGAAGCTGGAAAATCTCGCGGATACGCAGCTGCCGATGGCGGGTGCGCTGAAGGGTCTGCTGAGCCAGGCGGGTCATCAGCCTACGCAAACCACCTTTAAAGGCGAAGATGGCGAGCACACGCTGTTCTTGCAGGCGATCGCCGGTAGCCCGTGGTATCTCGCCAGCGATGTGCCATCCAGCCTGTTGGATGCACAAACTCACAGCATGCTGACTCGCCTGGGCCTGGTGCAGATCCCGCTGGCGGTGATCCTGCTGCTGGTGCTGCTCGGCTTCGTGCGCGCCATGATGAAACGTCTTAGCCTGCTGAACCGTAATATCGAAGCGCTGTCGACTGGCGGCGCGGATTTAACCCAGCGTCTGCCTGCCAGCAACAGCCCGGAATTTAACGCGGTGGCGCAGAGCTTTAACCAGTTTATTGAGTATCTGCAGGGGCTGATGCGTCAGGTCGGCGACAGCGCACTGGCGATTACCTCTGCCTCGCGTGAAATTGCCAGCGGCAATGCCGATCTGTCTGCGCGCACTGAATCGCAGGCCAGTTCGATTGTCGAAACCGCCGCGTCAATGGAAGAGCTGACCGGCACGGTACGTCAGAACGCCGACAATGCTACCCACGCCAATCAATTGGCGGACGGTGCCTCGCAGGTAGCGGCGCGCGGAACGGACGTGGTGCGTCAGGTGGTCACCACCATGGGTGCGATTAATCACTCATCCCGTAAAGTGGTGGATATCATCAGCGTGATTGACAGCATCGCCTTCCAGACCAATATCCTCGCACTTAACGCGGCGGTGGAAGCGGCCCGAGCGGGTGAGCAGGGGCGTGGATTTGCTGTGGTGGCGTCAGAAGTGCGTAATCTGGCGCAGCGCTCCGCTAACTCGGCGCGTGAGATCAAGAAGCTGATTGAGGAGTCGGTGGCCAATATCGATACCGGCAGCCAGCTGGTGGAACAAGCCGGTCAAACCATGGATGAGCTGATGCAGGGCGTGAGCAGCGTGACCACCCTGATGAGTGAAATCATGTCTGCCAGTCGCGAGCAAAGCATGGGCATCGAGCAGGTTAATCTGGCAATCACGCAGCTGGATGGCAGCACCCAGCAGAATGCCGCGCTGGTCGAGCAGGTGTCGGCTGCCGCGCGCGCCATGGAAGAGCAGAGCGTGCAGCTGGAGCTGGTGGTGCAGAGCTTTAAGTTGTAAGAAAAACGGTGCGCAAGGAGTGCGCACCTGCTGTAGCGTTGAAAGCTGTCTGTTGACGGACCGGTGATAACGCAATCTGGTGCCGCTCAGGGGCCGGCGGTCCTCGCGCCGCTGACGCGGTACCCTCACGTCATTCGTCCGCCTTACGGACCGGCTGGGATGGAACATCCCTGTTCCAGCCCAGCCTATCGACCGCATCCATGCGGTCTCTCCTGGCAGACTCACTCTGTTCGGCGCTGCGGATTGCCTGCCCCTGAGCGGCACCAGCCTGCTTCTGAGCTTAGGTGTGGTTTGTTAGAAAAGGCTCCGTGCTTCAGGCTTGAACGGATTGGTAATTCAAAAGGTTTAGCATCAGCGCAGAGGTTTTGATGTTGGGCTTGGGTGCACAGGCACGATGCTCTGATGACGTGCGTTTCTGCTTTAGGGCATCTCACGGAAACGCGTTGCGGATCTCTTCTCGTGCCGCATGACGGGTGGCATTCGCCACCGTGCCGCGATCCACCAGTTTCCCCTGCAACAACAGATTGTAAATCGACGACTTCGGACGATTGAGGCGGTTCTGGATTAGTTGGATCGCCTCATAACCCAGCTCGCGACAGGGCACCGCAAAGCCGGTGATGGGCATCTCTGGCGATCCTTCCAGCCGGCTGGCTAAATCTGTCGTCATCAGCGAAATATCTTCGGGAATGCGCAAGCCGCGTGACAGCAGTGCATTCTGCACGCCAGTAATAATGCCTTTGCCGCCGGGCAAAATCACATCAGGCCACTGATCGCGTGGGTGCGTATCCAGCCAGTGATTCAGTGCGATCTCGGTGTCCTGCGAGGAGTAGGCTTCGATGACAATCAAATCCTGCTGGGCATTAAACGGCATATGAAAATGGCGGTAGGCGTCTTTGATCCCTTCCAGGCGCAAAAACAGCGTCTCACGTCGCAGGCAGGTGACGGTCAACACCCGGCGGTGGCCTTGCTCAAACAGATGCTGCATAGCGCTGAAACCAATCGCCCGATGATCGGGTGACACCGCATCCAGCCGCATATCTTTATCGCGTGAATTGATCAGCACACAGGGTTTACCAAGTGACGCCGCCAGGCTGAAGATCGCTTGATCGTCGGTGCCGATAATGATGATGGCGCTGATGTTTTTTGCTCCGGCTTTCTCCAGAAACAGCTTCACATCGGCGCGCTGTTCCTCCAGTGGGCAATAGCTGATATGCACATCATGCGACGCGCAGGCCTCCGCGATTCCGCGTGTCACTTCATGGTAAAAATGATCGCCACGCGGCGTGAAAGTGCGCCCTGGGGCAAACACCACAATCTCATTGATCAGCAGGCGACCACTCACCATTTCCTGCAATACACCTAGCCTGCGCGCGCAGTCGACTATCGCCTCACGCGCTTTTTCGCTGGTGTAGGATTTGCCGCTCAACACGCGTGAAACCGTACTCACCGAGTAGCCGGTGATTGCTGAAATTTCGTCCATCCTGAGCTTGCCGGCCATAGTGTGATCCCCATCCCAATCAATTTTTGCAAATTTTTGCAGACGCAGTGGACTGATATTAAGACGGTTTTACATTTGGTTCACAAACTCCTGTATCGCTCTGCGAGCATTCTCACAAAAACAGATTGTCCGACCCGCAGCGCTTTTTTATGTTCCTCGCAGACACCTCAACAGCGGTTATCGGCGGAGAATCTCGATGTTAAAAATTGCGATAGTGGGCATGGGCAATATTGCCAATTCACATATCCAGGCGTTTCTGCAGTTTCCTGAGCGCGGCAGAATTGTCGCGGTAGCGGACGTGTATCCCGAAAAAGCGCGGGAGAAATTGCAGCGCTACGGCCTGCACGATGTGCGGGTTTACCAGGATCACCGCGAGATGCTGGCCGAGGGTGCGGACATCGACGTGGTTGACGTCTGTACGCCGCCTTATGTGCATGCGGAAAATACCATTGCGGCCCTGCAGGCGGGCAAGCATGTGTTGTGTGAGAAACCGATGGCGGCCTCGCTGGAAGAGTGCGATGCCATGATCGCCGCGCAGAAGGCCAGCGGCAAAATTCTGTCAGTGGTGGCGCAGAACCGCTTCACCGACGCGTTCTGGCAGTTGAAAGCGGCAGTGGATTCGGGCCTGGCGGGCAAAATTTGCCACGCGCAAATCGATTCATTCTGGTGGCGTGGCCATTCGTACTACGACCTGTGGTGGCGCGGCACCTGGGAAAAAGAGGGCGGCGGCTGCACGCTTAACCATGCGGTCCACCACATCGATGCGATGCAGTGGATGCTCGGTGCGCCCAGTGAAGTGGTGGCGATGATCGGCAACGTGGCACATGACAATGCCGAAGTGGAAGATCTCAGCGCCGCGATATTCCGCTATCCCAACGGCACGCTGGCGCAGTTGACCGCTTCCGTTGTGCATCACGGTGAAGATCAGAAAATCGTGCTGCAGGGAGAAAAAGCGCGTCTCTCGGCACCGTGGAAAGCGGTCGCCATGCAGGCGGCAGAGAATGGCTTCCCGGAAAAAGAGAACAATCTGGCGCTGGAGCAGGAGCTGGATCGCCTGCATGCCAGCACCGCACCCCTTACCTGGACACTGCACGCCGGACAGGTCGATGACTTCTTCTCAGCGATCGAACAGCAGCGTGCACCGCTGATTGATGGTGAGCAGGGCAAACGCTCGCTGGAACTGATTACCGCCATCTACAAGTCGGCCATCACCAAAAGCACCGTCTCGTTACCGATCCCCAAAGAGGATGCTTTTTATCGCACTGGCGGGCTGATCGCTCATGCGCCGCACTTCTATGAAAAACAGGCTTCGGTAGACAACTTCGCCGATGTTGATGACATCCCACTGGGTAAAAACTTTGCGTGAGGAAACAACCATGAACAAACAGGATGGCATGAACTACGCGCCGAAAGGCAAACCACAACCGGTGGTGCAGCCAGGGGAATTTATCATTGCGGCGGCAGGACTGGATCACGGCCACATTTACGGCATGTGCAATGGCCTGACCGAGGCCGGAGCCACGCTGAAGTGGGTATACGATCCCGATGCCGCCAAAGTCGATAAGTTTGTGCAGCAGTTCCCGCAGGTGCAGATCGCCGATTCGCTGGAGACCATTCTGGCCGATACGCAGGTACAACTGGTGGCAGGCGCGGCGATTCCCTCGGAACGCTGTGCGCTGGGGCTGAAAGTGATGGCAGCGGGCAAGGATTACTTCACGGATAAAGCCCCGCTCACCAGCCTGGAACAGCTGGAAGACGCCAAAGCGATGTGCGCTAAAACCGGGCGCAAATATGCGGTGTATTACAGCGAACGTCTGCACGTGGAGAGCGCGGTGTTTGCCGGGCAATTGGTGGAAAAAGGGGCTATCGGCCAGGTGGTGCAAACCCTTGGCACGGGTCCACATCGTGAAGGCGCCGGACGGCCCGACTGGTTCTATCAGCGTCGCTATTTCGGCGGCATTTTGTGCGACATCGGCAGCCATCAAATTGAGCAATTCCTCTACTACACCGGCAACAGCGACGCCACGGTGGTGGCGAGCCAGGTGCGGAATTTCCGCCATCCACAGCACCCGCAATTTGAGGACTTTGGCGATGCGATGCTGGCGGGCGAGAACGGCGCCACTGGCTACTTCCGCTGCGACTGGTTTACGCCGGATGGCTTATCCACCTGGGGTGATGGGCGCATGACGTTGCTCGGCACGGACGGTTATATCGAGATCCGCAAATACACCGATCTCACACGCGGTGAGCAGGACGTGGTGTATCTGGTGAACAAAGAAGGAGAGTTCCGCTATGCCGTTTCCGGTGAAGTGGGCTTCCCGTTCTTTGGACAGCTGATTAACGACTGCCTCCATCGCACCGAGCATGCGATGACGCAAACGCATGCTTTCAAAGCGGCGGAATTGTGTGTGAAAGCACAGATGCTCGCCAACGCCGGATAACGCATTCGTTTATTCAGTTGATTTCCAATTCTGTTGATAACAACGGCGGCAGGGCATAGCACCTTGCCGCTATTACATACCCTACCAGAACAGGAATCGGATCGATGGTTAAACCTACAGAACGTCGCGTCGGTTATGGCGTCGCGATCGGCTACGGCCTGACGGATCTCTTTGGCGGCGGTGCCTTTGCGGTGATTGGCACCTGGTTGCTGTTTTTCTATACCACCTACTGCGGATTATCGGTGTTTGAAGCGGGCTCGATATTTGCCATCGCCCGCGTCATCGATGCGATATTAAGTCCGATCATGGGCTACATTACTGACAACTTCGGCAATACCTGGCTGGGGCGAAAATTTGGCCGCCGCCGTTTCTTCCTGCTGATCTCCTCTCCCTTAATGCTGCTGTATGGCGCGCTGTGGGTGACGGATATGGGCTACTGGTACTATCTCGGCACTTATCTCACCATCGAACTGCTGTCGGCAATGGTGCTGGTGCCGTGGGAAACCTTGTCCTCGGAGATGACCAATCGCTTTAGCGAGCGCACGCGTCTTTCGGGCGTGCGCCTGATGTTCTCAGCGCTTGGCAGTTTCCTTGCCGTCTCAGTGCCGGGCATCATCATGACCTATACCGGCAAAGACAACGCCATTACCTATACGCTGACCGGCGTCATCTTCTCGGTGATTTACTGCGTGGCGGTGTTTATTACCTGGTTGACCACCTGGGAAGCCAAAGATATTCAGCCGGAAGAGGATGTGGCGCAACATTCGGCGCGCCAGGGGAGCCTGAAGGCCCACCTAAAGTATCTGTTTGTCGATTTGGCATCGTCGTTCAAAATCAAAGCCTTTCGTCAGCATCTGCTGATTTATATCTGCTCCTTCACCGCGATGGATGCCTTTCTGGCGGTGTTCACCTATTTCGTGATCTACGGCCTGAAGCAGGATGCCTCACTGGCTTCACTGCTGCTAAGTAACATGATGTTTATGTCGATTCCCGGCACTTTCATTTTCATGATGCTGCTTGGCCGCTTTAATATGACGCCCTCCAACGCGCTGCGTATGTCCTACCTGAGTATCGTCGCTATCTTCCTGTTCCTGTTTGCCGTGTATCTGTGGCAATGGCAGGTGCCCACGCTGCTGTTCAGCGCAGTCTTTCTGTTTTTGGGCATCGTGCGCGCCGGGCTGTTTTACATTCCGTGGAACATCTACAGCTTTATTCCCGATATTGATGAGATGGTCACCTGTAAGCGGCGTGAAGGGATATTTGCCGGGGTGATGGTGTTGACGCGCAAAAGCTCGGTGGCCATCGCCATTTTCATGATTGGCATCGTGCTGCAGGAGAGTGGTTTTGTGAAAGGCAACGGTGCGCAACCGGAGAGCGCCATCCATGCGATTGTCGGGTTGATGGTGTTTGTCACCACGGCACTGCTGGCGGCGAGCTTCTGGCTGACCTTTAAATTCAAACTGACGCAGCGTAGCCATAAGTTGCTAATCAAAGAGGTGGCGCGCCGCAAACTGGGTGGCACGGCGAGAGGTTGCGATGCTGAAACGCGTGTGGTGATTAAAGATCTCACTGGCTATGAATATGATGAAGTGTGGGGCGCAAGCCGGCATACAACTGCCCGCGATACGACAATCGAATCCGAGCTAAAACTGAAGGGGCGGCTTTAAGCGCGAATGCCTGTCAGGTAATCACTCAGTCAAATCAGGCTGCCCTTTAAGAGAGGGCAGCCTTATCTGTGCGCATAGGCGGAATTGAGCGTTTCAGGGCGTGGCGACGACAGACTCAAGGCGGCCCGGGACTGTGCACGCCTCCGCATCCTGGCTGATAACGAGGACGACTTTATAGCGCCCATGGTTGGCCGATTTGAATTCTACATCCTGAGTCGTTACCGCTTTGTCTGATGACTGCTAAGCTTAAATTTCTCTACTTAAGCGCACGGAATGTGCGCGATTTCCTCAGTTTCAGTCTTTGAGGTTGTGTACAATAGCTGAGAATTATCTGAAGGAGTTGTCATGCCCGCCATTGAAGTTATTCTCGTCGACCACCTCGATCGTCCCACCGGCAAGATGGAAAAGCTGGAAGTACATGAGAAAGGATTGCTGCATCGTGCGGTGACGGTCTACGTGTTCAATTCGCGCCATGAACTGCTGCTGCAACGTCGTGCAAACGGTAAATATCATTGTGGCGGCTTGTGGAGCAACACCTGCTGCGGCCACCCTTATCCGCAGGAATCGACCCGGGATGCCGCTGAACGTCGTTTGCGTGAAGAGATGGGGATGCAAGTAGCGCTGACGCCGGTGTTCGAACTGAGCTACAACCTGCCATTAAGCAACGGTCTGACCGAGCACGAGTATGGCCATGTATTCTTCGCCACCAGTGATATTGAACCCAACCTGAATCCGGAAGAAGCGGATGCCTGGTGTTATCGCTCGATTGAGCAGATTCAGCAGGAGATGCTGGATCAACCCGAACAATTTACGCCCTGGTTCCTGCACACCTTCCCGCGCATTCCCCATACGTTTGGCGATTTCCGCCTGACCGCATAAAAAACGCCCCTTAACGGGGCGTTGTTGTCTTAAGTGAAGTCTTCCGCATCCACATCGTAGCCTGAGGGCTCCCAGCGGATCGCCAGCAGCGCCAGCAAGCCAATCAGCGGCGCGAGGAAAATCACCCAGAACACGCCGGTGCCGAATGCCGCCACCAGTAGTGGGAACAGGAACAGCGACACGGTTGAACTGCCGCGCATCAGCGTCTGGTTAAAACCAACCCCCACGCCGCGCAGTGAAGCAGGGTAGCTCAGCGAGGCAAAGGTCATGGTGTGTGAGCCCGGACCGAACCCCTGACCAAACAGGAACAGCGCCAGCATCGCAATCGCCAGTGCCGCTTGTTCACCGCCTTCCGGGCGACCAATCAGCGCTAACCCCAGAAGGGCAATGCACTGACAGCTGTAACCCGCCACCGACATCTTCCACGCACCGAGACGCGGCACCAGACGCACGGCCAGCAAGCCACCCACGAAAGCGAACAGCAGATTCAACGCCAGCGACACCAAAATAGTGGTCAGCATCGATTGCGCAAAGAAGCTGGAGATGATCACCGGCAGGCCAAAGGCCACCGCGTTATAAGCAAATGATGAGGCGATGGACGTCACGGTTGCCAGTATGGTTCGACGACGATAAACCCCTTGCAGCAGCGCACCATAGTTACGCCAGCTGGCTTTGCGCACCGGCTTGGCCTGCGTCAGTTCGGCATCTTCCGCGACATGGGCATTGATGTTGTAGGAGCGCTGCAGGATCTGCGCGGCGCCGTGCAGGTTGCCCTGATTGGCCGCCCACACTGGAGACTCACTCATATAACGGCTGCGAATGGCAATAATCAGCAGCGCAGGTACCGCGCCGAAACCAAGAATCAGCCGCCATAACCAGTCGGTGTGACTTTCCGGCAATACCGCATACAGCAGCAACACCAGCAGGTAGGAAATACTGATTGCTGCATACCAGGTGGGACACCACATCGCCACGCTGGCCGCTTTATTCCCTTGCCCGCGCAGTTTAGAAAACTCGGCAAGAAACGCCATGGCGACCGGCAAATCGATGCCAACACCGAGCCCCATCACAAAGCGCGCACCGCCTAACACATATTCGTTAGGGGCAAAGGCGCAGGCGAGGGCGGCAATCACAAAGAAGAACATATCCGCCATAAACACGCGGTAGCGGCCAATTTTATCGGTGAGATAACCGCCAATCAGCGCACCGACAATCGCGCCGAAGGTAATCGCCGAAGCCACCATCCCGGTGCCGGTCGGTGTAAGATTAAATTCGCGTGTGACGTCTTTGATACCAAAGGCGAGTGCGCCGAGGTCATAGGCATCGAGGAACACACCGCCGAGGGCGATGGCTACCACGATGCGCGCATTGCTGCGAGACTCGTTGCTGTTATTCACGAGATTCGATACGTCAGCCGCGCTGCGAATCCATTTGGTTTCGCCAGTCGGCGTATTCCCTGCCAGCGCCACGTGCGCCGGAGAAGCTAAGTCGGACATGATGTTATGTATTTTATTGTAAAGAGTGGGACTATGAGAATAAGCCTGTACTTACGCATTAAAAATTCCATTTGGTTATAAGTCCTGCGAATGGGTTATAAGAAATGCGCATTAAATAGCAGAAAAAGCTCGAACTGAGGCGCTTGACCGCCCCCATACTGTTTCGCCAGGCTACGCTTGATAGTCACAGACTGAAAACATAAGCAGAGGACAGCGGCATGATTAAGCAGGGTTTATTGGGGATGATCGCATTAGCGATGAGTGTGGGCGCTGCGAATGCGGCCGATCCGGTCAAGGTCGGTTCAAAGATTGATACCGAAGGTTCGCTGCTGGGCAATATCATCCTGCAGGTGCTGGACAAACACGGGGTAAAAACCGTCAACAAAATCCAGCTCGGCACCACCCAGGTGGTACGCGGGGCCATCACTGCGGGCGAGTTGGATATTTATCCGGAATACACCGGTAATGGCGCGTTCTTCTTTAACGATGAGAAAGACACGGCCTGGAAAAATGCGCAGCAGGGCTATGAGAAGGTGAAAAAGCTCGATGCGGATAAAAATCATCTGGTGTGGTTAACCCCTGCGCCCGCCAACAATACCTGGACCATCGCGGTGCGCGGCGATGTGGCACAGAAAAATAACCTTAACTCCCTCGACGATCTCAGCGCCTACCTGAAAAAGGGCGGCACCTTCAAACTGGCGGCGTCGGCGGAATTTATCGAACGCAGCGATGCGCTACCGGCATTTGAAAAAGCCTACAACTTCAAGCTGGATCAGTCACAGCTACTGTCGCTGGCGGGCGGTGATACGGCGGTAACCATCAAAGCGGCGGCACAGCAAACCTCTGGCGTCAACGCAGCCATGGCCTATGGCACCGATGGCCCGGTGGCGGCGCTCGGTTTGCAAACGCTGACCGATCCCAAAGGCGTGCAGCCAATTTATGCCCCTGCGCCAGTGATTCGGGAAAGCGTGCTGAAACAGTATCCGGAGATCGGCAACTGGTTGCAGCCGGTGTTCAGTAAGCTGGATGAGAAAACCCTGCAACAGCTCAATGCGCAGATTGCGGTTGACGGTCAGGATGCCAGCCAGGTGGCGAAGCAGTGGCTACAGCAGAATAAGTTGCTGTAAGCGGTGTCGTTGTTACTCAGACCGCGCCAGCAGCCGGTGCTGCTGGTGTTAACGCTGCTGATCACGCTGGCTCTGGCTACCTTGCCGTTACTCAGTTTCGCCGCCAACCGTCTGCTGTCCGGCCAGCCGCTGATGTTATGGCAAGTGGCGCAATCCTGGCTGTTGCTGCTGCCATTACTCTGGTTATGGCAAGGGTTATGGTGGAAGCCGCGGCGTCGCAATCTGGTGATGGCATTGCTGGACGCTGAGATTCTGTTTGCGCTGCTGATCTTTATTGGCGGGCACACGGCGGCGCAGCTGGCTAACAGCGGCAGCCCGCTGGCACGCACGGCCTTGGGCAGTGGTTTATGGTGTGCGGCGGCGCTGGCGTTATTGCTGGCCGCTGAGGCTATCCGCCAGCTCACGGCCAGTACGCCATGGCGTATCCTGCTGAATCTGCAAATCTGGATTGTTCCGCTACTGTTATTGCTCAGCGGTCACCTCGACCATCTCTCCCTGATGAAAGAGTATGCCAACCGTACGGCGGTGTTTGATGCGGCCTTCAGCCAGCATCTGCTGTTGCTGGCTGGCACGCTGTTGCCGACGGTATTCATTGGTTTGCCGCTCGGCCTGGTGATTGCCCGGCGATCGCGCTGGCAAAGTGCCGCTTTCAGCGTACTCAACCTGATCCAGACCGTGCCTTCTGTGGCGTTGTTTGGTTTGCTGATTGCGCCGCTGGCGGGGCTGGTGGCTCACTTCCCGGTACTGGCAAGTTGGGGTATCAGCGGTATTGGTCTGGCTCCGGCGCTGATTGCGCTGGTGCTATATGCGCTGCTGCCGCTGGTGCGCAGCGTGGTGGCGGGGTTGCAGCAGGTGCCGCAGGAGGTGCGCGAAACCGCACGCGGTATGGGCATGAGTGCACTGCAACAGTTCTGGCACGCCGAACTCCCGCTGGCTCTGCCGGTGTGGCTTTCGGGCTTGCGTGTGGTGGTGGTGCAAACCATTGGACTGGCGGTGGTCGCGGCGCTGATTGGTGCCGGTGGCTTTGGCGCCATTGTATTTCAGGGATTACTCAGCAGCGCACTGGATTTGGTGTTGCTGGGCGTGATTCCGGTGGTGGCGCTGGCGGTGGTGTTTGATGCCGCATTGCGTTTACTGTCGGCACTGCTGGAGAGAACCGATGATTGAGTTTCACCAGGTAAGCAAAATGTTTGCGGGCAAAGCAGCGGTGCGCGATCTTACTTTGCATATTGAGAAGGGCAGTTTCACCGTGCTGATCGGCACCTCCGGCTCGGGCAAATCCACCACGCTGAAAATGATCAACCGGCTGGTGGAGCATGACAGCGGCGAAATCCGCTTTGCCGGTGAACCGATTGAACGCATGGATGCACGTGCGCTGCGGCGGCGTATTGGCTATGCCATCCAGTCGATTGGCCTGTTCCCGCACTGGAACGTGGCAAAGAACATTGCCACGGTACCGTCACTGCTCGGCTGGCCGCAGGCAAAAATTCAACAGCGCGTAGAGGAGCTGCTGGGGCTGCTCAATCTGGATACGCATCTGGCGACGCGTTTTCCCCATCAACTTTCCGGCGGACAACAGCAGCGGGTTGGCGTGGCGCGCGCGCTGGCCGCCGATCCCGAATTGTTGCTTATGGATGAGCCCTTCGGTGCACTCGATCCGGTGAACCGCCAGGCACTGCAACAGGAGATGCTGCGAATTCAGAAGCTGTCAGGACGCACGGTGGTGCTGGTGACGCACGACATCGACGAAGCGCTGACGCTGGCGGATCAACTGGTGCTGATGGACGGCGGTGAAATCGTGCAGCAAGGCAAGCCGATTGAGTTGCTGACGCAGCCTGCCACGGATTTCGCCCGCGAATTCTTTGGCCGCAGCGAGCTTGGCGTGCGACTGCTGGCATTGGGACGTGCTGGCAGCGCCGCGCGGCGCGGCGAGTGGCTGGACGGTGAGCCAATAGCCGCGCACCTGACGCTGCGCGAGGCGCTGTCACAGTTTATCGCTCGGCGCACCGACAAACTGCCGGTGATCGATCAACATCAACAGCCGTTGGGTGTCCTGCACTTCAGCGATCTGCTGCGCCAGCGGGAGGCGATCTGATGCGTGTCTGGCGCGATCCACTGTACTGGCTGCTGGCGGTGTTTCTGCTGCTGCTGTGGGGGTTGCCGCACAGCGGACCGCTGTTTGCCCACTGGTTCCCGCAGCTGGAACGTCCGTTGTATCAGCAAGAGAGCTTCTGGCGGCTGGCCCTCGCACATCTGTCATTGGTGATCAGCGGCAGCGCACTGGCGATTATTTTTGGCGTAGGCAGTGGTGTTTTTGCGACGCGACGCGCCGGGCGGGCGTTCAGGCCGTTACTGGAGACGCTGGCGGCAGCGGGGCAGACCTTTCCGCCGGTAGCGGTGCTGGCGATAGCCGTGCCGGTGATGGGCTTTGGCGCGACACCGGCCATCATGGCGCTGTTTCTTTACGGGTTGTTGCCTATTTTGCAGGGAACGCTGGCAGGTTTAGACAGCGTGCCGGACAGCAACCGGGAAATTGCCGTGGGGCTGGGCATGGGGCCATGGCGGCGCTTATGGCAGATTGAGCTGGCGCTGGCCGCACCGGTGATCATGGCAGGCGTGCGTACCTCGGTGATGATCAGCATCGGCACCGCGACCATCGCGTCGACAGTGGGCGCAGAAAGCCTGGGATCGCCGGTCATTATCGGACTGAGCGGCTTTAACACCGCCTATGTGATTCAGGGGGCGCTGCTGGTCGCCCTGTTGGCACTGATTTGCGACCGCGTGTTAGAACGCGTGCAACGTCAACTCAGTGGCTGGGAAGGATAAGACTGTAGCCTACCAGCATCATGCCACCCATACCGCCAATGGCCATCACAGCAAACAGGGAGCCAATGAGAATTTTATTCCAGTTCATAAGGGAAACCTGAGAAGAGTCATGGAGTGCGGCATGATAACGCGCACACCCGGCGAGGCAAAGGCCGTGTGTGCGATTTTTTGTCAGGCGGGATCGTGAATGTGAGTGGCAAACCCTTGTGCCTGCCAGTGTTCAAACTGCTCCAGCTGCCGACGCGTCGGTTTCTTACCGGTCCAGATAAACAGATTCTGACCGGGGAACAGCTCAGGACGCGGCATATCCAGCGGCTCGGCTAAGACATCCATACGCCAGCCCTGCTGCGACAAGCGCCAGGCTTCCAGCCACAGGCGAGTGCGATCTTCCACGCCCCAGCCAATCATCAATGCATCTTTGCCGGCTTTTTTACGGCCGCCCGCCAGGCAAAACGCCACGTAATCAATCAGCGCGCCATCCAGCAGGCTGCACATGGTACGGGCGGTATGTTGATCCAGTCCCAGGCGCTGGCGCACCGGGACAAACACGTGATCGATCAGCGCATCCACTGGATGTTCGCGGCCAATGGTGGCAATTTTGGTGCGCAATTTAGCCGGACGAACGTGACGCAGCACGCTCATCAGCTCTTCCTGCAGCGCGGTCCAGCCATCGTGCACATTAACGGTTTGGCCTTCCAGCAGGGCTTTCACCTTGCCAACAGGCACACCGCTTTCTATCCAACGCTTGATCTCCTCAATGCGCTGAACATCTTCATCATCAAACTGGCGATGACCGCCTTCTGTACGCTGGGGTTTTAATAAACCGTAACGGCGCTGCCAGGCGCGTAGTGTTACCGGGTTGATTCCACAGCGTTCGGCAACATCGCCGATACTGTATAAGGCCATGGCGTCCTCGAAAATTCTGACCTGCATTACAACACCTTAACCGCCACGCCTATGTTGTACAACTCTTTTGTTTCTGTACAACTTGACGTTTTGCGCAATATCAGGTGATATCTCATTTGTGAGATTTATTTCCCATAAATGAGAGGTGGACATGTCTGTACCGGATACCGAAGATCGATTGGCCGCGCGTTTAGCCGAATTGCGGGTGCAACGTGGCTGGTCACTGGACGAACTGGCGATGGCTACCGGCATCAGCCGGGCTTCATTGTCGCGCATTGAACGGGCGGAGACCAGCCCCACAGCCGCTTTGCTTAACCGACTATGTGTCGCCTATGGCTTGACCATGTCACGCCTGCTAAGTGAAGTGGAAGAGGAAGCCGCGCTGCTGCTGAAAGCGAGTGATCAGAGCGTTTGGCGCGACGATGCCAGCGGTTATCTGCGTCGCAGTGTCTCGCCGCCCGCCAGCCATTTCAAGGCCGAGTTGGTTGAGAGCGTGTTGCAACCCGGTGCGCGCATCGATTATGACGCACCGCCAGTACAGGGGCTGGAACAGCATATCTGGCTGCAATCTGGCGAGCTGACGTTCACCATGGACGATCAGCGCTGGACGCTGCAGGCGGGGGATTGCCTGCGTTTTCATCTCACCGGCAAATCATCATTCCAGGCGCATCCTGAAGGCGGCGCGCGTTACATTCTGGTTGTGTGCAAACCATGATTGAAATTGAACAGTTAAGTGCCACTCAGGCACAGCCCCTGCTAGCCGCGTTAACCGAGGTGCTGCAGGGTTGCGTAGCTGACGGGGCCAGCGTCGGTTTTATTGATGCCGGCGATCGCGCAGCGATGGAACGCTTCTGGCAGGATAAAATCTACAGCCTGGCAAGCGGCGATAATCAACTACTCGTGGCATGGCAGCAAGGTGTGATTGTCGCGACGGTGATGATCGGGTTTAGTGCTATGCCGAATGGGCGTCATCGTGCGGAGGTCAGTAAATTGCTGGTGCATCCCCGTGCCCGACGTCAGAGAATTGCGCGTCGTCTGATGCAGCAGGCTGAGCAATTAGCGGTTGAGCAGGGCAAAACGCTGCTGGTGTTGGATACGCGCAGCGGCGATGTGGCTACGCAGCTTTACTTATCGATGGACTGGCAAATTGCGGGTTCCATTCCGTTGTACGCCGAATCGACGGAAGGGGCGCTAGATGCCACCACGGTGATGTATAAAGTGGTGGGGTGATTGCACCAACTCAGTGCGCCTCTTCGGCCTCGGCCAGGCCCAGTGATTGCATGAACAGCCGGATAATCGGATTAATTTTCCGGCCTTTTTTCATCATCAAGCAGAACGGATTTTCGCGGCGCACCGATTCATCGCCCAATTCACACAGCTGCCCACGCGCAATAAAGGGCGCGGCATAGTGCTCGGGTAAATAACCAATAAAGTGCCCGGTTAAAATCAGCATGGCGACGGATTCAACTTGTACCGCCTGCGCACCGCTGTCCTGTAATGGAATGAGGCGACGGTCGTCGCGCGGCGTGACATATAAATGATTAATGATTTTCTGCTCACGTAATATTTCCACCGATATATTCTTATCACAAGATCCAGAATATAAAGGATGTGACATGGAGCAATATAATTTCGAATATTCTTTATAAAGCGGGAAGTAATCAAAATCACTTTTCATTTCATAAACCGGCGCAATACCACAATGAAAACGGCCTTCACTCATCCCGCGTTCAATATCATCTAATTGCGCAGTCTGTAAGCGAATCTGCACCTTTGGTGCTTTCTGGTGCAACTGTTGCACCGCTGCGGTGACCGGGGAATGCGGATCAGAAATGGTGTTATCCACCACGCAAATCGCGATGTCGCCCAGCAGTTCATTACGGCTGTTGTGCAGACGTTCACGGAACAGATTCAGCGATACGAACAGCTCCAGCGTGGCCTGATAGACATTAATGCCGTACTGCGTCAGCTCAAAGCCTTCGCGCCCCCGGCTGCATAACGTCATGCCGAGACGAATCTCCAGATCGGAAACCTGTTTACTGATGGCGGCTAAACCAATATTCAGTTCATTGCTGGCAGCGGTTAATCCCCCGGCTTCCACCACGCATTTAAATACGCGAAGCAATTTTAAGTCGATATTACTCAGTGCCAGAACCGCATTATCGCCGCGATTATTTGCATTGTTTCCAGACTGGGAAACTTTACTTTCCATCTTTGCTATTCAACTCCGGAATAATTGCGGTGAAAGTACAGTGAACCTGAAATATGACGTATTTACCAGTGTGAGTGTGAAATAAGTTTTTATTATCACTGCTGGTTTATTCATATCTTTTCCATATCGCTGACGAGTATCTGTAAGGGGAAATAGCATGTCTGATAATGCCGAACTGTTATGGGGTGCGCGCTTTAAAGCGGCACCGGCGGCCAGTTTAACCGCGCTGTCGCGCAGCCCGGATTATTACTTTGCCCTGGCACCTTACGATTTAGCAGGCTGCCGGGCACATGCCCGTGAGCTGGCTCGCGGCGATCTGCTGAGCAGCGAAGAACTCAATACTATGCTGGCGGCGATTGATGCGCTGGATGCTGATTATCGTGCAGGCAATCTGCACCCGATTGCTGCTGATGAAGATGTCCATACCTTCATTGAACGCGCGCTGACTGAACGCTTAGGGCCACTGGGCGGCAAACTGCGTGCAGGTCGTTCGCGTAACGATCAGACCGTCAACGATTTGCGCCTCTACCTGCGTGATAACGGCCGCAAAGTGGTCAGTGCGTTACTGGCACTGCAGCAATCTTTGGTTGAGCAGGCCGCACAGCACACCGAAAGCGTGGCGCCAGGCTTTACCCATTTACAGCAGGCACAGCCGATTGTGTTTGGTCATCAACTGCTGGCCCATGCGCAATCTTTTGCCCGCGATATCGAGCGCATGCAGGACTGGGATCGCCGCAGTGCCCGCTGCCCGCTTGGTGCGGCAGCGATGGCCGGATCGGCGATTGCGCGCCAGCCGGAAAAAGCGGCTGAAGATCTGGCTTACCTCGCACCCTGCGAAAACTCGATTGATGCGGTGGCCAGCCGCGATTACGCCGCAGAATTCCTGTTCGTCACCAGCATGATCGGTATCAACCTGTCGCGCCTGTGCGAAGAAGTGTGCATGTGGGCTTCGCGCCAGTTCCGCTGGGTGGAGTTGCATGACAGCTATGCTACCGGCAGCTCAATCATGCCGCAGAAGAAAAACCCGGACATTGCCGAACTGACACGTGGTCGTTCTGGTCGTCTGGTCGGCAACCTGATGGCACTGCTCACCACCATGAAAGCCATGCCGCTCTCCTACAACCGCGACCTGAGCGATGACAAACGCAACGTGATTGATGCCGTGGATACCCTGCTGCTGGTGCTGCCTGCGATGGCCGGCATGATGTCGACGCTGAAATTCAACACCGACGTCATGCGCGAACAGGCACCGGACGGTTTCACCCTGGCCACCGAAGTCGCCGACTGGCTGGCGATGCGCGGCGTGCCATTCCGTGAAGCCCATGAAATTACCGGCCAGCTGGTGCAGCTGTGTGAACGCGAAGAAAGCGGCCTGTCCGACCTGAGCGATGCGCAGTTGCAAGCTGTTGATGCACGCTTAACGCCAGAAGTGCGCAGTGCCCTGACGCTGGAAGCGGCACTGGCGGCACGCAGTGGCTATGGCGGTACCGCACCAGCCCGCGTGCGCGAACAGCTCGCGCGTTTGCAAATCCTGATGCAGGACCAGCAGCGCTGGACTGAAGATTACGCTGGCCCGCGCGCCTGAGGAGACGTCTATGTCCCAATCCACCCCGGTTGAACCCAGCTTGAAAAATAGCCGCGAGCAGATGCATTACGATCTGGATCGCTATCAGGTGGTGCCACGCCGCTATTACGGCCGCATCACGGCTTCAGCGGTGATCCTGGTGCTGCTGGCATTGCTGGTGAACGCCTTCGCCCACGGCAACATTGAATGGTCGTTTGTCGGCCAGTTCTTTACTGCCCAGGCAATCCTTAACGGCGTGGTGAATACGCTGATTATGTCGGTATTGGCGATGGGGCTCGGCATCCTGTTCGGCGTGATCACCGCGATTATGTATATGTCGCCCAATCCGGTGCTGCACTACATCGCCGTGGGTTACGCCTGGATCTTCCGTGGCACGCCGCTGATTCTGCAACTGCTGCTGTGGTTCAACCTCGCGCTGGTGTTTCCCACCATCAGTATTCCCGGCGTGTTCAGCGTGCAAACCGTCACCATCATGACGCCGTTCCTCGCGGCACTGCTGGGTCTGAGCATCAACCAGGGGGCTTATACCTCCGAAGTGGTGCGCGCCGGGTTGCTGTCCGTGGATACCGGACAGTACGAAGCGGCGAAGGCGATTGGCATGCCGCGTCTGCAAGCGCTGCAGCGCATCATTTTGCCGCAGGCGATGCGCGTGATTTTGCCGCCGGTGGGTAACGAATTCATCAGCATGATCAAAACCACCAGTCTGGCCAGCATGATCCAGTACTCCGAACTGCTCTACAACACGCAAACCATCTACTTCGCCAATGCGCGCGTGATGGAACTGCTGTTCGTGGCGGGCATCTGGTACCTGATCATCGTCACCGTGCTGTCGTTTGGTCAGAGTCGCCTTGAGCGCTTCTTCTCACGCGGCCACCGCCAGCGTCAGTAATTGGGAGAGAGAGATGAGAAACATCGTGCGCGCCGTCAAGGTGAACAAATATTTCGACCAGTTCCATGCGCTGAAGGACGTCAGCCTCGAAGTGAATTACGGCGAGGTGATGTGCATTCTCGGGCCATCCGGCTCCGGTAAAAGTACCTTCCTGCGCTGCATCAACCAGCTGGAGAAGGTCGATCAGGGTGGCATTTGGGTCGACAACGAATTAGCGGGCTATCGCATTGCCGGCAACAAACTGCATGCGCTGAGCGATAAGCAGATTGCCCGTCAGCGTCTGCAAACCGGCATGGTGTTCCAGCGCTTTAACCTGTTCCCGCACAAAACCGCGCTGGAGAACATTATCGAAGGGCCGTGCCGCGTCCTGCTGCGTCCAAAACGCGAAGCCAGTGAAGAGGCGATGGCGCTGCTGGATCGCGTCGGTCTGGCGCATAAAGCGCACGACTATCCGCAGTCACTGTCCGGCGGGCAGCAGCAGCGTGTGGCGATTGCCCGCGCGCTGGCGATGAAACCGAAACTGATGCTGTTTGACGAACCCACTTCGGCGCTGGATCCGGAGATGGTCGGCGAAGTGCTGGCGGTGATGCGCCAGTTAGCAAAAGAGGGCACCACCATGCTGGTGGTCACTCACGAGATGGGCTTTGCCCGTGAAGTGGCCAATCAGGTGGTGTTTATGGATGAGGGACGCATTATCGAGCAGGGCGCACCAGAAGACATTCTGCTGAACCCGCAAAACCCACGGATGAAAAACTTTATTAACGCGATTCTTCTTTAACGTGACCGGGGTGAAAAACATGAAAAAACTGTTATTGAGTGCCATCAGTGCCGCGCTGTTACTGCAATCAACTGCCTGGGCGGATATCGCCGTACCAGCGGCTATTAAAGAGAAAGGCCTGACTGTGGCGATCATGCCGAACTATCCGCCAATGGATTTTAAAGATCCGGCCACCAACCAGCTTACCGGTGTGGATTACGATCTCGGCCAGGCGATTGCGGCCAAGCTGGGCGTGAAGATCAACTGGCAGGAGATCGCCTTTGAGCAGATGGTGAACGCGGTGGTGACCAAGCGTGTTGATTTGGTGATGTCCGGCATGACCGACACCAAAGAGCGCCAGAAGGTGGTTAACTTCATCGACTACTTCAAAACCGGTCCGCAGTTCTACACCCAGGCCGCGCGCAGCGACATCAACAGCGCCATGGATCTGTGCGGTAAGAAGGTTGGCACCAGCCGTCGTACCACTTTCCCGGTAGAGATTGCCAACTGGTCTAAAGCGCACTGCGAAGCTGCCGGTAAGCCAGCGATCATTGTGGTCGGCGCCGAAGGGACGGCGGATGCGCGTACCCAGCTGCGTCAGAACCGTCTGGATGGCGTGGTGCAGGGGAGTGAAACGCTGCCGTACATCATGGATCTTGAAAAAGGTAAATATAAGCCGCTCGATAAAGCCTTCTCCTTCCAGTACACCGGCATGGCAATTGGTAAAGATGCAGGTGAATTGACCACAGCTGTTCAGGCAGCGATTGACGCGATGATTACCGATGGCAGCTATCAGAAGATCCTCGCGAAATGGGGTCTGGCTGACAATGGCGTGACTCAGGCGACCGTGAACCAGGGCTAAAGGAGCGTAGCGATGCAACAACCGGGCGCAGTGCGCTGGCCGCAGGGGAAACGCGGCTGTATGGCGCTGGCGTTTGACCTTGATGGTCCCACCGGCGATGCCATGTTGAATGGCAGCCTGTGGTCAACGCCAGAATATTTCACCTTTGGTGCGTATGGGCCGTACCGTGCGCTCGGGCGATTGCTCGACCTGCTGCGCGCTTTCCAGATTCCCGCCACATTTTTTGTGCCGGCGTGGGTGGTGGAACAGTGGCCGCAGCAGTGTCAGACGATTATCGAACAGGGCCACGAAGTGGCCTATCACGGCTATCGTCACGAATCTTTCTGGGCGATTTCGCCGGATGAACAGCGTGCCGTGATGGCGAAATCCGCTGAAATCTTTAAACAGCATTTGGGCATCACCGCCTGCGGTTTCCGCACGCCGTCAGGTGACTGGCATGCCGAAACGCCACAAATTCTGCGTGATGCTGGGGTGATTTATTCCAGCAGCATGCGAGGCGACGATCGTCCTTACAGCATCCCGGTGGCGGGTCACACGCCGCTGGTCGAGATCCCCGGTAAGTGGGAGATGGATGATTACGCCTCGCTGGCCTATACGCGCCAGCCTGACTTCCCGAAAGGCGGCGATCGTATTGCCAGCTATGCGCATACACGTGATAACTGGCAGCGCGAATTCGACGGCGCAATGGATGAAGGCTTGTGCCTGACCACCTTGTTCCACCCGAAAATTTCCGGTCAGCCGGGCCGCATCCTGCTGCTGGAGCAGCTGTTTGAACATATGACGGCGCGTGATGACGTGTGGTTTGCGCGCTGTGATGCGGTGGCGCAGTGGTATCTGCAGGAGCAACAGCATGACTGAATCTTCCCGCTGGCCGCTGGGCTTCCAGTCCGCCGCCATCCTGACCATCGATTTCAATGATATCCACGGTATTTTGACCCAGGCACCTGCCGTCGCCGGACGCGATAAAACCCTGTCGGTATGGCGTTATGGCACCCTGCGCGGTGTGGATCGCTTGCTGGCGTTACTGGCAGAAAAACAGCTGCAAGCCAGCTGGTGTTTACCGGCAATTGTGGCGACAGAGCAACCGGAGCTGATTAAACGCATCGTGGCCGATGGGCATGAAATTGCCTGTAGCGGCGAGCGCCATGAAGACTTCTCGGCGTTGTCGCTGGAGCAGCAGATCGCCAGCGTGACGCGCGGCTGCGACCAGCTGGCACAGTTTACCGGCAAACCGATTCAGGGTTTCCGCACCCCAGCAGGACAGTGGAAACCGGGCCTGGCGGAAGCGCTGGTGGAGCAGGGTATTCGCTGGTCATCAAGCTGGCGCGGCGACGATCTGCCCTACTTCCATCCCGGCACGCGGCTGGTGGAACTGCCGATGCATTACACGCTGGAAGATGAACCCTATTTTGCCTTTAACCTGAGCCCGGCTATCCCGCCGGGACAGTCGCGGATTGCGCCTTATGCTGAAACGCTGGCGAACATGACGCAGGATTTCCGGGGCTTCCACCGCTTTGGCCTGTGTTATCTGCTGCGCCTGCATCCGGAAATCATCGGCACCGCCGGGCGTATTGGCTTGCTGCGTGAACTGATCGAGACGCTGCAACAGCACAACGTGTGGATTGCCACCGGAGAGCAGATTGCCGCGCATTGGCAAACGCAGCCGGACAATGATTTTTCCCATCCGGCAGAAGTGTTTACTCGCATCACGGGAGGTGCGCATGGCCTCGACGCTTGAACAACTGGCGGCATTTATCGCCGACACCCGTTTTGAACAGCTGCCTGACGCGCTGGTCGAACAGGCGAAGCGCCATCTGCTGGATACGCTCGGGGCGTCACTGGCGGGCAGCGACAGTCCTATCTGGCGCGAGTGCCTGACGCTGGTGCTGGCAGAAGGCGGACGTGAACAGGCGCAAGTGTGGGGCAGCACACAGCAGGTCAATCCGCGTCAGGCGGCATGGCTCAATGGCGTGGCCGCACATATGTATGAGTTGGATGATACCGGCGGCTGCGATCACTCTGGCGCGGTGGTTATTCCCGCCATTCTGGCGGCACTGCCTTTGGCGACACAGCCGGTTGACGGTCAGGCGCTGCTGGTGGCCATGGTGATCGGTTATGACGTCGGACGCCGGGTGCTGGAAGCCTGCGGCGGCTACTCTGCCCACAACGGTGCAGGCTGGCACTCCACCGCCAGCTGTGGTGTGTTTGGCGCGGCAGCCGCGGTGTGTTCACTGCTGCAACTGGATCGCCAGCAGTGCGCGTCGGCCATGGGCATTGCCGCCAGCTTTAGCGGTGGGCTGTGGGGCTTTATTCACGACGGCTCGCACACCAAAAAGCTGCATGCCGCACGTGCAGCTGAAGGTGGCGTGCAGGCGGCCTTGTTGGCGCAGCGCGGTATCAACGGACCCTCGGCGGTATTTGAAGCGAAGTGGGGTGGATTCCTGCAAACCCTGGCCGCTGGAACACAGCAACCCGCTGCATTAACCGCCGACCTTGGTGTGGTGTGGAAGCTGGCGCGCTGCTCGATCAAGCCGTATGCCGCTTGTCGTGGTACGCATTCTGCGGTGGATGCCTTGAACCTGATGCTGACGCAGCATTCGGTACAGCCTGCACAGATTGAACGTATCCTGGTGGGATTAAATCCGTTCCTGCTGGAGATGTGTGGCGGACGTGAGCTTCAGAGCCTGGCAAGTGCACAGATGAGCCTGCCGTATGCACTGGCGGCGCGTGCGCTGTACGGTTCCGCCGAGCTGGCCAGCTACGATGATGCCAAACGTCTGCATCCAAATGTGGAAGCCTTTATGGCGAGGATTGAGCTGGTGATTGATGAGCAGCAGGGGCGTGACGACGAGCCGTGGGTGCGGATTGAAACCCAACAGAGCGAGCAGTGGCAGCAGCATGTGCCGGTACCGTCTGGTGCGCCGGCTAATCCGCTAAGTCTTGAGGCGCTGCTGGCTAAATACCGTAGCTTAGCGGGGCGCGTGTTGCCGGTTGAGCAGGTTGAACAGCTGGAAGCGATTTGCATGGAGTTGGATGACGTCGCAGATGTGCAGGAAGTGGTGGCGTTGTTGGCTCGTGCATAGGGTTAGGTGTAAAAATTTGCACCTAAACCTGTCGCAGTGCCTTGGGTATGCAGGTTAATTTTTATCTCCGCAATTTTATTTTCAGGCGCTGCTGTTACTAATAGGCGGTGACGCAGGCTGGGGGCGCTTTGGCGCTGGCGTCCTCGCGCCGCTGACGCGGTCCCCTCACTTCGTTCGTCTGCCTGACGGAACGGCGGGGGATGAACTGAACCCCTTAACCTGGACTCTTAAGTCAGCTCATTGTGATTGTGGGTCCGGTACGCCACCGGACTCAGTCCGCCAAG